>NZ_JBSFCI010000009.1:0-141014 GCF_053593375.1 Streptomyces sp. NPDC002309 | reverse complement strand
GGCTGGGTTCCGAGGGGCCGTTGCTGGGAGCCGGGCATTGGGTGGTGCGGGGGGTGCTGGATGATCCGGCGGGGGTCGGAACCGGGGGCTGACACTGTCGCGGCTGGGTTCCGAGGGGCCGTTGCTGGGAGCCGGGCATTGGGTGGTGCGGGGGGTGCTGGATGATCCGGCGGGGGTCGGAACCGGGGGCTGACACTGCCCGAATGCCCGACCAGGACGTTCCCGAAGCCCGTCGCGGGGGGCTGCCTCGCCCTCACAACCCGGCGCGGAAACTGCCTCAACCTCACAACCCGGCGCGGGAGCTGATCGAGAACTCGGCGCGGGCACTGCCCGAACCCGGGGATCCGGCACGCGGCCCACCCGGACCCGAGAACCCGACGAGACCTGCACGCACCCATCGCTACCTCCCGCCACTCTTTCGGGTGAGCGAGTTGTCCACAACGTCGCGGTCATCCACGGAACAGCGGCGCGGCCGTGGCCGGTCCGTCCCGCGCCGTACCTTGAATCACACGAGGCGCGCTCAGCCCGGCGCGTCTCCTCCCTCGCTCCGAGATTCCCCCAGTCGAGAGGCCCTCGTCATGGAACGAGCACGACCGCTTCCCCACCGGCGGCGGATCCTCAAGGGCACCGCCCTCGCCGTCGTCCCGTACGCACTGCTGCCCGGACCGAGGGCGGGCGCACGGACCCCGGCCCCCGACCACCCTCTCGCGCAGTGGCAGCCGGCGACCCGCGCCAACTACACCGAGGCGAAGCGTCCGGCGAGCCACCCCGTGGACCTCGTGGTCATCCATGTCACGCAGACCGAATACTCCAGGACCCTCGGCATCTTCCAGCACCCGCGCAAGAAGGTGTCCGCGCACTACGTCGTGCGGTCCGAGGACGGGCAGCCGGCGCAGTGCGTCCGCGAGTCCGACATCGCGTGGCACGCGGGGAACTGGGAGTACAACACGCGCAGCATCGGCATCGAGCACGAGGGGTGGGTGGACGAGCCCGGCTACTTCACGGACGCCCTGTACGCGCGATCGGCCGCCCTCACCGCGGGGATCTGCGCGAAGTACGGCATACCGAAGGACCGCGCCCACATCATCGGTCATCATGAGATACCGGGCACGGACCACACCGACCCCGGCCCGCACTGGGACT
Source organism: Streptomyces sp. NPDC002309 (assembly GCF_053593375.1). NCBI lineage: Bacteria > Bacillati > Actinomycetota > Actinomycetes > Kitasatosporales > Streptomycetaceae > Streptomyces > Streptomyces sp. NPDC002309. The sequence continues at coordinate 139,871 of NZ_JBSFCI010000009.1, read as the reverse complement.
GGCCCCGGTACATGCGGCTCGTCAACTCCGCCTGAGCGACCGGGCAGTGCCGTGCAGCAGGGACACCCACGAGGTGACCGTCAGGAAGGGCCGGGTGGGCGCGGGCGCGGGTGCTCCCGGCAGCGGTCCGATCGCCGAGGGGACGGCGGTGCCGGTCGGACGAGACGCGGGCGCGCGGGGACTGCGGAGGCTCTCGGTGGGCGAGCGCGCGGCGGTACGGCGGCGGCTGGTGGCGTCGGTGTCACGGCTCCCCTACCGCTTCCGGTCCTGAGGAGCGGACAGCCGCTGTCCGGCCTGGACGACCGGACGGGGGCGGAGGGGAGCACCCGGTGCCGAACGGTATCGGCGCGTTCCACGGGACCTGACGTCCCGTGGCCGCCAGGACCTCAAGGTCTGAGGCCGCTCACGATGCCGGCCGTGGCCGTGAGGCCGCTGTGGATGGTCGGGGCGATGCTCGAACTCGCGAGGTAGAAACCGAGCAGCAGGCAGACGATCGCATGCGTGAGCTTGAGGCCCCCGTTGCGCACGAAGATCACCGCCAGAATGAACAGCAGCAGCACCACAGAGATGGAAATGGCCATCGTCAACCTCCTCCGCCACGTCCGCTTCGCGGCGTTCGGGCGCAAGTGTGGCGTAGCGGAGGGTTCCTCCGGGCGGCTGACCTGTCCCCCGAAAGTGTGGTGTCCTCGACCGGCGGGCGGACGGGCGAGGGCTACGCCCGTCCGTGGGCGTCCAGGAACGCCTCCAGCCCGAGCAGGTCGTCGGTGTTGACGAAGTCGACGTCCGCGGCCAGCAACTCGGACCACAGCGCGTCGCGTTCCGGACCCGCCACGTCGGGCGTGGCCCAGAACCGCACCTTCTGCCCGCGTGAGTGCGCCGCCCGCATGATGCCGTGCAGCTTCTGCCGTTCGGCCGCCGGGAACTCGCCCGCGCCCCGCCAGGTGAAGTTCAGCGTCCAGTTGTCGCTGATCAGCGGGATGAAGGAGGCGGGCGCCGGGCCGCCGAGGTCCGCGAGGCGGCCGTCGTAGAAGGCGCGACGCACCTTCTGCGCCTCCATCGGCACACGCGCCGCCCGGTCGCCGGAGATGACGGCGGTGACAGGTCCGGGGAGCACCTTGCCGTGGGCGTACGTCGTGAACAGGTGCCGGTAGCGGCGCAGGTGACGGTCGAGTTCGCGGTAGGTCGAGGCGCCCTCGGTCTTGATGTCGATGAGCAGCTGGAGCGAGCCGCGGTGACCGCGGTGGACCGAGCCCCGATTGGCCTTGACCCGGGCGGCGAGGGTGTCGAGGTAGAGGGATTCCAGGGTGCGGGCCGGGTCGAGGTCCTCGGGGTCGTGGGCGACGAGGAGTCGGTCGCCGACCAGGTAGATGTCGGCCTCGACGCTGCCGAAGCGGTGGTCGAGGGCGTCGAGGAGGGGGCGGGGGTGCTCGTAGTCGTTGTGCGCGTGGGCACGCCACAGCGGGCGGGGCGAACGCGGACGGTGCCTGCCGTCGTCCGCCAGCGCGCTCGCTCCGGGCAGGGCCACCGTGCCGGCGAGGGCGGCGCCGAAGGTGGTGAGGGCTCTGCGACGGGTGGTGAGGGCCATGCTCTGCCTCCCTGGTGTGGGCGGGAACGGAACCTCAGCGAGTATGGGGGTGGATGCCGCTCAACTTGCGACGGCCGTGGACGAGTTGGCCGGACCGCCGCCATCGGTTCACTTCACCGCAGTACGCGCACCGAAAAGCCCGCCCCAGGTGGGACGGGCTTTCCTCGGGGTTACCGTGCGCGTCAAAGGCGCCTCGGAGGCGCGTGTCAGGGGGCCTGAAGGTCCACCAGTTCGGCCAGCGACGTCCGGTGGGCGCCCGCGGTGCCGTAGGCGAGGGAGTCCGCCTTGGCGCGCTTCAGATACAGGTGCGCCGGGTGCTCCCAGGTCATCCCGAGGCCGCCGTGCAGTTGCACCGCCTCCTCGGCGGCGCGCACGGCCACCGGCGCGGCGTAGGCCTGCGCGACGGCGACCGACACGTCGACGTCCTCGCCGGTGGCCAGCGCGTCCGCCGCGGCGCGGGCGGTGGCCCGCAGGTGGACGACCTCCAGCCAGCGCTGGGCGAGCCGGTGCTTGAGAGCCTGGAACCCGCCGACCGGCCGGTTGAACTGCTTGCGGTCCTTGAGATGGCGCACGGTCTCGGTCAACGCCCATTCCGCCAGGCCCAGTTGCTCCGACGCGAGCAGTCCGGCCGCCGCCCGCAGGGCCCGCCGCACCGCGGGCTCGGCATCGCCCAGCCGCCGGCCCGCCGCGCCCTGGAGCACCACCCGCGCCACGGGCCGGGTCAGGTCCAGCGACACCTGCGGGACCACCGTCACGGCGTCGGCATCCACGGCGTACAGTCCGCCGTCGTCCGCGGGAACGAGCAGCACATCGGCGGCCGTCGCGTCCGCCACGGCGCTCAACTCGCCGTACAGCAGGCCTTTTTCCAGCCGGGCGACGGGGAAGGCGGCGCCCGGTCCGCGGTCCAGCGCGACGGCGAGGGCGCCCACGCTCCGACCGGACGCCAGCCGGGCGAGCAGCTCGGAGGAGCCCGCGCAGGCCAGGAGCGCCTCGGTCGCGACGACGGCGCTCGTGAGATACGGGACGGGCGCGACCGCCCGCCCCAGTTCCTCCAGGACCACCGCGACCTCGCGGTGCGAGGCCCCCTGACCGCCCCGCTCCTCCGGCACCAGCAGTCCGGCGAGGCCCATGGCGTCGGCGAGGAGCTTCCACAGCTCCCGGTCGTGCGGCGCGTCGGACTCGGTACGGGCGATCACGCCGGACACGGCGCAGTGGTCGGTGAGCACGTCCCGGACGGCGGCGCGGAGGGCCTCTTCCTCCTCCGAGTAGAGAAGATCGGTCATCGGGCGAGGTCCTTCCAGGCGACGTCCTTGTCGGTGCGCGGCTCGGAGGGCAGTCCGAGGACGCGTTCGGCGACGATGTTGAGGAGGACCTCGCTGGTCCCGCCCTCGATGCTGTTGCCCTTGGAGCGGAGGTAGCGGTAGCCGGCGTCACGGCCGGTGAAGTCCACCAGCTCGGGGCGGCGCATGGTCCAGTCGTCGTACAGGAGTCCTTCGGCGCCGAGGAGTTCGACCTCCAGGCCGCTGATCTCCTGATTGAGGCGGGCGAAGGCGAGCTTCATGCCGGAGCCCTCGGGTCCGGGCTGGCCCGCGACGAGCTGCTGGCGCAGCCGCTCGCCGGTGAGCCGGGCGACCTCGGCCTCGACCCACAGGGCGAGAAGCCGCTGGTGGAGGTCGTGGGTGCGCAGGTCCGGGCGTTCGCGCCAGGTCATCGAGACGGGGCCGATCATGCCGCCTTCGCGGGGCAGGCGCATACCGCCGATGGAGACGCGTTCGTTCATGAGGGTGGTCTGCGCGACACGCCAGCCGTCGCCGACGTCACCGAGGCGGCGGGCGTCGGGGATGCGGACGTCCGTCAGGAACACCTCGTTGAACTCGGCCTCGCCGGTGATCTGGCGCAGCGGCCGCACCTCGACGCCGGGGTCGGTCATGTCGCAGAGGAAGTACGTGATGCCCTGGTGCTTGGGGACGTCCGGGTCGGTGCGGGCGATGAGGATCGCCCAGCGGGCGACGTGCGCGCTGGACGTCCACACCTTCTGCCCGTTGACCACCCACTCGTCGCCCTCGCGTACGGCCCGGGTGCCCAGCGCGGCGAGGTCGGAGCCGGCACCGGGCTCGCTGAACAGCTGGCACCAGACCTCCTGCCCCACCCACAGGGGCCGCAGATACCGGCGCTTCTGCTCCTCGGTGCCGTAGCGCAGGATGGTCGGCGCGGCCATGCCGAGGCCGATGCCGATCCGCCGGGGGTCGTTGTCGGGCGCGCCCGCGGCCTCGAGCTCGGCGTCCACGACGGCCTGGAGCGTGCGCGGGGCGCCGAGCCCGCCGAGCCCCTCGGGGTAGTGCACCCAGGCGAGCCCGGCGTCGAAGCGGGCCTTGAGGAAGTCGTCGGGGTCCGTGGCCGCGGGCGGGTGCGCGGCCAGCAACTCCTGTACCCGTCGGCGCAGTTCGGTGGCATCGGTCATGCGCCGGCCCCGTTCTCCAGGACGACGGCGACGCGGCCGGTGGTCCCTCCGTCGGCGACCCGCTGCACGGCGGCCGCCGCGCCGTCGAGCGGCACCCGCTCGCTCACCAGCGGCTTGATGGTCCCCCGGGCGGCCAGTTCGGTGAGCTGCTCGTGGCAGTGCCGGACCAGCTTCGGGTCCTTGGTGTTGTACAGGCCCCAGTGCAGGCCGAGGATCGAGTAGTTCTTCACGAGGGCGTGGTTGAGCGCGGGGCTCGGGATCACTCCGCTCGCGAAGCCGACGACCACGATCCGGCCCTCGAAGGCGACGGTCTTGGCGGACTGGGTGTAGGCCTCGCCGCCCACGGGGTCGTAGACCACGTCGGCACCCCGGCCGCCGGTGGCCTGCTTCACCGCCGCGACGACGTCCTCGGCACGCCGGTCGATCACGACGTCGCAGCCCAGCTCACGCGCGACGGCCGCTTTCTCGGCGCCGCCCACCACCCCGATCACCCTGGCTCCGGCGGCCTTGCCCAGTTGGACGGCCGCGCTGCCGACCCCGCCGGCGGCGGCGTGGACGAGCAGCGTCTCGCCGGCCTCCAGCCGGGCCCGCCGGTGCAGGCCGAACCAGCCGGTCTGGTAGCCGATGTGCAGGGCGGCGGCCTCGGCGTCGTCCAGGGAGTCCGGTGCGGGCAGGAGCGCGGCCGCGTCGGCGACGGCGTACTCGGCGAAGCCGCCGTGCGGGAGCGCCGGGTTGGCGATCACCCGGCGGCCGTCCTCGGTCTCGCCGCAGATCTCGACCCCGGGGGTGAAGGGCAGCGGGGGCCGGACCTGGTACTGGCCCCGGCAGAGGAGGGCATCCGGGAAGTTGATGTTCGCGGCCCGCACCTTCAGCAGGACCTGGCCGTCGCCGGGCGTGGGCGCGGCCACGTCGTCGAGGCGCATCACCTCGCCGGGCTCGCCGTTCTCGTGCACCTGCCATGCCTGCATGCGGGGCCTCCACGGGGGACTGCGTCGTCTGACCGGGTCCACCGCATACTAAGCGGTCGCTTGCCGCCCTGGGAACAGTCGGGGCGCGCCTGCTCCAGCGGTACAGACATCGGGCCCTCGCGTCACGCCTGCTCCAGGGGCACAGGCAGCAGCACCCCGCGTCACGCCTGCTCCAGCGGCACAGGAAGCAGCGGCGTGCAGCCGTCACGCCTGCTTCGGCCGCGCCCGCACATGCATCCGCTCCCCCTGCGGCCCGAACAGGCTCAGGAACTCCACCGGCCCCTCCCCCGTCGACCCGAACCAGTGCGGCACCCGGGTGTCGAACTCCGCCGCCTCCCCCGCCGTCAGCACCACGTCGTGATCGCCCAGCACCAGCCGCAGCCGCCCGGACAGCACATACAGCCACTCGTACCCCTCATGGGTCCGCGGCTCCGGTTCGAGGGCACGCTGCGGCTCCAGCACCTTGAACGCCTGGAGGCCGCCGGGCTGGCGGGTGAGCGGCCAGTGGACGCGGCCGTACCTCTCGATCGGCTTGGCCCGCACCCGGGGATCGCTCACCGCCGACGCGCCGACCAGCTCGTCCAGGGGCACCTGATGGGCCTGCGCGATCGGCAGCAACAGCTCCAGGCTGGGCTTGCGCAGCCCGGACTCCAGCCGGGAGAGCGTGCTCACCGAGATCCCGGTCGCCTCCGACAGCCCGGACAACGTCACCTCCCGCTCCTTGCGGATCCGCCGCAGCCGCGGCCCCACCCCTGCCAGCACCTCGTCGGTCGTCATGCCGCCATTGCAGATTCGGCAAACGCATTTGTCAATCCCGCAGCGGGCGCGCGACTGTCTCCGCGGAGGTGGTCACCATGACCGGAACAACCGGGTCCTACGAAGTGGTCGTCATCGGCGGCGGCGCGGCGGGGCTGTCCGCCGCGCTCGTCCTGGGCCGTGCCAGGCGCCGCACGCTCGTCGTCGACGCGGGCGAGCCGCGCAACGCGCCCGCCGCGCACATGCAGGGATATCTGTCACGGGACGGCATGTCCCCCGCCGAGTTCCTCGCGAAGGGCCGCGAGGAGATCGCGCGCTACGGCGTGGAGCTGGTCCGGGACCGGGCGGTGGACGTGTCCCGGGGCGAGGACTTCGCGGTGGAGCTGGCGAGCGGGCGGACGGTGCGCGCCCGGCGCCTGGTCGTCACCACCGGGCTCAGGGACGAGCCGCCGGGCGTGCCGGGGGTGGCGGAGCGGTTCGGCCGGGACGTGCTGCACTGCCCGTACTGCCACGGCTGGGAGGTGCGCGACCAGGCGTTCGGCGTGCTCGCCGCCGGTCCGCACAGCGTGCACCAGGCGCTGATCGTCACCCAGTGGTCGAAGGACGTGAGGTTCTTCCTGCACGAGGTCGCGGAGGAGGACCTGTCCGACGACGACCTGCGCCGGCTCGCCGCGGCGGGGGTCAAGGTGGTCCCCGGCAAGGTCGCGGGGCTGGAGATCGAGAACGACCGGCTCACCGGAGTTCGGCTGGCGGACGGCACCGTCCATGAGAGGGAGGTGGTGTTCACCGCGCCCCGCCCCGTTCCGCGGACCGGTCTGCTGCGGCGGCTGGGCGCCGAGCTGAACGAGACGCCCTTCGGCGCGTACGCCGTGGTGGACCCGACGGGGCTGACGACCGTCCCCGGCGTGTGGGCCGCGGGCAACGCCACCGGCTTCGCCGAGCAGGTCGTGAACGCGGCGAGCGGCGGCTACCGCGCGGGCGCCACGATCAACGGGGAGCTGCTGATGTACGACCTGGACGCGGCCGTCCAGGTGTAGGCCCCCCGTCCCCGGTGCACCATGTCTGCATGCTGCTGACCCGGCTCGCCGACGTGTCCCGGGAGGTCGCCGCCACCTCGGCGAGGTCCCGCAAGATCGCCCTGCTCGCCGAGTTGTTCCGGGACGCGGAGCCGGACGACGTGCCGGTGGTCATCCCGTATCTCGCGGGCCGGCTGCCGCAGGGCCGGCTGGGCATCGGCTGGAAGGTGCTCGGCCGCCCGGTCGGGCCGGCCAGCGAGCCGAGTCTGACCGTGCGCGAGGTGGACGCCCGCCTCACCGCGCTCGGGAAGGTCGGCGGCACCGGCTCGCAGGCGGAGCGGGCCCGGCTGGTCGGCGAGCTGATGGGCGCCGCCACCGAGGACGAGCAGCGATTCCTGATCGGCCTGCTCACGGGCGAGGTCCGGCAGGGCGCGCTGGAGGCGGTCGCCGTCGAGGGGCTGGCGCAGGCGACCGGGGCGCCCGCCACGGACGTACGGCGTGCGGTGATGCTGGCCGGGTCGCTCCAGGACGTGGCACGCGCGCTGCTCGCCGACGGGCCCGGGGCGCTGGAACGCTTCCGCCTGACGGTGGGTCGCCCGGTGCTGCCGATGCTGGCGCACACCGCGTCCTCGGTGGCCGAGGCGATCGGCAAGCTCGGCGCCTGCGCGGTGGAGGAGAAGCTGGACGGCATCCGCGTCCAGGTGCACCGCGACGGCGACGACGTGCGCCTCTACACCCGCACCCTCGACGACATCACCGACCGGTTGCCCGAGCTGACCTCGGCCGCGCGGGAGCTGCGCGGGGAGCGGTTCGTGCTGGACGGCGAGGTGATCGCCTTCGACGAGGACGGCCGGCCGCGCTCCTTCCAGGAGACGGCCGGCCGGGTCGGCTCCCGGGTGGACGTGGCGACGGCCGCGCGGGCGGTCCCGGTCTCCCCCGTCTTCTTCGACGCGCTGTCCGTCGACGGCCGGGACCTGCTCGACCTGCCGTTCGCCGAGCGGCACGCGGCGCTGGCCCAACTCGTCCCCGAGCCGATGCGGGTGCGGCGGACCGTGGTGTCCGGCCCCGACGACGTCCCCGCCGCCGAGGAGTTCCTCGCGCGGACCCTGCGCCGCGGTCACGAAGGCGTCGTGATCAAGGCGCTGGACGCCCCGTACAGCGCGGGGCGGCGCGGGGCCTCCTGGCTGAAGCTCAAGCCCGTGCACACCCTCGACCTGGTGGTCCTGGCCGCCGAGTGGGGCCACGGCCGCCGCACCGGCAGGCTCTCCAACCTGCATCTCGGGGCGCGCACGGCCGACGGGGGCTTCGCGATGCTCGGCAAGACGTTCAAGGGCATGACCGACGCGCTGCTGACCTGGCAGACCGAGCGGCTCCAGGAGCTGGCCGTCAGCTCCGACGGCCAGGTGGTGACGGTTCGCCCCGAACTCGTCGTCGAGATCGCCTACGACGGTCTGCAGAGGTCCACCCGCTACCCGGCCGGCGTCACGCTCCGTTTCGCCCGTGTGCTGCGCTACCGCGAGGACAAGCGTCCCGAGGACGCGGACACCGTCGAGACCCTGCTGGCCGCGCATCCGGAGGTCCGGCCGTGACCTCCCGGCGCAGCGCGGGCCTGCTGCTGTTCCGGCACACCGACGGCGGCCCGGAGGTGTTGCTGGGCCACATGGGCGGACCGCTCTGGGCCCGGCGGGACGCGGGCGCGTGGACCGTGCCCAAGGGCGAGTACGACGCCGAAGAGCCCGCCTGGGACGCGGCCCGCCGGGAGTTCCAGGAGGAGCTGGGGCTGCCGGCGCCGGAGGGCGAGGCGGTGCCGCTCGGGGAGGTCCGGCAGAGCGGCGGCAAGGTCGTCACGGCGTGGGCGGTGGAGGCCGACCTCGATCCCGGCACCGTCACACCGGGCACCTTCACCATGGAGTGGCCGCCGAGGTCCGGCCGCACCCAGGAGTTCCCGGAGCTGGACCGCGTGGCGTGGTGCGGCGTGGACCGGGCGCGCGAGGTGATCGTCAAGGCGCAGTCGGCGTTTCTCGACCGCCTGGCGGAGCACTTGTCCCGAGGATGACCCGTACGCGTTGCGCCGCCCACGGCCGCGCGGGAAGGTCGAAGCACAGCAGCTCCTTTGGAGGTCAGCCATGCCCATCGCGACGGTGAACCCGGCGAACGGCGAGACGATCAAGACGTACGAGGCCATGGGCCCCGAGGAGATCGAGCGCCGGCTCCAGCTCGCCGAGGCCACGTTCCGCACCTACCGCGAGAGCGGCTTCGCCGACCGTGCACGGCTGCTGAACCGGGCCGCGGACCTCCTGGACGAGGACCAGCGGGACATCGGCCGGGTCCTGACGACGGAGATGGGCAAGCCGGTCAAGCAGGCCCGCGCGGAGGCCGCCAAGTGCGCCAAGGCGATGCGCTGGTACGCCGCCAACGCCGAGAGTCTGCTCGCCGACGAGGAACCCGCCGCGTCCGACGTGCGGGACTCCGGCGCCTCCCGGGTCCACGTCCGCTACCGGCCGCTCGGGCCGGTGCTCGCGGTGATGCCGTGGAACTTCCCCCTGTGGCAGGTGATCCGCTTCGCGGCGCCCGCGCTGATGGCGGGCAACGTCGGGCTGCTCAAGCACGCCTCGAACGTGCCCCAGACCGCGCTCTACCTGGAGGACCTGTTCCACCGGGCGGGCTTCACCGAGGGCTGCTTCCAGACCCTGCTCGTCGGCTCCGGGGCCGTCGACGAGATCCTGCGCGACGAGCGGGTCAAGGCGGCGACCCTCACCGGCAGCGAGCCCGCCGGGCGCGCGGTGGCCTCGACGGCCGGCGAGATGGTCAAGAAGACGGTGCTGGAGCTGGGCGGCAGCGACCCCTTCGTCGTGATGCCGTCGGCGGACGTCGACCGGGCGGCGCAGGTGGCGGTCACTGCCCGTGTGCAGAACAACGGGCAGTCGTGCATCGCCGCGAAGCGGTTCATCGTGCACACGGACGTCTACGACGCCTTCGCCGAGCGCTTCACCGAGGCCATGAGGGCGCTGAAGGTCGGCGACCCGATGGCGGAGGAGACGGAGGTCGGGCCGCTGGCCAGCGAGCAGGGCCGGGCCGATGTGGAGGAGCTGGTGGACGACGCCAGGCGCAGCGGTGCGGCCGTGCTGTGCGGGGGCGAGCGGCCGGAGGGGGACGGCTGGTACTACCCGCCGACGGTGCTCGCCGGCATCACGCGCGAGATGCGCATCCACCGCGAGGAGGCGTTCGGTCCGGTCGCCACGCTGTACCGGGCGGGGGACCTGGACGAGGCGGTGCTCATCGCCAACGACTCGCCGTTCGGCCTGAGTTCCAACGTCTGGACCCGCGAGGAGGCGGACGTCGACAGGTTCGTACGGGATCTGGAGGCGGGCGGGGTGTTCGTCAACGGCATGACCGCCTCCCACCCGGCGTTCCCGTTCGGGGGTGTGAAGCGCTCCGGGTACGGGCGTGAGCTGTCCGGGCACGGAATCCGCGAGTTCTGCAACATCACGACCGTATGGCACGGAGCGTGAGGGTTCCAGGGCTACGATCCCCTTTGTGAACCGCGAAGTGACTCTGCCTCTGATCGTCGACGACAGCGGAACCTTGCAGGTGGCCGCGTCCGACGTGAGCAAGCTGCTCCGCACGGTGGGCGGCCGGTGGCTGCGGCTCGTGGAGGCCGGGCAGGAGGGGCTCGACGAGGACACCGTGGCGGCGCTGACCATCGAGCTGGCCAAGCTGGCCGACCGGATCGACGTGGCGTGCATCGCGCACAGCAGCGGAGCCGGTTCGTAGCACGGGTGCCGAACGCCGTTGTCGCCTGGACGGAGTAATCCCGCGAGAGATCGTGGCGCTCCCGGGTGATCGTGGGTTTACACCTTCTCGGAGGTGAACCACCCTCTGACCGAGGCTTCCAGGAGCCTCGGACGGCGAAAGCAGGCACGGTTCATGGCGACTTTGTGCAGACCCTCGGTGTCCGTTCCAGAACACGTGATCACGATGGAAGAGACGCTGGAGCTGGCACGCTCCCGCCACGCGGACCACCCCCAACTCCCGCTGGCCCTCCGGCTGATCGAGAACACCGGTGTGCGCACCCGGCACATCGTGCAGCCGATCGAGGAAACCCTCAAGCATCCCGGCTTCGAGGCCCGCAACAAGATCTACGAGTCCGAGGCCAAGGCCCGCGTCCCGGCGGTCGTGCAACGGGCGCTCGACGACGCGGAGCTCCTCACCAACGACATCGACGTGATCATCTACGTGTCGTGCACGGGCTTCATGATGCCCTCGCTCACCGCGTGGCTGATCAACGAGATGGACTTCTCCAGCACCACGCGCCAGATACCCATAGCCCAGCTGGGCTGTGCGGCGGGCGGCGCGGCCATCAACCGGGCCCACGACTTCTGCGTGGCCTACCCGGAGTGCAACGTGCTGATCGTGGCCTGCGAGTTCTGCTCGCTGTGCTACCAGCCCACCGACATCGGCATCGGATCGCTGCTGTCCAACGGCCTGTTCGGTGACGGCGTCGCCGCCGCCGTGGTCCGCGGCCGGGGCGGCACGGGCGTGAAGCTGGAGCGCAACGGCTCGTACCTGATCCCCAAGACGGAGGACTGGATCTCGTACGACGTCCGGGCCACCGGGTTCCACTTCCTGCTGGACAAGCGGGTGCCCGGCACCATGGAGCCGCTGGCTCCGGCCCTGCACGAACTGGCGGGCGCCCACGGCTGGGACGCCTCCGACCTGGACTTCTACATCATCCACGCCGGAGGACCCCGCATCCTCGACGACCTCAGCAAGTTCCTGCAGGTCGAGCCGCACGCCTTCCGCTTCAGCCGGGCCACCCTCACCGAGTACGGCAACATCGCCAGCGCCGTCGTCCTGGACGCGCTGCGCAGGCTGTTCGACGAGGGCGGCGCCGAGCACCGGGCGCGCGGACTGCTCGCCGGGTTCGGGCCCGGCATCACCGCGGAGATGTCCGTGGGGCGCTGGCAGATCGACGACTCGGCGTGACATGAGCCAGGAGACGACGACCGGGACCGTGCTCCCCGTCCGGCAGTGGCCCGCTCTGGATCTGGCCGGAGTCGACTTCGATCCGGTGCTGCGGGCGCTGATGGACGAGGGGCCGGTCACCCGGGTCCGGCTGCCGAACGGCGAGGACTGGGCGTGGCTGGTCACCCGGCACGACGATGTGCGCAGGGTGACCAACGACCCCCGGTTCAGCCGTGCGGCGGTGAGGGACCGGCAGGTCACCCGGCTCGCGCCGCACTTCGTGCCGGCGCGTGACGCGGTCGGTCTCCTGGACCCGCCGGACCACACCAGACTGCGTCGCGCCGTGGCCCCGGCGTTCACGGCGCGGGGCGTGGAGCGGGTGCGGGAGAGGTCCCGGCGGATGCTCGACGAGCTGGTGGACGGGCTGCTCGCGGACGGTCCGCCCGCCGACCTCACGGCGGCGGTGCTGAGCCCGTTCCCGGTCGCGGTGGTCTGCGAGCTGATGGGCGTGCCGGCCGCCGACCGCGGGCGTATGCACGACTGGACCCGGCTCATCCTGTCCGCCACGCACGGCGCGCAGGTCAGCGAGCGGGCCCGGGACGAGATGGGCGACTACTTCGCCGATCTCGTCGGGCGCAGGGAGAACAGCACGGGCGAGGACGTCACGTCCCTGCTCGGCGCGGCCCTGGGCCGGGGCGAGATCACGCCGGCGGAGGCCGTGGGCCTCGCCGTACTGGTCCAGATCGGCGGCGAGGCGGTCACCGGCAACAGCGGCCAGATGTTCTACGTCCTGCTGACCAGGCCGGAACTGGCCGAGCGGCTGCGCGCCGAGCCGGGCCTCCGCGCCCGGGCCGTCGACGAGCTGCTGCGCTGGATCCCGCACCGCAACGCCGTCGGCCTTTCCCGGATCGCGACGGAGGATGTGGAGATCCACGGCCGGGTGATCCGCGCGGGCGACGCGGTCTATGTGTCGTACCTCGCGGCGAACCGGGACCCGGACGTCTTTCCCGACCCCGGGACGATCGACTTCACCCGTGAGCCCAACCCGCATCTGGCGTTCGGCTTCGGGCCCCACTACTGCGTGGGCGGCATGCTGGCGAAGCTGGAGTCCGAGCTGCTGGTCGACGCCCTGCTCGACCGGCTGCCCGGCCTGCGGCTGGCGGTGCCGCCCGAGGAAGTGCCCTTCAGGAAGGGCGCCTTGATCCGAGGGCCGCTGGCCCTGCCCGTGACCTGGTGAGGTGAGTACGCCGTGACCGCGACCCAAGGACTGCTGGTACCGCCCGGCCATGGCCGGATCGTCGAGACCCCGGCCCAGCACGTCACGTTCAAGGTGACCGGGGAGCACTCACGGATGGCGTCCACCTTCGAGGTGCTCGTCCCCCCGGGATTCGACGTCGGCGCCCATGTGCACACCCGTAGCGAGGAGTTGTTCTACGTACTGGAGGGCGAAGTGGACGTCCTCGCCTTCGAGCCACGCGTCCGGACCCCCGACAACTGGCAGAAGTGGGAGTCGCGTTCGGGCAGCCAGGTGGTCCGGGCGACCCCGGGCACGGTCATCGTCGTACCGCCCGGCTGCCCGCACGCGTTCGCCAATCCGACGGAGACCCCGGCGAAGATGTTCTTCCAGGCGTCCCCGCCGCCGGATCACGAGCGGTACTTCGAGGAGTTGCTGGAGATCCTGCGGGACGGGGGGCCGCCGGACCGCGAGGCGATCGAGGCGCTCCGGGCGAGGTACGACATCGAGCAGCTGACCCCGCTCAAGCACCGCTAGCGCAGGGGCATCCCCGAGACCGTGCGGGCGATCACCAGCCGCTGGATCTCGCTGGTGCCCTCGAAGATCGTGTAGATCGCGGCGTCCCGGTGCATACGCTCCACCGGGTACTCGCGGGTGTACCCGTTGCCGCCCAGGATCTGGATCGCCTGGGCGGTGACGGTCTTCGCGGTCTCGCTGGCGAACAGCTTGGACATCGAGCCCTCGGCGGCGGTGAACGGCCTGCCGTTGACGGCCATCCAGGACGCCCGCCACACCAGCAGCCGCGCCGCGTCGATGGAGGTGCGCATGTCGGCGAGCTGGAACGCGACGCCCTGGTTTTCGATGATCGGCCGGCCGAACTGCTCACGGGTCGTCGCGTAGTCCAGCGCCACCTCGTAGGCGGCCCGGGCGGTGCCCACCGCCATCGCGCCGACGGCGGGACGGGACGCCTCGAACGTGGCCATCGCCGCGTTCTTCACCCGCTCCCCACCGGTCCTCGCCCGCTCACGGGCGCGGGCCAGCCGTTCGTCCAGCTTGTCCTTGCCGCCGAGCAGGCAGGAGCCCGGCACCCGGACGCCGTCCAGGACGACCTCGGCGGTGTGCGAGGCGCGGATGCCGTGCTTCCTGAACTTCTGGCCCTGGGACAGCCCCGGGGTGTTCGGCGGGACGATGAAGGAGGCGTGGCCCTTGGAGCCGAGTTCCGGGTCGACGACCGCGACGACCACATGGACGTTGGCGATGCCGCCGTTGGTCGCCCAGGTCTTGGTGCCGTTGATGACCCACTCGTCCTTGGCCTCGTCGTACACCGCGCGGGTGCGCAGGGAGGCCACGTCGGAACCGGCGTCGGGCTCGGAGGAGCAGAAGGCGGCCAGCTTGACATCGTTGGCATCGCCGTACATCTGGGGGATCCAGGTGCCGATCTGCTCCTCGGTGCCGTTGGCGAGGACGCCCACCGCGGCGAGGCCGGTGCCGACGATCGACAGGGCGATGCCCGCGTCGCCCCAGAACAGCTCCTCCATGGCCATCGGGATGCCGAGGCCGGTGGCGTCGAAGTACTGCTGCGCGTAGAAGTCGAGGGAGTAGATGCCGACCTTCGCGGCCTCCTGGATGACCGGCCAGGGGGTCTCCTCGCGCTCGTCCCATTCGGCGGCCGCGGGGCGGATGACGTCGGCGGCGAAGCCGTGCAGCCAGTCCCGGACTTCCCTCTGTTCGTCGTTCAGCTCCATGGTGAAATCGGCCATGTCCCCTCCAGCGGCGCACTGCATGTTACTTACGGTAACCGAAGTCTGTTACCGCTGGGTAGGAAAAGTCAACTCACGGGGAGGCCCGGGCAGCCCGTTCGAGGCGTGACTCGTGTCGAGTGTTAGTTTGCGCTGGCGTCACCGAATGAGCACGGGTGGGGAGATCACATGGACACCACACAGCGGACCGAGCAGCAGAGGTCGGCCGACCGCCGACGGCGCGAGCTGCTGGAGGCCGCCGACCGCGTCGTGCTGCGGGACGGTCCGCAGGCGTCGATGAACGCCATCGCGGCCGAGGCGGGCATCACCAAGCCGATCCTCTACCGGCACTTCGGCGACAAGGGCGGACTCTACGCGGCCCTGGCCACACGGCACACCGACGCCCTGCTCGACTCGCTGCGGGCCGCGCTGGACGCCCCGGCGGAGCGGCGCGAGCGGGTGGAGAACACGCTCGACACCTACCTCGCGGCGATCGAGGCCCGGCCTCAGGTGTACCGCTTCCTGATGCACCCGGCGGAGGGCTCGCCCGGGGACCAGGGCTTCGACGTGGGCAAGCACTCGGCGCCGCTGCTGCGGCGGATGGGCGAGGAACTGGCCCAGGTCATCGAGGATCGGCTGGACCTCGGACCGGAGAGCCAGCGGCTGGCCCGGGTCTGGGGACACGGGATCGTCGGGATGATGCATGCCGCCGGGGACTGGTGGCTGGGCGAGCAGCCCTGCACGCGGGCCGAGTTGGTGCGGTGCCTGGCCGACCTGCTGTGGGGGCGGCTCGCCGCGGCGGGGGACCGGGTGGGGAGTCCGGGGTTCTGAGGACCCCGCGCCTTCCCGTGGATCGCGGGGGTCCGGCTCGCCTCCCGCGCCCGTGACGGTGGCACGGTCACGTGCGCCACGGGGCTCGGGCCACCTGCCGCATCAGACGTCTGTGGCGCAGACCCTTCACACGGTCCGCGTAGACCGTGCCCTCCAGATGGTCGCACTCGTGCTGGAGGCAGCGGGCGAAGAAGCCGGTGCCGTGGATCGTGATCGGCTCGCCCGTCATGGTGACACCCTCGACCACGGCGTGGTCGTGGCGCTCCGTGCCCGCCTCCAGGCCCGGCAGGGACAAGCAGCCCTCCGGGCCGCGGATCACCACGCCGTCCGCCTGGACCAGACGCGGGTTCACCACATGGCCGAGGTGGCGCACGTCCTCGTCGTCGGGGCAGTCGAAGACGAAGACCCGCAACGGCTCACCGACCTGGTTCGCGGCCAGCCCGACGCCCTGGGCGGCGTACATCGTCGCGAACAAGTCCTCCACGAGCCGGGAGAGTTCGGGGCCGAAATCGGTGACTTCCGTGCAGGGTGTGTGAAGAACCGGGTCGCCGAGCAATGTGAGGGGCCGGACACGCCCGTGAGCGCCCGGGATGGAGCCTTGTCGCATGCCGGCAAGGGTACGGTCCTCGCTGGCGCGCTCCCGCGCGCGGGGATCGTGACAGTGCCGCGATTCGGGCAGGTGAGTGGATCTCGATAGGCTGAGGCGTCACCACGTTGCCGGGTGCTACGGCGCGGCGCGTACGCAAGGAGGATCGAGAACTGATGGCAGGCAACTCGGACCCGCTCTCGCCGCGGGCCAAGCTGGCCGTGACCGCGGGCAAGGCGGTCGCCGCGGCATCACGCGCGGCGGGACGCGGCAGCGGTTCGGTGATCGGTGGCCGGGTGGCGCTCAAACTCGACCCCGACCTCCTGGCCCGGCTCGCCCAGAACCTGGACGTGATCCTGGTGTCGGCGACCAACGGCAAGACCACGACCACGCGGCTCGTCGCCGAGGCGCTGCGCGCCGCGGGCCCCGTGGTGTCCAACGCGCTCGGCGCCAACATGCCCGCCGGCATCACCTCGGCGCTGGCAGGCGGCTCGGAGGCCAAGTTCGGTGTCATCGAGGTCGACGAGAAGTACCTCGCCGGCGTGGCCCGGGACACCGACCCCAAGTGCATCGCGCTGCTGAACCTCTCCCGCGACCAGCTCGACCGTGCCGCGGAGACCCGGATGCTCGCGGAGAACTGGCGTGAGGGCCTGGCCGGCACCAAGGCCGTGGTCGTCGCCAACGCGGACGACCCGCTGGTGGTGTGGGCGGCGTCGTCCTCCCCCAATGTGATCTGGGTCGCGGCCGGGCAGATGTGGAAGGACGACGCCTGGTCCTGCCCGTCCTGCGGCGGCGTGATGCAGCGCCCCGGCGACGACTGGTTCTGCGGCGAGTGCGGCTTCCGCCGGCCCACCCCGAGCTGGGCGCTGTCCGGCGACCACGTGCTCGACCCGCACGGCTCCGCCTGGCCGATCCACCTCCAGCTGCCGGGCCGGGCCAACAAGGCCAACGCCACCTCCTCGGCGGCCGTCGCCGCCGTCTTCGGGGTGCCCCCGCAGGTCGCCCTGGAACGGATGTACCAGGTGCAGGCCGTCGCCGGGCGCTACGACGTGGTGCAGTTCATGCAGCGCGATCTGCGGCTGCTGCTCGCCAAGAACCCGGCCGGCTGGCTGGAGACGTTCTCGCTGATCGACCCGCCGCCGACCCCGGTGATCCTGTCCGTGAACGCGCGCGGCGCCGACGGCACGGACACCTCGTGGCTGTGGGACGTCGACTACACGCGCCTGACCGGCCACCCGATCTTCGTCATCGGCGACCGCAAGCTCGACCTCGCGGTGCGGCTGGAGGTGGCCAACCAGCACTTCCAGGTCTGCGAGAACCTCGACGAGGCGGTGCAGAAGGCCCCGCCGGGCCGGATCGAGGTCATCGCCAACTACACCGCGTTCCAGGACCTGCGCCGCCGCGTCGGCAACTGACACGACCTCAGGGGACTTTCGTGAGCGACAACCAACTGCGGATCGTCTGGATCTACCCGGACCTGCTCAGCACGTACGGCGACCAGGGCAACGCCCTCGTCGTGGAGCGCCGGGCGCGGCAGCGCGGTCTGGACGTGGCACGGATCGACGTGCGCAGCGACCAGCCCATCCCGACGTCCGGTGACATCTACCTGATCGGCGGCGGCGAGGACCGGCCGCAGCGGCTCGCGGCCGAGCGGCTGCGCCGGGACGGCGGTCTGTACCGGGCCGTCGAGAACGGCGCGATCGTGTTCTCGGTCTGCGCCGGCTACCAGATCCTCGGACACGAGTTCATCAACGACCTCGGCCAGCGCGAGTCCGGCCTCGGTCTGCTCGACGTGGTCTCGGTGCGCGGCGAGGGCGCGCGGTGCGTCGGTGACGTGCTGGGCGACATCGACGAGCGCCTCGGCCTGCCGCCGCTGACCGGCTTCGAGAACCACCAGGGCGTCACCCATCTCGGCCCCACGGCCCGCCCCCTCGCCCGGGTGCGGTTCGGCAACGGCAACGGCACGGGCGACGGCACGGAGGGCGCGTACAACGACACGGTCTTCGGCACCTACATGCACGGACCGGTGCTGGCGCGCAACCCGCAGATCGCCGACCTGCTGCTCAAGCTGGCGCTGGACGTCAACGCGCTGCCGCCGACCGACGACCACTGGTACGAGGCGCTGCGCGACGAGCGCATCGCGGCGGCCGAGCAGCAGCCCGCCTGAGGCGGCGTCCCGGCACCGCCCGGTGAGCCCGTCTGACGGCCCCTCCGCACAGGTGAGCGCGGTCGTCCAGCACTCGGACGCACGGTTCGGCCCCGCCCCCCTGTGCCGCTAGGGTGGCGGGGATCGAGCCGGACAGCGTGGTCCGGACCCGGCCCACGTCGAGAAGGTATTTCGGGCTATGCGCATTGGTGTCCTCACCTCCGGCGGCGACTGCCCCGGTCTGAACGCCGTCATCCGGTCCGTCGTGCACCGTGCCGTCGTCGACCACGGCGACGAGGTCATCGGGTTCCGGGACGGCTGGAGGGGCCTCCTGGAGGGCGACTACCTCAAGCTCGACCTGGACGCGGTGGGCGGCATCCTCGCCCGCGGCGGCACGATCCTCGGCTCCTCCCGGGTCCGTCCCGAGCATCTGCGCGACGGCGTGGAGCGGGCCAAGGGGCATGTGCGCGAGCTCGGCCTCGACGCGATCATCCCGATCGGCGGCGAGGGCACCCTGAAGGCGGCCCGGCTGCTGTCGGACAACGGGCTGCCCATCGTGGGCGTGCCGAAGACCATCGACAACGACATCGCCGTGACCGACGTGACCTTCGGCTTCGACACCGCCGTGACCGTCGCGACCGAGGCGCTGGACCGGCTCAAGACCACCGCCGAGTCCCACCAGCGGGTGCTGATCGTGGAGGTCATGGGCCGGCACACGGGGTGGATCGCCCTGCACTCCGGCATGGCGGCGGGCGCCCACGCCATCGTCGTCCCCGAGCGGCCTTTCGACATCGACGAGCTGACCGCGAAGGTCGGCGAGCGGTTCGACGCGGGCAAGCGGTTCGCGATCGTCGTGGTGGCGGAGGGCGCGAAGCCCAGGCCCGGCACCATGGCGTTCGACGAGGGCGGCAAGGACGTCTACGGGCACGAGCGGTTCGCGGGGGTCGCGCGGCAGCTCTCCGTCGAGCTGGAGAACCGGCTCGGCAAGGAGGCGCGGCCGGTCATCCTCGGGCATGTGCAGCGCGGGGGCACGCCGACCGCGTACGACCGGGTGCTGGCCACACGGTTCGGGTGGCACGCGGTGGAGGCCGCGCACCGGGGCGAGTTCGGGAGGATGACCGCGCTGAACGGGACCGACATCGTGATGGTGCCGCTGGCCGAGGCGGTCGAGACGCTGAAGACGGTGCCGACGGACCGGTACGACGAGGCGGAGTGCGTGCTGTAGACAGCTCCGGACGGGACGCTGTCGCCCCCGGTGACGGAGGCCGCCGGGGGCGGTTCTAGTCTTGGGGCGGACAGACAGCACAACCCGTACGAAACAGGAGCCCTCGCATGGATCACAGCGGGCACGGCACGACCATGGATCTGCCGCCGTTCACGCTGGGGCGGGGGCTTCAGTGGTCGCCGGAACCGTTCTTCCTCGTGGCCTGCCTGCTGGGGCTCGCACTGTACGGGTGGGGTGTCGTCCGGCTGCGGCGGCGCGGGGACAAGTGGCCGCTCGGGCGGACGGTGTCCTTCGTCGCCGGTGTGCTGACCATCGGGCTGATGCTGTGCACCCGGCTGAACGACTACGGCATGGTCATGTTCAGCGTGCACATGGTGCAGCACATGGTGATCAGCATGCTCTCGCCGATCCTGATCCTGCTCGGCGGCCCGATCACCCTCGCGCTGCGCGCGCTGCCGCCCGCCGCCCGCGGTCACAAGGGGCCGCGCGAGCTGCTGCTGGCGCTGCTGCACAGCCGGTACATGCGGATCATCACGCACCCGGTGTTCACGATCCCGCTGTTCATCGCGAGCCTCTACGCCCTCTACTTCAGCCCTGCCTTCGACTTCCTGATGGGCTCCAAGCCGGGGCACATCGGGATGATGGTCCACTTCCTGGCGGTGGGCCTGGTGTTCTTCTGGCCGATCATCGGCGTGGACCCGGGGCCGCACCGGCCCGGCCATCTGATGCGGATGCTGGAGCTGTTCGCGGGCATGCCCTTCCACGCGTTCTTCGGCATCGCGCTGATGATGGCGTCGACACCGCTGGTCGGCAGCTACGCCGACCCGCCCGCCTCGCTGGGCATCGACGCGCTCTCCGACCAGAACGCGGCGGGCGGGATCGCCTGGGCGTTCAGTGAGATCCCGTCGGTGCTGGTGCTGATCGCGCTGCTGTTCCAGTGGCGCGCGTCGGAGGAGCGTCAGGCCCGACGCTCGGACCGGGCCGCCGACCGCGACGGCGACAAGGAGCTGGAGGCGTACAACGCCTATCTGGCGTCCTTGAACGCGCGCAGCCACTGAGCCGCCGGCACCGCGAAGACATCTACAGCGAACACCTGATCGATTTGGTCCATCGGGTGCGCCGCTCACCCGGGTACCGGAATTCCGGCCCTCATTTCGCCTTGCCCACCGCACCGGCGCCGAACCGGGCACCATGGGAGGGGACGAACCATGAGGAGGGTGTTGCGATGCCCGGTTCTACGGACGGCTCTACGAAGGCGATGGGGGTGCTCACCGTCGGCGGACTGGTCGTGGTGACCGCCTACACAGTGGCGCTCGGCAGCAACGGCTGGCTGTGGTTCGGCTGGGTCGTGCTGGGCCTGATCACCCTGGGGATGGTGGCCACCCGCAGCACCTGAGGTGGTTCACTCGCGGGTGAGACGGCCCGCCGAGTGCACCCCCGGCTGGTACTTCGGCAGCCGGGCGGTGACCTTCATCCCCGCGCCGACGGCGGTCTCGATGACGAGGCCGTAGTCGTCGCCGTAGACCTGCCGCAGCCGGTCGTCGACGTTGGACAGGCCGATACCGCCCGACGGGCTGACCTCCCCGGCGAGGATGCGGCGCAGCAGGTCGGGGTCCATGCCGGCGCCGTCGTCCTCGATCACCACGAGGGCCTCGGCGCCGGCGTCCTGGGCCGTGATGCCGATGCGGCACTTGCCGGCCTTGCCTTCGAGACCGTGCTTCACCGCGTTCTCCACCAGCGGCTGGAGGCAGAGGAAGGGCATGGTGACCGGCAGCACCTCGGGGGCGATCTGGAGCGTGACGGAGAGACGGTCGCCGAAGCGTGCCCGGACCAGCGCCAGGTAGTGGTCGATGGCGTGCAGTTCGTCGGCGAGGGTGGTGAAGTCGCCGTGCCGGCGGAACGAGTAGCGGGTGAAGTCGGCGAACTCCAGCAGCAGCTCACGGGCGCGCTCGGGGTCGGTGCGCACGAACGAGGCGATCACCGCGAGCGAGTTGAAGATGAAGTGCGGGGAGATCTGGGCGCGCAGGGCCTTGATCTCGGCCTCGATGAGCCGGGTGCGCGACTGGTCCAGATCGGCAAGTTCGAGCTGCACGGAGACCCAGCGGGCCACCTCGCCGGCCGCCCGGACCAGCACTGCGGACTCGCGGGGCGCGCAGGCCACCAGGGCGCCGTGCACCCGGTCGTCGACGGTGAGCGGGGCGACCACCGCCCAGCGCAGGGGGCAGTCGGGGGCCTCGCAGGTCAGCGGGAACGCCTCGCCGCGGCCGGTCTCCAGCGGGCCGGTCAGGCGTTCCATGATCTCGGCCCGGTGATGGGCGCCCACACCGTCCCAGGCGAGGACCCTCGTGTCGTCGGTGAGGCACAGGGCGTCCGTGCCGAGCAGGGAGCGCAGCCGGCGGGCGGACTTGCGTGCGGTCTCCCCGGTGAGGCCGGCCCGCAGCGGGGGCGCGGCCAGGGAAGCGGCGTGCAGGGTCTCGAAGGTGGCGTGCTCGACGGGGGTGCCCAGACCGCCGAGGCTCTCCGGGCGGGCGGTGCGCCGGCCCAGCCAGAAGCCCGCGGCGAGCAGCGGGAGCACGGCGACACACAGACCCGCGACGAAACCGCTCATGCCGTCCCCTCCCTCGGGCACCCCGGGGTCCACGAGCGGCCGGTCATGCCTTCACCTCCGCACGCACTTCCTCCGGCAGATGGAACCGCGCGAGGATCGCCGCCGTCCCCGCCGGGACCCGGCTCGCGGTCGCGAGCGACACCAGCACCATCGTGAGGAAGCCCAGAGGCACCGACCACAGCGCCGGCCAGGCGAGCAGCGCGTGCAGCGGACCCGGTCCCGGCAAGCCCGCCATGGTCGCGGCCACGGCGAGGAAGGCGGAACCGCCTCCGACCAGCATCCCGGCCGCCGCGCCCGGCGGGGTCAGCCGCCGCCACCAGATGCCGAGCACCAGCAGCGGGCAGAAGGACGACGCCGACACGGCGAAGGCCAGCCCGACCGCGTCGGCCACCGGCAGCCCCCCGACCAGCACACTGCCGGCGAGCGGCGCGGCCATCGCGAGGACCGTGCCGAGCCGGAAGTGCCGCACGCCCCGTGCGGGCAAGACGTCCTGCGCCAGCACCCCGGCCACCGCCATGGTCAGCCCCGACGCCGTGGACAGGAACGCCGCGAAGGCCCCGCCCGCCACGAGCGCGCCGAGCAGATCGCCGCCGACACCGCCGATCATCCGCTCCGGCAGCAGCAGGACGGCCGCGTCCGCGTCGCCGGTCAGGGTGAGTTCGGGGGCGTAGATACGGCCCAGGGCCCCGTACACCGGGGGCAGCAGGTAGAAGCCGCCGATCAGGGCGAGCACGGCGACCGTCGTACGGCGGGCGGCGACCCCGTGCGGGCTGGTGTAGAAGCGGACGACGACGTGCGGCAGCCCCATGGTGCCGAGGAAGGTGGCGAGGATCAGTCCGTACGTGGCGTACAGCGGGCGGTCCTCGTGGCTCTCCGCCCGGGACGGCGCCATGCCGCCGCCGCTCGCGGAGTCGGCCGTCGGGACGGGCGTGCCCTTGTCGAAGGTGAGGCGGCTGCCCTGCGCGATGCGGTGGGTGCCGGCCGGGAGGTCCAGCCGCCCCTCGTCGTAGGTCCGTCCGTCGACGCTGCCGCTGACCGTCACCGTCAGCGGTCTGTCGAGCTTCAGGTCGAGGGTCTCGTCGACGCGGACGACGCGCTGTTCGCGCAGGGCGGCCGGTTCGTCGAAGGCGTCGCGGGGGGCGCCGTCGCCCTGCCAGGCGAGGACGAGGAAGAGGGCGGGGACCAGCAGGGCGGTGAGCTTGAGCCAGTACTGGAAGGCCTGCACGAAGGTGATGCTGCGCATGCCCCCGGCGGCGACGATGGCCGTGACGACGACGGCGACGATGATCCCGCCGAGCCAGTCGGGCGCCCCGGTCAGGACGGTCAACGTCAGTCCGGCGCCCTGGAGTTGGGGCAGCAGGTACAGCCAGCCGACGCCGACGACGAAGGTGCCCGCGAGCCGTCGTACCGCCGGGGAGGCGAGGCGGGCCTCGGCGAAGTCGGGCAGCGTGTAGGCGCCGGAGCGGCGCAGGGGTGCGGCGACGAAGACGAGGAGCACGAGGTAGCCGGCGGTGTAGCCGACGGGGTACCAGAGCATGTCCGGCCCCTGGACGAGCACCAGTCCCGCGATGCCGAGGAAGGACGCGGCGGAGAGGTACTCGCCGCTGATCGCCGCGGCGTTCAGCCGGGGGCCGACGGTGCGGGAGGCCACGTAGAAGTCGGAGGTGGTCCGGGATATGCGCAGGCCGAAGGCGCCGACGAGGACGGTCGCCACGGCGACCAGGGCGACGGCGGGTACGGCGTATCCGGAGTACATGAGCCTGAGTCCTCTGCGCGGTGCTTGGCGGTCCTCGGGGGTCCTCGGCGGCCCTCGGGGGTCCTGTCGGTCTTCCTGCCGGCCTTGCTGTCAGCGGTCGGCCCGGTCAGCGGTCCTCGACGAGGCGGACGAAGTCGCGTTCGTTGCGTTCGGCGCGGCCGACGTACCAGCGGGCCAGCAGCACCAGCGGCGCGTACAGGCAGAAGCCGAGGACCAGCCACTCCAGGCGGCGGGCGGCGGGCGCGGTCGCGAACACCAGCGGCAGGGGGCCGACGAGCAGGACGAGGACGGCGAACACCGTGAGGGCGGCCCGGAGTTGGGTGCGCATCAGGGAGCGGACGTAGGTGTGGCCGAGGGTGGTCTGCTCGTCGATCTCGGTCTGTGGGCGGTAGTAGCCGGAGGCGCGGCGGGCGCCACGGCGTGGGCCGGTGACGACGACGCGGCGCTCGGTGGGCTCGTGGGGCACCCTCACGTCCTCCTCATCAGCAGGTCCCGCAGCTCGCGCGCGTGGCGGCGGCTGACCTGGAGTTCCTCGGAGCCGACCACGACACTCACCGTGCCCGCGTCCAGGCGGAGTTCGCCGATGTGGCGCAGGGCGACCAGATGGCGGCGGTGGATGCGCACGAAGCCGCGGGAGCGCCAGCGGTCCTCCAGGGTGGACAGCGGGATGCGGACCAGGTGGCTTCCCTTGGCGGTGTGCAGCCGGGCGTAGTCGCCGCGGGCCTCGACGTGCGTGATGTCCTCGACGGCCACGAACCGGGTCACGCCGCCGAGTTCGACGGGTAGGTGGTCGGGGTCGGGCTCGTGCACGGGAATGCGCGGGGCGGTGCCGCGCTGCTCGGCGGCCCGGCGTACGGCCTCGGCGAGGCGTTCCTTGCGCACCGGCTTGAGCACGTAGTCGACCGCCTTGAGGTCGAACGCCTGCACGGCGAAGTCCTCGTGGGCGGTGACGAAGACGACCAGCGGGGGCCGGGCGAAGCCGGTGAGCAGCCGGGCCAGGTCGAGGCCGTCGAGGCCCGGCATGTCGATGTCGAGGAAGACGACGTCGATGGCCTCGGGTCCGGCCGGGCCGGACTCCAGCGCCCGGGTGATCCGGCGGAGCGCCTCGGTCGCGTCGCCGGCGCCCTCGGCGCTGCCGATCCGCGGGTCCGCGTTCAGCAGGAACACGAGTTCCTCCAGGGAGGGACGTTCGTCGTCGACAGCGAGGGCGCGCAGCATGGACGTGGAGTCTAGGAGCAATTCGTACGCCTGCACACGTGCCGGGCGTGGACGTCTCCGCTGGGTACAGTGCCCGCATGAACACCAGGCCCACGTCCTTCGACGAGCTGGACCGGAAGATCATCACCGCGCTGATGGCGAACTCCCGGACGAGCTTCGCCGAGATCGGCGCGGCGATCGGGCTCTCCGCGACCGCGGTGAAGCGCCGGGTGGACCGGCTGCGGGAGAGCGGTGTGATCACCGGGTTCACGGCGACGGTGGAGCCCTCGGCGCTGGGCTGGCGCACGGAGGCCTATGTCGAGGTGTACTGCGAGGGCGCGGCTCCGCCCCGGCGGCTGGCGGAGGTGGTGCGGGGCTATCCCGAGATCGCGGCGGCGATGACCGTGACCGGCGGCGCGGACGCGCTGCTGCATGTGCGGGCACGCGACGTGGAGCACTTCGAGGAGGTGCTGGAGCGGATCCGTACGGAGCCGTTCATCCGCAAGACGATCAGCGTGATGGTGCTGTCCCACCTCCTCCCGGAGAGCCTCGAGGCGGGTGCCAGCCAGCCCGCACCGGAACGCGCACCAGACGTGCGTTGAGATCCGAGAAGACGCAGTGATCCTGCGCGAACACGCAACTCTTGTTGCTTGTCGAGCGTCCACCCCGTTTTCTACCGTGGGATCACCCCAGTCGACATTGCAGGAAGCGGAGGGACCCCTCTGTGCCCGAGAACCGTGTGCCGCGCCGGCGGCGCTTCCTCGTCTGCGAACCCAGACACTTCGCCGTGCAGTACGCGATCAACCCCTGGATGCATCCCGACGTGCAGGTGGACGTCGGTCTGGCCCAGGAGCAGTGGCGGACGCTGGTCCGTGTCTACGAGGACCACGGCCACACGGTCGACACCGTGCCGCCGGTGCCCGGTCTGCCGGACATGGTCTTCGCCGCCAACTCGGCCGTCGTCGTCGACGGCCGTGTCTTCGGCTCCCTCTTCCACGCGCCGGAGCGGCGCCCCGAGTCCACGTACTACGACACCTGGTTCAAGGACGCGGGCTTCGACGTCCATCGTCCGGAGAACGTGTGCGAGGGAGAGGGCGACCTCGTCCCGACGGGCCGTTACGTGCTGGCCGGCACCGGTTTCCGCACCACCCGCGAGGCACATCGCGAGCTGCAGGAGTTCCTGGGCGTGCCGGTGATCTCCCTGACCCTGGTGGACCCGTACCTGTACCACCTCGACACCGCGCTGTTCGTGCTCGACGACGAGAACATCGCGTACTACCCGGAAGCCTTCTCGCCCGGCAGCCGTGAGGTGCTCGCGCGGCTTTACCCGGACGCCGTGCTGGGCACCCGTGAGGACGCGATGACGTTCGGGCTGAACTCCGTCTCCGACGGCCGCAACGTCTTCATCTCACCCCTCGCCGAGGGCCTGGCCGCGCAGCTCGCCGAGCGCGGTTACGTGCCCGTCCCGGTGGACCTGTCCGAGTTCCACAAGGCCGGCGGGGGCATCAAGTGCTGCACCCAGGAGATCCGGGAGATCCGCTCATGACCGCACCCGCCCGTACCCGCGACTCCGCCGAGCTGATCCGCGCCGAGGAGCCGGTGCTCGCGCACAACTACCACCCGCTGCCCGTGGTCGTGGCCCGTGCCGAGGGCGCCTGGGTGGAGGACGTCGAGGGCCGCCGCTACCTCGACATGCTGGCCGGCTACTCGGCCCTCAACTTCGGCCACCGCCACCCGGCCCTGGTCGAGGCGGCCCACCGCCAGCTCGACCGCCTGACGCTGACCTCCCGGGCCTTCCACAACGACCGGCTCGCCGAGTTCGCCGAGCGGCTGGCCGCGCTGACCGGCCTGGACATGGTGCTGCCCATGAACACGGGCGCCGAGGCCGTCGAGAGCGGCATCAAGGTGGCCCGCAAGTGGGCCTACGACGTGAAGGGCGTGCCCGCCGACCGGGCGACGATCGTGGTGGCCGCGGACAACTTCCACGGCCGGACGACGACGATCGTGAGCTTCTCGACGGACGAGACGGCGCGGACGGGTTTCGGTCCGTTCACGCCGGGCTTCCGCGTCGTGCCGTACAACGACCTCGCCGCGCTGG
Source organism: Streptomyces sp. NPDC002309 (assembly GCF_053593375.1). Classification (NCBI taxonomy): domain Bacteria; kingdom Bacillati; phylum Actinomycetota; class Actinomycetes; order Kitasatosporales; family Streptomycetaceae; genus Streptomyces; species Streptomyces sp. NPDC002309. The sequence continues at coordinate 112,700 of NZ_JBSFCI010000009.1, read as the reverse complement.
AGGCGGCGATCGACGAGACGACGGCGGCGGTGCTGATCGAGCCGATCCAGGGCGAGGCCGGCGTCGTCATCCCGGACGACGGCTATCTGACGGGCGTGCGCGAGCTGACACGGCGTGAGGGATGCCTGTTCGTCGCGGACGAGATCCAGTCGGGCCTCGGCCGTACGGGCCGCACGCTGGCCGTGGAGCACGAGGGCGTCGTCCCCGACGTGCTGCTGCTCGGCAAGGCCCTGGGCGGGGGCATCGTGCCGGTCTCCGCGGTGGTCGCCCGCCGCGAGGTGCTCGGCGTGCTGCGACCGGGTGAGCACGGTTCGACCTTCGGCGGCAACCCGCTGGCCGCCGCGGTCGGCACGGCGGTCGTCGAGCTGCTGGAGACCGGCGAGTTCCAGCGCCGGGCCACGGAGCTGGGCGTGGTGCTGCGGGACGGCCTCGAAGAGCTGGTGGGCAAGGGCGTCGTCGGCTTCCGGGCCCGGGGACTGTGGGCGGGCGTCGACATCGACCCCGCGATCGGCACCGGGCGCGAGATCAGCGAACGCCTGATGCGCGAGGGTGTCCTGGTGAAGGACACGCACGGCTCGACGATCCGGATCGCCCCGCCGCTGACCGTCACCGGCGAGGAGCTGCGGTCGGCGCTGGGCACGCTGGGAACGGTGCTGGGACAGTCCTGAGCGGCGGCGCGGCCTGGGCGGGACGGCGTCCCGCGCTCCCGCCCAGGCCGCCTTTCCCCCGTCCGCCCGACCCCGCGCACGGCTCCCACCAGGGCACCCGCAGGCGAGCCTCCCCGTCCGTCCCTCGGACGGTGGCCGTCCCACGGGGCAGCTCCGCCCCCGCAGGGGTGAAGATGGGGACAAGTGGTGGTAGACCACTCTCAGCGACAGAGAGGTCAACCGGTGGGCACATTCGAGGAGCGCGACGTCGAGCGTCGGCCGTTCGACGTGGCGGACGCCGCTCCCGTGCTGCTCGACGCCCACGGCGTCGTGACCAGCTGGACCAGTGACGCCCAGCGCCTCCTGGGGTACGAACCGGGGGAGGCCGTCGGTCGCGGCTTCGGCGAACTGCTGACCGCCGAGGACGCCACACGCGTGCCGCGGCTGGTCGAGCGGTGCCGCAGGGAAGACGGCTGGACCGGGCTGCTGACCGCCCTGCGCGAGGACGGCTCCCCGGTCCGCGTGATGGTCCGGGTCACCCCGGCGCTGGAGACGCAGGGCCCGTCGCGCTGGCTGGTGCTGATGTCGGAACTCGCGGAGGCCCCCGGCTGGGACATGAGCCGCGACATGCTGGAACAGATGGTGGACCGGTCCCCCGTGGGCATAGCGATCGTCGACACCGACCTTCGCTATGTGTGGTCGAACAACGCCCTCGCGCAGTTCGGTGGCGGCCCGCCGAGCCGGCGGCTGGGGCTGCGGCTGGCCGACATCCAGCCGGGCCTGGACACCGAGGCGATCGAGGCGCAGATGCGGCACGTGGTGGCGACCGGGGAGTCGGTCGCCGGCTACGAACTCGTGGGCCACGTACGTGCCGCCCCGTTCCGCGAGACCGCGCACATGATGTCGTTCACCCGGCTCGACGACGGCCACGGCCACCCCGTGGGCGTGTACTACACCGTCCTCGACATCACCGACCGGCACCGCGACCGCCAGCGCCTCGCGCTGCTCGACCGGGCCGGCGAGCGCATCGGCCGCACCCTCGACATCACGCTCACGGCCCAGGAGCTGGCCGACGTGGCGGTGCCGGACCTGGCCGACTTCGTGACCGTGGACCTGCTCGAGTCCGTGCTGCACGGCGGGGAACCGGAACCCGGCACCCCGCGCGACACGGAGCGGGTGCCACTGCGCCGCGCGGGCCAGCGTTCGCTCGACCGGACCGTCACCGAGGCAGCCGTCGGCATCGGCGAGGTGGCGACGTACCTGACCGGCTCACCGCCGATCCGCTCGCTGACGACGGGCATGCCCTGGCTGGGGGCCCGGCTCGACCCGCTCGCCGAGGAGTGGGCCGCCGACGCACCCGGCGCACGCCGGTCGATCTTCCTGGAGCTCGGCCTGCACAGCGCGATGATCGTGCCGATCCGCGCGCGGGGCGTCACTCTCGGCGTCACCACGTTCTTCCGGCGCCGCCGGCACGAGCCGTTCGACGAGGGCGACCTGAGTCTGGCCGAGGACCTCGTCTCCCGGGCGGCCGTCTGCGTCGACAACGCCCGGCGCTACACCCGTGAGCGGGACGCGGCCCTGGTGCTGCAGCGCAGCCTGCTGCCGCACCGGCTCGCCGAGCAGGAGGCCGTGGAGGTGACGGCCTGCTACCGGCCGGCCGACGAGCTGACGGGCCTCGGCGGGGACTGGTACGACCTGATCCCGCTGTCGGGGGCGCGGGTCGCGCTCGTGGTGGGCGAGGTGGCGGGGCACGGCATCGCCGCCGCCGCGGCCATGGGGCGGCTGCGGACCGCCGTACGGACCCTCGCGGCGCTGGACCTGTCGCCCGAGGAGGTGCTCGGGCATCTCGACGACCTGGTGGCGATGGGCGCGCCCGAGGAGGGTGTCGTGCCGGACGCGGGCGGGATCGACCGCGGCCACGGCGCCCCGCAGGGCGGCGACGGGACCGGCGGCTCGGAGTCCGTCGGATCCGGCTGCCTGTACGTCGTCTACGACCCGGTCGACGGCCGGTGCACCATGGCGGCGGCCGGGCACCCCGCACCGGCGGTCATCGGGGCGGACGGCAAGGTGGTGTTCGTGGAACTGCCGCAGGGACCCGCCCTCGGCGTGGGCGGGCCGCCGTTCGAGTCGGTGGAGGTGTCGCTGGCCGCGGGCAGCACGCTCGTGCTGCACACCGACGGGCTGCTGGTCGGCGACGACGAGGTGTGGGCGGTCGACATCGGCCGGGACCGGCTGCGCGGGGCACTGGAGCGGTCCGAGCCCTCGCTGGACAGGCGCTGCAGGGCGGTGGTCGACGCGCTGGTGCCCTCCCGCCCGCACGACGACGTGGCCCTGCTGCTGGCGCGCACCAGGCTGCTCAGCTCGGAGCAGGTGGCGACCTGGGAGCTGCCCGTGGACCCGGTCGTGGTCGCGGACGCCCGCAAGGCGGCCTGCCGACAGCTGTCGGCCTGGGGTCTGGACGAGTTGGCCTTCACCACCGAACTGGTGGTCAGCGAGCTGGTCACCAATGTGATCCGGCACGCCGTCGGCCCCATCCGGCTGCGGCTGATCAGGGCGGCGACCCTGGTCTGCGAGGTGTTCGACAACGGCGCCACCGCACCGCACCTGCGCCATCCGCGCACCACGGACGAGGGCGGGCGCGGACTGCTGCTGGTGTCGCAGCTGACCCAGCGGTGGGGCACCCGGTTCGTCCCCGACGGCAAGGTCATCTGGGCGGAGCAGCCGCTGACCGGCCTGCCGGACTGACGCGGGAGGCCGCGCGCCGCCTCGGTGCCGCGCCCCCGGCCGGCGGCCTCGTCCGCCGGGCCGGCACCGCCTGCGTTCCTCTCCGGTGCCGGGGACCGGCCGGGCCTTCGTCACCTCGCCCTCGGCGATCAGGCGGGCCTCCTCCTGGTGGAGGCGGTCTGCCATGACTGGGGAGTCGGAACCGCCCCGAACGGCACGGGACGCGTGGTCAGAGCCGACGTGACGACGAACCCCGCCGCCCCCGTCCCACCCGCCCCCGCGGCACGACCGTCTCCGCCTGCCGATCCCACCCCACCTCCCCACGCGCCTCGGCCATGACGCCGTGGGCACCTCACCGGCGCACGGCGAGAGCATCCTGGAGGCGCTCCCCCGCGTCGGCTGCGTCTTCACCGACGACCGGCACTGGTGGTGGGTCGTCCCCTCCGGATCGCACCTCGGGATCACCTGGCCCCCGAGCACCACGTACGTGATCGGCGCCCGGATGGGCGACCCGTCCTGGACGGCGTCCCGCCCGCGGCCGGGAACGAGCAACCCGCGCCTGCTCCACGCCCCCGTGGACGGCTCGCCGTACACCCCTCCCCTACCGCTGTATTTCCTCACCTGCCGCCTCACCGGCAGCAGCCCCCGCTGGTCACTCGGCGAGGCGGACCGACGCACCACCGGTACGACGTACTCCCCCGACGTCGTACCGGTTTCCCACCCTCCCGCCCGCGCCTACACTGACACCTCACGACGTGCTGGTTGACCTGCGAGAACGCCGCGGGACGCAGAACCTACGGAGTGAGGAGCCACCCGTTGTTCTACTACGTGCTCAAATACGTCCTTCTCGGGCCGTTGCTCAGACTGCTCTTCCGGCCCCGGATCGAGGGTCTGGAGCATGTGCCGGCATCGGGTGCGGCGATCGTCGCGGGCAACCATCTGTCGTTCTCGGACCACTTCCTGATGCCGGCGATCCTCAAGCGCCGCATCACCTTCCTGGCGAAGGCGGAGTACTTCACCGGCCCCGGCATCAAGGGCCGGCTGACCGCGACGTTCTTCCGCAGCGCCGGGCAGATCCCGGTCGACCGCTCCGGCAAGGACGCCGGCCAGGCCGCGATCCGCGAGGGCCTCGGGGTGCTGAGCAAGGACGAACTGCTCGGCATCTACCCGGAGGGCACCCGCTCGCACGACGGACGCCTCTACAAGGGCAAGGTCGGGGTCGCGGTGATGGCCCTCAAGGCCGGGGTCCCGGTCATCCCGTGCGCGATGATCGGCACCTTCGAGGCGCAGCCGCCGGGCAAGGTCGTGCCCCGGCTCCACCCCGTGGTGATCCGCTTCGGCACGCCCCTGGACTTCTCCCGCTACGCCGGCATGGAGAACGAGAAGGCCGTCCTGCGCGCCATCACCGACGAGATCATGTACGCCATCCTGATGCTGTCCGAGCAGGAGTACGTCGACCGGTACGCGGCCGTCGTCAAGGCGGAGGAGTCACAGAAGGCGGAGCAGCGCGAACGCAGGTTCCGCCGCAACCCGCTGCGTTGACGCCCTCCGCGCGGCTCCTGCCGTGCAGTGCCCGTTGACATCGCTGTCGCTCTGCTCTGCTCTGCTCTGCTCTGCTCTGCTCTGCTCTGCTCTCAGCCGAACCTGCTGGCCCGCTCGTTCGTCGCGGCCCTACGGTCGTCTCATGAGACGTGCTGTGGTGATCGGAGCGACAGGACAGATCGGGCGCCCGGCGGTTCGGGCACTCGCACGGGACGGCTGGGAGGTGACGGCCGCGTCCCGGGGCGGCGGACGGGACGCGACCTGGCCCTCCCCCGTGCGGGCGGAACGGCTCGACCGCGGCGACGACGCGGCGCTGGCCGCGCTGATCGGCGACGACTGCGACCTCGTGGTCGACGTGGTCGCCTACGGGGCCGAGCACGCCCGTCAACTGACCGGGCTGGCCGGACGGATCGGCTCGGCCGTGGTGATCTCCAGTGTGGCGGTGTACGAGGACGACAAGGGCCGCGGCTTCGACACCCAGGAGGAACCGGACGGCTTTCCCCGGTACCCCGTGCCCCTGCCCGAGAGCCTGCGCACGGTGACGCCCGGCGAAGCCTCGTACAGCACCCGCAAGGCGGCTCTGGAACGGGAACTGCTGGCGGCCGGCGACCTGTTGCCCACCACCCTGCTGCGCGCGGGCGCCGTCCACGGCCCGCACTGCCGCACGCCCCGCGAGCTGTACTTCGTCAAACGCAACCTGGACGGCCGCGCCCCGCGGGTCCTCGCCTACGGCGGCCGCAGCCGTTTCCACCCGGTGAGCGTGCACACCCTGGCCGAACTGATCCGCCTCGCCGCGGCCCGCCCCGGTTCGCGTGTCCTCAACGCCTGTGACGACGAGGCGCCGACGGTGCTGGAGATCGCGGACGCGATCGACGCCGTGATGGGTGTCGAAACGGAGACGGTCCTGGTCGACGGTCCGCCGCCGGCCCCGACGGTGGGCGACACCCCCTGGTCGGTTCCGGCGCCGGTGGTGTGCGACATGTCGGCGGCGGAGCGGGAGCTGGGCCACCGACCCGTGGTCCGGTATGCCGAGACGCTCCCGGAGACGGTCGAGTGGATCGAGCGCCGGCTGTCGGGGCGGGACTGGCGCGAGGCGTACCCGAAGATGTTCCAGACCTACGGCGACCTCTTCGACTACGCCGCCGAGGACGCCTGGTTCGACGAGGGCCGGCCGGCCGGCCACGGCACCGCATGACCGACGCCCGCGCCGGACGTCAGCCGAGCGACGCCAGGACCTCGTCCAGCGTCCGCCGCAGGCTCAGCGCGTCCGGCGCGACGGCGGTCACCAGCGCCGCCGGTCCGGCGAGGGGCAGCACCGCCGCGCCCTCCCCGACGGTCCGGGCCGTGACGGCGCGTCGCGCGAACTCCGGTCGCACGAGCAGCAGTTGACCGACGGCACGATGACCTCCGAGCCCGGCGGGACCGTCCCAGCCGCCCGGTGCGCCCGGGCCGCAGGACAGCTCCTGGTCGAGGACGGTCCGCCCGGCGATGCGCACGGACAGCCGGCTGGTGAGCCGCCCTGGTTCCTCACCCGCGCGTCCGAGCACCTGCTCCTCGCGCAGGAGGAGTCGGGCCGCGGCGCCGAGGTCGGCCCGGATACGCACCCGCAGGTCGCTGCCACGTGCGGAGATCAACTGTTCCGGCAGCCAGTGCAGTTCGCCCCCGTCGGCCACGTCCAGGCGGACGTCGTGACGGGCTTCGCCCTTGGCCTGCCCGGGCAGCGCGAGGGTGGCGGCGGGGGACCCGACACGCAGCCGGGCCCCCTCCGCCACGCCCACCTCGACCGTGAAGCGGTCGCCTCCGAGGGGTCCGCTCATCGCGCCGACCAGCATCACGTGGGCCTCCCCGGCGCTCCCCCGGGTCCGGCGCGGCGCCAGCGGCCCCTCCCCCGCCAGTACCGGCAGCGCCGTACCGCCGCGTCCGTCGGCGCGGGCGACGATCCGGGCGGTGGCGCGTACTCCGGTCGCCGTCGCGCTCATGCCGTCCACGCGGCGAGCCGCCCGCGCACCCACTCGGCCACGTCCCGCACGCCGTTGTCGGAACGCAGCGACTGGAACACGACGGGCAGTTCGGCGCGCTGAGCCTTCGCGTCCGCGGCCATCCGGGCCAGGTCGGAGCCGACGTACGGGGCGAGGTCGGTCTTGTTGACGACGAGCAGGTCGGCGGTGGTGACCCCGGGGCCGCCCTTGCGCGGGATGTCGTCGCCTCCGGCCACGTCGATCACGAAGACCTGCGCGTCGACGAGGCCCTTGGAGAAGGTGGCGGTGAGATTGTCCCCACCGGACTCGACCAGGACCAGGTCGAGCGCCCCGACCTCGTCCTCCAGGTCCTCCACCGCTTCGAGATTGGCGGAGATGTCGTCCCGGATGGCCGTGTGCGGACAGGCCCCCGTTTCCACGGCGGTGATCCGCTCCGGTGGCAGCACGGCTTCCCGCAGCAGGAACTCGGCGTCCTCGCGGGTGTAGATGTCGTTCGTGACGACGGCGAGGGAGACCTCGTCACGCAGCGCGCGGCAGAGCGCGGCGACGGTCGCGGTCTTCCCTGATCCGACAGGGCCGCCGAGCCCGATCCGCAGGGCCCGCCGGCGCCCGTCGGGCCGCCGGGCGTCGGCGCTGACGGCGGCGGGGCCGTGGTGGGTGTGATCAAGGTGCATGACACAAGCTCCTTCTGTAGCTACTTGGCTCGTCAGCGCCTCAGCGCCCTGGCGCCCTGGCGCCCTGGCGCCCTGGCGCCCTGGCGCCCCGGCAACTTGGCTCCCCGGCAACTTGGCGGCTCGGCAACTCGGCGATTCGGCGCCTCAGTGACTCGGTACCTCAGTGACTTGGCGCCTCGGTGACTTGGCGCCTCGGTGACTTGGTGCCTCAGCGCCTTCTGCGGCCGGCCCGGCGGAACCCTCACGAGGCGAACAACCGCACCGGCCTGCCCGCGTGTACCTGCGCCCCGATCTCCAGCAGCGGCGCCGATCCGGCGGGCAGCGCGTCGACCCCCTCCTCGTCGACCTCCCGGGCCGCCTCCTCCGCCCGCGCCGCGACCCGGTCGACCTCCGGCGCCAGCCGGGCCAGCACCCCGGTCGCCTCGAACGGATCCAGGCTCAGCAGCCGCACCGTCGCACCGGCCGGCCCGCTCACGCAGTCGTACGCCGCGCAGTGGGCCGCGTCGAGGGCCCCGAGCCCCGCCGCCCGCGCCACCAGCCCCAGCACCACCGGCTGGTGCGCCCCCTTGGGGAACGTCCGTGCCACGGCCTCCAGCTCGTCGGACGGCCAGGTGGCGCGCGCGGCGCGCAGCAACTGCCGTCCCAGCCTGCGCGCCGCGAGCCGCAGCGCCGGAGACGGTGCGCGCGCGTCGGCGGCACCGTCCAGTTCCTCGGGATCGGCACCGAGCGCCGCCGCGGCGGCGAGGGACGCCGACACCAGCCCCGTCGTGTGCAACCGGCCCCGGCAGAACTCCTCCAGGCTCGCCGCACCCGTGACCCGGCCCGCCTCGACCGCGGCCTCGGCCCCGCCGGAGTGCGCGTGCCCCCCGGCGGGGAAGCGGCCGTCGGCCAGCAGGAGCAGAGCCGCCCGTGACATCGCAGCTCCCGTCTCAGAAGAGGAAGTAGCGCTGGGCCATGGGCAGTTCGGCGGCCGGTTCCGCCTCGACCAGCTCACCGTCGATCCGCACGGCGAAGCTGTCGGGGTCGATGCGCACCTCGGGCCGGGCGTCGTTCTCCCGCATGTCGGCCTTGGTCACCCCGCGGGTCGAGTCGATGGCGGCGAACCGCTTGCCGAGCCCGAGCCGCTCCGGCAGCCCGTCCTCGACGGCCGCCGGAGCCACGAAGTTGACCGAGTTGGCGGCCGGTGCCCGCCCGATCGCTCCGTACATGGGCCGGGGCAGGATCGGCTGCGGAGTCGGGATCGAGGCGTTGGCGTCGCCCATCTGCGCGTACGCGATCTGCCCGCCCTTGATGACGAGGAGCGGCTTGACGCCGAAGAACGCCGGTTCCCAGAGCACGAGGTCGGCGAGTTTCCCGGTCTCCACCGAGCCGACCTCCCGCGCCAGTCCTTGCGCCAGCGCGGGGTTGATCGTGTATTTGGCGACATAGCGACGCACTCGGTGGTTGTCCGCCCGTCCGTCACCGGGCAGCGCGCCGCGCCGCCGCTTCATCACGTGCGCGGTCTGCCAGGTCCGCAGCACGACCTCACCGACCCGCCCCATGGCCTGCGAGTCCGACGAGATGATCGAGATCGCGCCCAGGTCGTGCAGTATGTCCTCCGCCCCGATGGTGGACGGCCGGATCCGGGACTCCGCGAAGGCCAGGTCCTCGGGCACCGCCGGGTTGAGGTGGTGGCACACCATCAGCATGTCGAGGTGTTCCTCGGTGGTGTTGACGGTGAACGGCCGAGTCGGGTTCGTGGAACTCGGCAGCACGTACGGCTCGGAGACCACGCTCATGATGTCGGGCGCGTGCCCTCCCCCGGCGCCCTCGGTGTGGTAGGCGTGGATGCCTCGCCCGGCGATCGCGGCCAGCGTGTCGCCGACGAACCCGGCCTCGTTCAGGGTGTCGGTGTGGATGGCGACCTGGATGCCGGTGCGTTCGGCGACGGTCAGCGCGGCGTCGATCACGGCCGGTGTGGAGCCCCAGTCCTCGTGCAGCTTCAGGCCGAGGGCGCCGCCGCGGATCTGCGAGAGCATCGCCTCGTGGGAGACGGTGTTGCCCTTGCCGAGGAAGCCGATGTTGAGCGGGTACTGCTCCATCGCCTCCAGCATCCGCGCCAGATGCCACGGGCCGGGCGTGACAGTGGTCGCCTTGGAGCCCTCGGCGGGCCCGGTGCCGCCGCCGACGAGGGTCGTGATGCCCGACGCCAGCGCCTCGTCGGCGATCTGCGGGCAGATGAAGTGGACATGGGCGTCGATGGCCCCGGCGGTCAGGACGCGCCCGTTGCCGGCGATGACCTCGGTCTCCGGTCCGACGACCAGGTCCGGATGCACCCCGTCCATGGTGTCGGGGTTACCTGCCTTGCCGATCCCGGTGATCCGGCCGTCGCGCATACCGACGTCGGCCTTGACGATCCCCCAGTGATCGACGATCACGGCTCCCGTGATGACGGTGTCGGGCGTGCCGTCCGCGCGCGTGGCACGCGACTGCCCCATCGACTCGCGGATGACCTTGCCACCGCCGAACACCGCCTCGTCGCCGGCGCGTCCGGGTCCGCCGCTACGGTCCTCCTCGATCTCGATGAGCAGATCGGTGTCGGCCAGCCGGATGCGGTCACCGGTCGTCGGGCCGAAGAGGTCGGCATAGGCGGTACGCGAGATCTCAGGCATCGAGGGCACCTCCGGTCTCCCCGCGCAGCCCGGGCACCACGCGGGCGCCGGCGAGCGGGACGAGTTCGACGTCGACGGGGATGCCGGGCTCGAAGCGCACGGCCGTCCCGGCGGCGACGTTGAGCCGCTTGCCGCGCGCCGCGGCGCGGTCGAACTCCAGGCCGGGGTTGGCCTCGGCGAAGTGGTAGTGCGAGCCGACCTGGACGGGGCGGTCCGCGGTGTTGAGCACGCTGAGGCGGGTGACCTCGCGCCCCAGGTTGTAGACGATCGGACCGTCGGCGAAGAGGATCTCTCCGGGGATCATCGAGGCCCCCTCACACGATCGGGTCGTGGACGGTGACGAGTTTGGTGCCGTCCGGGAAGGTCGCCTCGACCTGCACGTCGTGGATCATCTCGGCGATGCCCTCCATGACGTCGTCCCGGGTGAGCAGCTCGCGCCCCGAAGCCATCAGTTCGGCGACCGTACGGCCGTCCCGCGCGCCTTCGAGGAGGTGCGAGGTGATGAGGGCGACGGCCTCGGGGTGATTCAGCTTCAGGCCCCGGGCGCGGCGCTTCTCCGCCACGTCGGCCGCCACGTGGATGAGCAGCCTCTCCTGCTCGTGCGGGGTCAGTTGCACGTCCCACCTCACCTCCTCGCGCCGGGCCGTGCGGGGCCCGGCTGCCGCACCCACCGGCGAAGACCCTGGTGGCGTGGAGCGGCAGGCTAGTTGGCACGAGTTTCGTGCACGTTAACCAAGTTGTGATCCGCGTGTCGCGGCGCCCTTGGCCAAGGCCGTCGACCGTCAGGCTCACCCGGGCGCGGCAAGCGCCCGGCCGAGGGGCGTCGCAGGAGGACCGTGCGCCCGGCCGAGGGGCGTCGCAGGAGGACCGTGCGCCCTACCGAGGGCGTCGCGCAGGACCGTGCGCCCCAGTGGCGCGGGTCGTCGCGCAGGACCGTGCGCCCCACGGGCGCGGGTCGTCGTCCCACCGCGCTCCGACAGGTGCGGCAGTGCTGATCCACCCGTCGTCGACGCGGTTCGCCGGGCGTCATGACAGAGCGTGCGCACGGGAGTTGAAACGGACCAAAAGGGGTACCGCCGTCCGGATGACCTTCACCTCCCTTTCCGGGGCCCTTGCGGTTGCGCAACGCGAGCTGCCTCGGGGCGGAATGAGACGTTCCCTCGCTGGTCCGGGGTGGCGTGGCACCCTTGACACCCGTTCGCACAAGGGGCTGTCCACCCGAACGGGTGAGTGGTGAGTAACGCCACAAATTCCCGGTTGCGTTGGGATTTTCGCACTTCGGTGAGTCAAGATCCCTGACTGACGACAAGACCCCGCCGCCGCGGCGGGGCGATCCGGGCGGACGCCGAGTCCTGCCGCCGTCCGGATGACCGGTCGACAGGAGTGGATCGGCAGGAGTGGAGGACCCGAGCACGACGGGTCGCCGGAGACCAGTCTCCGAGTGTCCCTTGGGGTGAAGCCGTAGCAACGCGGCCGGGCAACTTCGCCAGCCCGAATCCGACAGGTCATCCTTCACAGGCGGCTGACGAAGGGTTGCGCATGACCGCGCTCAATCGTGTCCCGTCGCTGATGGTCCGTGCCGGTACGGCCTCGGCCCTCACCCTCGCCGCGGTGGGCGGCTCCGTCGTGGCTCCGGGGTTCGCCTCGGAGGCAGTGGCCGCCACGCCGGCCACGAAGGCACTCCAGATCGCCGCCTCGAAGAAGGGCTCCCCTTACCGGTGGGGCGCCACCGGGCCGCGCAGGTTCGACTGCTCCGGGCTGACGCTCTACTCGTTCAAGAAGGCGGGCAAGAAGCTGCCCCGCACGGCCGCCCAGCAGTACAACAAGACCCGCCACATCGGCGCCAAGAGCCGCAAGGCCGGTGACCTCGTGTTCTTCCACTCGGGATCGAACGTCTACCACGTGGGGATCTACGCCGGGAAGGGGAAGATCTGGCACGCGCCGAAGACCGGTGACGTGGTGAGGCTCCAGAAGATCTGGACCAAGAGCGTCTGGTACGGCCGGGTCAAGTGATCCCCGGGTGGCGGTGGCGGCGCCCGGAGGGGACGCCGCCGCCCCGCCCGTGACGCGGGCTCGGACGGCCAGGACACCAGGTCGCGCCGAGAGACGTCGGCGCGGCGCCCGCGACGCCCCGGGGCCGGTGCGAGGCGCTGCGCGGGCGGCGCGGGCGGGTCGGCCCCGGGTCGGGGCTCCGGCAGGAAGCCGTACGAGGCCGTCTTACGGCCCCGTACGGCCGACGGAGCCCGGAGGGAGAGGTGCGCCGCCGGTCGAGTGCGGAGCCCGGGACGGCACGGGACCGAGGCCACCGGCTCGACGTGGAGCCCGGGACGCTACTGGGACGGCAGCGGCACGGCGCCGGGGCCGTCGTTCGATGGCGGGCGCGGTGTGGCCCGCGTCCGGTGGGCGGGGCGCCCCGGCGGCTGACGCGTTCCGCGCCCTCGTGCGGGGCTCCGCCGCCCGAACCGGACAGCCCACGCCCGGGTCCACCCCCTCCATCGCCCGTGGCGCCTCGGCCGACCTGTGCGGGACCTCCCGGGGGCCTGCCGGTACGGGGTCGAGTCCACGCCGTAGCCGGCACGGCGCGTAGGCCGGGGAGGAGTCTCGGGCACCCGGCGCCGCTCGTCGGCGCGTCCGGCACATCCGCCCGGCCGGGCACCGCACGCCCACCCGGTCCCGACGTCCACGGACCACCTCGCCACCCCCGCGGCGCCCACCACCGCCAGACCGCGGGCCGACCACCCGCCCGACCGCGGCGCCCACCAACCGCCAGACATGCGCTGCGGCCCCGCCCTCGGACGCGCTACGGCTCCTGCGGGCCCGCCAGGCGGACCGGGCGGGCCGGGCGGACCGGTACCGTCCAGGGAAGCTCGATGGAGACCGTCTTGCCGCCCTCGCGGGTCGGGCGGACTCTGAGACGGCCGCCGCACTCGGCCGCGAGCCAGCGGATGATGACCATGCCGCGGCCGTTGTCCTGCTGGACGGCGGCCGGGAGCCTTTTGGGGAAGCGTGGGTGACTGTCGGTCACCCCGATGCGGAGCTGCTCGTCGCGGTCGAGCCGCATCGCGACCGTGAAGGTGGGTGACTGACCGAAGGTGTGCTGGACGGCGTTGGTGGCGAGTTCGGAGATGATGAGCCTGATCGTGTCGGCGACCTCGGTCTCCGGTGGCAGGCCCCATTCCGCCAGGGTGCTGACCACATAGGTGCGGGCGGTGGAGACCGAGGCGGGTTCGCTCGGCAGAGTGACGGATGCTTCCAGTTGGTCTGCCATGGCGACGTCGTCCCTTTCCCACGGGACCGTAGTCCGACACGGAGCGGATGGTTCGAGTACGGTCCCGGACTGGTGCTTCTTCGCCAGACTGCCACTCAAAGCCCGGTAGCGGTGGCGATCCACCAAGATATGCATATATCTGTCGCTCGAAGCGGTGAACTCTGCGACGGCAGAGCGTATTTGGGCGGCCCGGAAGGAGTAGGGAGTAGCCCATGCAGTACGGTCCCGCGGTGCGCCGCCGGAAACTGGGCGCCGAACTACGCACACTGCGAGGCCGCGCGGGCCTCACAAGCGGTGAGGCGGCCCGGCTGGTGGGATGGCACCAGTCGAAAGTGAGCCGTATCGAGACCGGCGCCAGCGGCGTGAAACCGGCCGATGTGCGGTTGCTCCTGGACGCCTACGGGGTCGACGACGCACAACTGAGGGAGCTGCTGCTGGCGTTGGCGGGGTCCGGCGACGGCCACGGCCGCGACCACTGGTGGCACGCCTACAGAGGGGTGCTGCCGCCCACCTACCGGGACTTCATCAGCCTGGAGTCGCAGGCGGGCGCCATGCGCACCCTGGAGACCTCCGTCGTACCGGGCCTGCTCCAGACCCCCGAGTACGCCCGCGCCGTGACCCGCGCGGCGGTGGAGGGCCTGGACGAGGACCGCCTCGACGCGCTGGTGGAGGTACGGCTGGCCAGGCAGGACGTGCTCCGTTCGCAGCCTCCCCTGGTGCTGAGCGCGGTGCTCGACGAGGCCGTGCTGCGCCGGGAGGTCGGCGGCCCGGAGGTGATGGCGCGCCAGCTGGAGCGGCTCCTGGAGGCCGCCCGTCTGCCCCAAGTGCGGCTCCAGGTGCTGCCCTTCGCCGCGGGGGCGCACATCGGCGTCACCGGGCCTTTCGTTATCTTCTCATTTTCGCGCACTTCTGATCTGGATGTTGTGGTTCTAGACCACTTGACGAGTAGCCTCTACCTCGAAAGGAAAGAAGACGTAGAGGCCTACACCGAGGCCTTCAACGCCCTTCAGTTCCACGCCCTTTCGCCCGAGGAATCGTTGGACTACATCGCCGGGATAGGTGACGGCGCGTAAGGAGGCACCATGACCGCACTGCCTCGGAACGTACCTTCCAGCACTCAACTGCTCGGTGTGCACTGGCTGCGCAGCAGCCACAGCACCGGCGCCAACAACTGCGTCGAGACAGCCCGGCCGGCCCTGGGCCCGTGGGCCGGACTGCTCGCCGTACGCGACTCCAAGGACCCGGCCGGACCCGCGCTGCTCTTCTCCCCCGAGAGCTGGGCGGGGTTCACGGCTCATCTCTGACAGGGTCCTGACGGCATTCGTACTCGCCCTCACCTGATCGTGTGGGATCACCCCTGATCAGTTCCGAACAGCGCGATGCACGGCCCTGGTTCGCCGACTCATGGTCGCGTGTCGCCGACGACTCGTACAGCGCGTTCGATCTGGTCCCCGGAGAGATCCGCGCGGGCCGTCAGCCGCAGCCGGGAGATGCCGTCGGGCACGGAAGGAGGCCGGAAGCAGCCCACGGCGAGCCCCTCGGCGCGGCAGTCGGCCGCCCAGCGCACGGCGCTCTCCGGGGACGGCGCGCGCACGGAGACGACCGCGGCGTCCGGCCGTACCGCCTCCAGGCCAAGAGCCGTCAGCCGGCTGTGCATCTCGCCCGCCACCGCGCGCGCCCTGGCCGCCCGCTGCGGCTCCTCGCGGAGCAGCCGCAGCGCCGCCAGTGCCGCACCCGCGGCGGCGGGAGCCAGACCGGTGTCGAAGATGAACGTCCTGGCCGCGTTGACCAGATGGTCGATCACGCGCGCCGGGCCCAGCACCGCGCCGCCCTGACTGCCCAGCGACTTCGACAGGGTGACCGTGACGACCACGTCGTCCGCGCCCGCGAGGCCCGCCGCGTGGGGCGCGCCCCGGCCGCCCTCGCCGAGCACCCCGAGGCCGTGCGCGTCGTCCACGACCAGCCCGGCGCCGCTCGCGCGGCACACCTGGGCCAGTGCGCCGAGGGGGGCCTGGTCCCCGTCGACCGAGAAGACCGTGTCGGACACGGCGAGCGCCGGTCCGTCGTGCGTGTGCAGCGCCTTGCGCACCGCCTCCGGGTCGGCGTGCGCGACGACCTGCGTGGCGCCCCGGGCCAGCCGGCAGCCGTCGATGAGCGAAGCGTGGTTTCCCGCGTCGGAGACGATCAGCGAGCCGTGCGGCGCCAGTGCGGTCACCGCGGCGAGGTTGGCGGCGTAACCGGAGGAGAAGACGAGTGCCGCCTCGAAGCCGCAGAAGGCCGCCAGTTCGTGTTCGAGTTCCGTGTGCAGTGCGGTGGTGCCGGTGACCAGGCGGGAGCCGGTCGCCCCACCGCCCCACGTCCGGGCCGCCCGCGCGGCGCCCTCGACGACCTCCGGATGCCGGGCCAGACCCAGGTAGTCGTTGCTCGCCAGGTCCAGCAGCGGCGAGTCGGCCGGGCGGGGGCGCAGGGTCCGTACGAGTCCGGCGCCCCGGCGCAACTCCGCCTGCTCGTCGATCCAGCCGAACGCCATGGGGTCCGTCCTCCGGTGTTTTTGTAGGCAGTGCACAGACACTAGCGGTACCCATCGCGGCTCAGGATGTGGCAATACCCACACGTCGAACACGCCGGATTGTACGAAGTCTCCTCTTGGCCCGAAGCGGTGCGTTAGGACAGGATCACCTTCATGGACCTGCTGAACACGCTGGTGGACAAGGGGCTTCGGCGCGAGTCGCCGACCCGCGAGGAAGCACTCGCCGTCCTCGCCACTTCCGACGACGACGTACTCGATGTGGTGGCCGCGGCCGGCAAGGTGCGGCGCCACTGGTTCGGCCGAAGGGTGAAGCTCAACTACCTGGTCAACCTCAAGTCGGGCCTGTGCCCGGAGGACTGCTCGTACTGCTCCCAACGCCTCGGCTCCCGGGCCGGGATCCTCAAGTACACCTGGCTGAAGCCCGACGAGGCCTCCGAGGCCGCCGCCGCGGGGCTCGCGGGCGGTGCCAAGCGGGTCTGCCTGGTGGCCAGCGGACGCGGGCCGACCGACCGGGACGTCGACCGGGTCTCCGAGACGATCAGGACGATCAAGGAACAGAACGAGGGCGTCGAGGTGTGCGCCTGCCTCGGCCTGCTCTCCGACGGCCAGGCCGAGCAGCTGCGCGAGGCCGGCGCCGACGCGTACAACCACAACCTCAACACCTCCGAGGCGACCTACGCGGACATCACGACCACCCACACCTACGCCGACCGGGTCGAGACCGTGCAGAAGGCGCACGCGGCCGGGCTGTCGGCCTGCTCCGGTCTAATCGCGGGCATGGGCGAGTCGGACGAGGACCTGGTCGACGTCGTCTTCTCGCTGCGCGAGCTGGACCCGGACTCGGTACCGGTCAACTTCCTGATCCCGTTCGAGGGCACCCCGCTCGCCAAGGAGTGGCACCTCACTCCGCAGCGCTGTCTGCGGATCCTGGCGATGGTGCGGTTCGTGTGCCCGGACGTGGAGGTGCGGATCGCGGGCGGCCGCGAGGTCCATCTGCGCACGATGCAGCCCCTCGCGCTGCATCTGGCCAACTCCGTCTTCCTCGGCGACTACCTCACCAGCGAGGGCCAGGCGGGCAAGGCCGACCTGGAGATGATCGCCGACGCCGGTTTCGAGGTGGAGGGCGCCGATCAGGTGACGTTGCCGCAGCACCGGGTGGAGGGCGGTTGCGGCACCCACGAAGGCGCGGCCGGCGGAGGTTGCGGCACGCACGAGGGTGCGCCGGGCGCCGGGTGCGGGTCCCACGCGGGCGGCGGGTGCGGGTCCCAGGAGGGCGGCGGAGTCTGCGGTTCCGCACCTGCCCCGCAAGCCGCCGAGCCACGTACGGACCTGGTCGCCGTACGCCGCCGGGGTGCCGGAACGGACCTCGCGCCCAATGCCTGAACTGCCCCTGCCCGAGCTGCTGGACCTCGACCGGCGGCACGTCTGGCATCCGTACGGCCCCATGCCCGGCCGGCAGGAACCGCTCGTCGTGGAGTCGGCGAGCGGGGTCCGGCTGCGGCTCGCGGACGGCTCGGGCGAGCTGATCGACGGGATGTCGTCCTGGTGGTCGGCGATCCACGGCTACAACCATCCGGTGCTGAACGAGGCCGCGCGCCGGCAGTTGTCGCGGATGAGCCATGTGATGTTCGGCGGGCTCACGCACGAGCCCGCCGTAAGGCTGGCGAAGCTCCTTGTCGATATCTCTCCTGACGGTCTGGAGCATGTGTTCCTGGCCGACTCCGGGTCGGTGTCGGTCGAGGTCGCCGTCAAGATGTGCCTGCAGTACTGGCGTTCGCTCGGCCGACCGGAGAAGCACCGCCTGTTCACCTGGCGGGGCGGCTACCACGGCGACACCTGGCAGCCGATGTCGGTCTGCGACCCCGACGGGGGCATGCACGAGCTGTGGACCGGGGTGCTGCCGCGTCAGGTCTTCGCGGACCCGCCCCCGGCCACGTACGAGGAGTCGTACGCGGAGGGGCTGCGCGCGGCGATCGAACGGCACGCCGGTGAACTGGCCGCCGTCGTCGTGGAACCGGTGGTGCAGGGCGCGGGCGGGATGCGGTTCCACTCCCCCGCGTATCTGCGGGTGCTGCGCGAGGCGTGCGACGCGCACGGCGTACTGCTGGTGTTCGACGAGATCGCGACGGGCTTCGGCCGGACGGGCGCGCTGTTCGCGGCGGAGCACGCGGGTGTGACGCCGGATGTGATGTGCGTGGGCAAGGCGCTGACCGGCGGTTACCTGACGATGGCGGCGACGCTGTGCACTCCCCGGGTGGCCGACGGCATCTCGCGGGGCGAGGTGCCGGTGCTGGCGCACGGGCCGACGTTCATGGGCAATCCGCTGGCGGCGGCCGTGGCCTGCGCCTCGATCGAGCTGCTGCTCGGCCAGGACTGGCGCACGGAGGTCAAGCGGATCGAAGCCGGGCTGCGGGAAGCACTGGCGCCGGCCGCGGACCTTCCGGGCGTACGGGACGTGCGGGTCCTGGGCGCCATCGGCGTCGTCCAGCTCGACCATGCGGTGGACATGGCGGCGGCGACGCGGGCCGCCGTGCGCGAGGGCGTGTGGCTGCGGCCGTTCCGCGACCTCGTCTACACGATGCCGCCGTACGTCACGTGCGACGCGGACCTGGCACGGATCGGCCGCGCGGTCCGCGCTGCCGCACGGGAGGGATGACATGCCGATCCTGGTGATCACGGGGACGGGCACGGAGGTCGGCAAGACGGTCACGACGGCCGCGATCGCGGCGTCGGCGAGGGCCGCGGGGCGTTCGGTCGCCGTACTGAAGGCCGCCCAGACGGGCGTACGGCCCGATGAGCCCGGTGATGCCGAGGAGGTGACGCGGCTGGCGGGCCCGGTCACGGCGACGGAACTGGCCCGCTACCCGGAGCCGTTGGCGCCGGGCACCGCGGCGCGGCGGGCCGGGCTGGCCCCGGTGCATCCGCGGGACGTGGCAGAGGCCGCAGCGAAGTTGGCCACCGAGCACGATCTGGTGCTGGTGGAGGGCGCGGGCGGGCTGCTGGTGCGGTTCGATCCGGCGGGCGGGACGCTGGCGGACGCGGCGGTGCTGCTGTCGGCGCCGGTGCTCGTGGTGGTCGCGGCGGGCCTGGGCACGCTGAACACCACCGAGCTGACGGCGCGTGAGGTGCGCGCCCGGGGGCTCGACCTGGCGGGACTGGTGATCGGCAGCTGGCCCACCGAGCCGGATCTGGCCTCGCGCTGCAATCTGGCGGACCTGCCGGAAGTGGCGGGCGCGCCCCTGCTGGGCGCGTTGCCGGCCGGGGCGGGGACGGCGACGCCGGAGACCTTCCGGACGGCGGCACCCGGATGGCTGGCCCCGCGCCTCGACGGCACCTGGGACGCGGAGGCGTTCCGCGTGCGCGAACGACCGCTGCCCTTCGGCTGAACCCGGCCGGGCGCCCTGCGCCGGCCGGGAGTCGGTGCCCTCGCCCACAGTGGGTTCGTGGGGTGCGCCGTGGGCGAGGGACCACCGCGAACGGGGCCGCGGCGACCCCCGCCCTCGATGCCGACGGCCCCGGGGCGAGTTCGCCGCGGTGCGCGGCGGGCGGGGGTGTATCCGGCGTTCACGGGGGACAATCCCGGTACGGCCCGTCCTGCCCGGGAGGTTTCGATGCCGCTTCGGTCCGCCGGCACCGGCAAGGTCGCGCGGGATCCCGTGCACCACCCGCTGTTCGCCCGCTACTACGCCCGCGTCAGCGTGGCCGCCGAGACCCGGATGGGCATGGCCGGGGTACGCGACCGGTTGCTCGCCGGGCTGTCCGGGCGGGTGCTCGAGATCGGCGCGGGCAACGGGCTGAACTTCGCGCACTACCCGGGCGCGGTCGCCGAGGTCGTCGCGATCGAACCGGAGCGCGGCCTGCGCAAGCTGGCCGTGGAGACCGCCCTGCGCGCCGACGTGCCCGTCGACGTGGTGCCGGGCGTGGCGGAGGCGCTGCCGGTCAAGAGCGAGGGGTTCGACGCGGTGGTGCTGTCGCTGGTGCTGTGCAGCGTGCGGGACGTGCCGCGCGCCCTCGGGGAGGTGCGGCGGGTGCTCCGGCCGGGCGGTCAGGTGCGTTTCTTCGAGCACGGGCGGGGCGGCGGCCGCGCCATGGGCTTCACGCAGCGCGCACTGGACCGCACGCTGTGGCCGGTGCTGGCCGGCGGCTGCCATCTGTCCCGGGACCCGCTGGGCGCGGTCCGGGACGCCGGGTTCGAACTCGGCCCGTACCGGCGGCTGCTGATGCCGCAGAAGGGGCCGGCGCTGCCGACGTCCTTCTGCGTGCTCGGCACCGCATGGCGGCCCCAGCGGTAGGCAGGCGCCTCACAGGCTCCACCGGCGCAGCTCGCGCGCGATGTCGTGCACCGACGCCTCACCGCTCTTGACCAGCCGGGCCAGATCGCGCACCTGCTCGGGCGAGGTGACGACCTTGGCGCCGCTCGCGACGAGGTAGGCATAGGCGACGGCGGAGGCGAACAGGGCGTTGGAGCGCTCCAGCGCCGGGACGTGGATGAGCAGTTGGAGCAGGGCCGCGGCGCGGGCGTGCGGGGTGTCGTAGACGGGGAGGTCGAAGATCTCGGCCCGGTGCCGGGCGACGGCGGCGACGAGGGCTCCCCAGTCGGTGACCTGGGGGTCCCCCGGCGTGTTCTGTTCGGCGAGCATCAGGAGCCAGGCGAGGTCGATGGTGAGGTCGCTCAACGGATCAGCGGCGACCTTCGCTCGAGCCGCCCTCACGGGCTCCCTTCACCGGGCCCGCGCTCACGCGGCCCTCGCGGTCGGCGCCGAACTCCTCGGCGAAGACCGACTCGTACCGCGTCATGAAGTCGGCCGCGGCCTCCACGAAGGTGTGGCCGACCTCGCCGGTGTCCTGCTTGACGAGTTCCTCGATGTAGCGGTTGACGCTCATCCCACGCGCGACCGCGCGTTCCCGCGCGGCACGGGCGGTGCCCTCGTCGACGCGGACGTTCAACTGGGTCTTGGCCATACTTCGAAGCTAGCGCTCGGACGCTAGCGCGGCAAGGGCCTCCGTGCCGCCGGTTGCATGCCCCTTACAGCCGTATCCGGCGCACGACCTGGGCAGGAGAACGGCCGGGACCTCCGGGGGATACCGCGTGTGCCACGCGTCACACTACTGTCTGCCCGTGCTGGGAGTCGTGCGCGCGGTACCCGGCCGCCCACGAGCGCGGAGCGACCAAGGAGGGACCCTTGTCCACACCTGCTGCGGAGCACGTCCCGGGGCAAGCCCCGGCCGACGGGGTCGCCGCCCGCACCCGGGGGCTGACCAAGGCGTACGGCTCGGGCGAGACGGCGGTGCTCGCCCTGGACGCGGTGGACGTCGACATCGCGCGCGGGCGCTTCACCGCCGTGATGGGTCCCTCCGGTTCCGGCAAGTCCACCCTCATGCACTGCCTGGCCGGGCTCGACACCGTCTCGGCGGGCCAGGTGTGGCTAGGCGGCACCGAGATCACCGGGCTCAAGGACCGCGAGCTGACGCGGCTGCGCCGGGACCGGATCGGGTTCATGTTCCAGTCGTTCAACCTGATCCCCACGCTGAACGCGCTCGAGAACATCACGCTCCCGATGGACATCGCGGGCCACAAGCCCGACCAGAAGTGGCTCGACCAGGTCGTCGACACCCTCGGACTGCGCGACCGGCTGAAGCACCGCCCCTCCCAGCTGTCCGGGGGGCAGCAGCAGCGCGTCGCCTGCGCCCGGGCCCTCGCCTCCCGGCCGGAGCTGATCTTCGCGGACGAGCCGACGGGCAACCTCGACTCGCGCGCGGGCCTGGAGGTCCTCGGCTTCCTGTGGGAGGCCGTCGACGCACTCGGGCAGACCGTCGTCATGGTCACCCACGACCCGGGCGCCGCGGCCCACTCCGACCTGGTGCTCTTCCTGGGCGACGGACGGATCGTCGACGAGATGGAGGGACCGACGGCCGAGGCGGTGCTGGAACGCATGAAACGGTTCGACGTGATCCGTCGTCCGCACGACGACGGCACACGGGCCCAAGGAGACTGAATCCGTGCTGAAGGCGACCCTCAGAAGCTTCCTCGCCCACAAGGGGCGGCTGCTCCTCTCGGCACTGGCGGTCCTGCTGTCCGTCGCGTTCGTCGCGGGCAGCCTGATCTTCTCGGACACCGTCAGCCGCACCTTCGACCGGTTGTTCGCCTCGACCGCGGCCGATGTCACCGTCAGCCCCAGGGAGAACCTCTCCGAGGCGGTGCCGTCCGGTGCCACGGCCACCCTGCCGGCCGCGCTGGCCGACCGGGTCGCCCGGGTCGACGGGGTGGCCGCGGCCCGCGTGGAGGTCGAGGTCCAGAACATCACCGTCGTCGACGACCGCAACGAGTCGGTCAGCCCGACGAGCGGCGCCCCCACACTCGGCAACAACTGGAACCCCACCGAGCGCAGCCCCGTGGAGCTGACCTCGGGTCGTGTCCCCCGTGGGCCGGCCGAGGCGCTGCTCGACTCCCAGACGGCCGAGCGCAGCGACGTCCGCGTGGGTGACACCCTCACGGTGATCGCGGCGCCCGGCTCGTTCGAGGTGGAGGTGGTCGGCATCGTCACCTTCACCACGACCAACCCCGGCGCCGCGCTGCTGTTCGTGGACACACCCACCGCTCAGACCAAGTTCCTCGGCGACCCGGAGGGCGCCACCGGCATCACGGTGGACGCCGCGCCGGGAGTCAGCGACGACTCGCTCAAGGAGCGAGTGGCGGACACGCTCGGCGCCGGCCGCTACGACCTGCGCACCGCGGACGAGAAGGCGGAGTCGGACGTCGAACAGCTCGGCGGCTTCCTCGATGTCATCAAGTGGGTGATGCTCGGCTTCGCCGGGATCGCGGTGCTGGTGGGCGTGTTCCTGATCGTCAACACGTTCTCCATGCTGATCGCGCAGCGCACCCGCGAACTGGGCCTGATGCGCGCGCTGGGCGCCGACCGCCGCCAGGTCCGCCGTTCGGTGCTGACCGAGGCGCTGCTGCTCGGCCTGGTGGGCTCGACGCTGGGCCTGGTCGCCGGCATCGGGCTCGCGGCCGGGCTGATCGAGCTGATGGGTGTGCTCGGCATGAACATCAGGTCCACCGAGATGGTCATCGGCTGGGCGACCCCCGTGACGGCGTACGTCGTCGGCGTCGGCGTCACCTTCGTCGCCGCGTATCTCCCCGCCCGCCGCGCTGCCTCGGTGTCGCCGATGGCGGCGCTCGCGGACGCGGAGGTCGCCGGGGTGGGCCGGCCGCTCAGGACGCGCGCGATCGTGGGCACGGTCGTCGGGGCGGCGGGCACGGCCGCGCTGGTGGGCTGCGTGGCGGCCACCGACACCGGGTCGGCGGCCTCGCTGCTTGGCCTCGGGGTCGTCCTGACGCTGGTCGCCACGGTGATCGCCGGGCCGCTGCTGGTCCGGCCGGTGATCCGGGTGCTCGGCGGCTGGTTCCCCGCGTTGTTCGGTTCGGTCGGGCGGATGAGCCAGCGCAACGCCCTGCGCAATCCCCGTCGCACGGGAGCCACCGCCGCCGCGCTCATGGTCGGGCTCGCGCTGGTCGGCGGGATGTCGGTGGCGAGCGCCTCGATGACGAAGTCCTTCGACGAACAGATCGACCGGACGCTGGGCGCGGACTTCGTGCTCCAGAACGCCAACTTCGTGCCGTTCCCCCAGGAGGTCACCGAACGGGTGCGTGGGACCGAGGGCGTCGGCCTGGTCGTGCGCTCGCGGTTCGCCCCGATCGCGCTGAGCCTCCCGGGAGGGGAACGGATCGAGACGACGGCCGCCGGCTACGACCCGCGGCTCGACGAGGTCGCCGACGTGCCCTACGCGCAGGGCGACAGCGCCGCCGCGCTGGCCCCCGGGCGCATGGCGATGGACCAGGACTTCGCTCGGGAACACGGCCTGAAGGTCGGCAGCAGGGTGCCCGTGGAGTTCCAGGGCGGACGCGAGGCCGAGCTGACCGTCGGCGCGCTCACCGACCAGGAATCCTCCGACGGCTTCGGCATGCAGGGCGGGATCTACTTCGGGCTCACGACGCTGGAGCGGTACGCGCCGACCGCGCAGGACTCCGCGCTGTACGTCAACGGCGCGCCGGGCACCGTCGCCGACGACCTGCGCGACGGCCTGGAGGCGACGCTGGAGGCGTATCCGCAGGTCCAGGTGCGCGACCTCGCCGACTACAAGCAGCTCGTCAACGACCAGATCGCGGTGCTGCTCTACCTGGTCTACGCGCTCCTCGGGCTCGCGATCGTCATCGCCGTGCTGGGTGTGGTCAACACCCTTGCCCTGTCGGTCGTCGAGCGCACCCGGGAGATCGGGCTGCTGCGGGCCATCGGGCTCGGCCGGCGGCAGCTCCGCCGGATGATCCGGCTGGAGTCGGTGGTGATCGCGGTGTTCGGCGCGGTGCTCGGACTGGCACTGGGGCTGGTCTGGGGCCTGTGCGTCCAGCAGGTGCTGGCGCTGGAGGGCATGACGGCGCTGGCGATCCCGTGGGGCACGATCGTCGCCGTCGTGATCGGCTCCGGCGTGGTCGGCGTGGTCGCGGCACTGCTGCCGGCGCTGCGGGCGTCCCGGATGAACGTACTGGCGGCGATCGCACACGAGTGAGGGAGGGGCGCGGCCGTACGCGTTCGAGTGAGGGAGGGGCACGGCCGTACGCGTTCGAGTGACCGGGGCCCCGGTCGTACGCGTTCGAGTGACCGGGGCCCCGGTCGTACGCGTTCGAGTGACTGGGGGGCGCCGGGCCGTGCACGTCGCGATGAGGGTGTGGCCGTTCTGACCACTTCTGCTGAGGGTTTGGCCGTTCTGACCACTTCCGCTGAGGGTGTGACCGGTCCGCCCAGTCCACTGAGGGGTGTGACCGACCCGAGGCCCCCGTCACGGAACTGGCCGGTCCCGGCCCCTTCGCACGGTGGGCCGTCTCCCGCGGCGTCCGGATGCCGGTAACCTCCCGCGTCCGGACTCCGTGGAGGCCACGCGTTCCGACGCCGTGGAGAACCCCGCGTCCCGACTCCGTCGAGACCCCGCGTCCCGATGCCGGAAACGGGGCGCGGGGCGGTCGCGGCGGGTGATGGGATCACGCCATGACCGATCTGCGGATACGTGCCGCCACACCCTACGACCTCGGCTCCGTACTGGCCTTCTGGAAGACCGCCGCCGAGGGCACCGGCGTCAGCGACGACCGCGACGGCGTGGACGGCCTGCTCGCCCGTGACCCCGACGCGCTGATCCTGGCTGAGCGGGCGGACGTCCTGGTCGGCACGGTCGTCGCGGGATTCGACGGCTGGCGCTGCCACCTGTACCGGCCCGCCGTGCACCCCGGCCACCGCCGTCAGGGCATCGGCGGCGCGCCGCCGGCCGCCGCGGAGGAACGCTTCGTAGGACTCGGCGGACGGCGTGGGGACGCGATGGTGCTGACCCGCAACGAGCGCGCGCAGCACGCCTGGCGCGCGGCGGGGTACTCGCCGCAGGAACAGTGGCGGCGCTGGGTGAAGTCGCTGACCGTATCCTGACGTCCTTTGCCGATCTCCTCCCCGGAAACGACCACCCGGTTCCGCCCGGACCGGTCCCGACGTGAAAGGTGTGAGCGTCCGCCCATGGGCGAGCCTCCCCGTGCCAGACATCGCGCGATCGTCACCGCCCTGCCGGATCATGGGACGGAGGTGACCCGATGACCGAAGTGCTCCTCCTGCTGGTGGCGATCCTGCTCTCGCTCGTCTGCGGCGCGTTCGTCGCCGCCGAGTTCTCGCTGACCACGGTCGACCGCGGCGACCTCGAACGGGCCGTCGAACGCGGCGACAGCGGCGCCGCCGGCGCCCTCGGGGCCGTACGGAACCTCACGTTCCAGCTCTCCGGCGCCCAGCTCGGCATCACCGTCACCAACCTGGTGGTCGGCATGCTCGCCGAGCCGTCTATCGCGCGACTCATCGCGGGACCGCTGCGCGGGATGGGCGTTTCCTCCTCCATGGCGTCGTCGATCGCGCTGGTGCTCGGCACGGCACTGTCGACGGTGTTCCTGATGGTCGTCGGCGAGCTGGTGCCCAAGAACTGGGCGATCTCCTCACCGCTCGTGGTGGCCCGGCGGGTGGGCAACGCACAGCGCTGGTTCAGTGCCGTCTTCCGGCCGCTCATCACCCATCTGAACAACACGGCGAACCGCCTGGTACGCCTCTTCGGCATCGAGCCCGCCGAGGAGCTGGCCTCCGCGCGCGGGCCGCAGGAGCTGGCGGCGCTGGCCCGGCACTCCGCCCGGGAGGGCGCCCTGGAGCCGGACACCGCCGAACTGTTCGTGCGGACCCTGAACCTCGCGGACCTCACCGCGGAGAACGTGATGACCCCACGCGTGCAGGTCGTCGCCCTGGACGCGCAGGCGACCTGCGAGGACGTGGCGAACGCGACCCGCGCGACGGGCCTGTCGCGGTTCCCGGTCTACCGCGGCAACCTCGACTCGGTCGTGGGCACCGCCCACATCAAGGACATCCTGACCGTGCCCGCGGAGCGCCGCCCCCGGGTCCGCGTCGCCGACATGATGCGTGAACCGCTGCTCGTCCCCGAGACCCTGACCGTCGACCGGCTCATCGACCGGCTGTCCGGCAAGCGCACGATGGCCGTGGTCATCGACGAGTACGGCGGTACCGCGGGCGTGGCGACCCTGGAGGACATCGTCGAGGAGGTCGTCGGCGAGGTACGCGACGAGCACGACCCGCACGAGACCCCCGACCTCGCCCCGGTCGGCGCCGACGAGGACGGCCACGCCCTGTACTCCGCGGACGGCGCCGCCCGCATGGACCAGCTCGCGCGCGTCGGTCTGCGGCCACCGGAGGGGCCCTACGAGACGCTGGCCGGACTCGTCGCAAGCGAGCTGGGACGCATCCCGGCCGTCGGCGACAGCGTCACGGTCACCGGCTGGCGGCTGGACGTGCTGGACGCGGCGGGCCGCCGGGCCGCGCGCGTGCTGCTGCACGCGCCGCTCGACGACGAGGGGACCGCGGAGAAGGGGGCGCGGTCATGACCGTCGTACAGCTGCTGATCGGACTGGCGACGCTGGTCGTGAACGCCTTCTTCGTGGGCGCCGAGTTCGCGCTGATCTCCGTGCGCCGCTCCCAGATCGAGCCGTACGCCGAGCAGGGTGACCGGCGCGCCAAGAGCGTGCTGTGGGGTCTGGAGCACGTGTCCGCGCTGATGGCGGCCGCACAGCTCGGCATCACGCTGTGCACTCTGGTGCTCGGTGTGGTCGCCGAACCGGCGATCGAGCATCTGCTCGAACCCGTGTTCCACGCGCTGGGCGTGCCGACGGGCGTGGGTCACGCGGTGTCGTTCGTGATCGCGCTGTCCCTGGCGACGTATCTGCACATGCTGCTGGGCGAGATGGTGCCGAAGAACATCGCGCTGGCAGAGCCCGTGCGCAGCGCACTGCTGCTCGGGCCGCCGCTGGTGACCGTGTCCCGGGCACTGCGGCCGGTGATCTTCACGATCAACGCCTTCGCGAACGGGCTGCTGAAGCTGCTGCGGATCGAGACCAAGGACGCGGTCACGGCGACGTTCTCGGACGCGGAGCTGGCCCGGATCGTCAAGGACTCCGGCGCGGCGGGGCTGATCGACGACCGGGCGCAGGAGCGGCTGCACGACGCCCTCGAACTGGGCCGCCGGCCCGTGCGCGACGTCGTGCTCCCGCTGGAACATGTCGTGTACGCGAGCGTCGGGGTCACTCCGGAGGAGCTGGAGGGGTTGTCGGCCCGGACCGGGTTCTCGCGCTTCCCCGTGGTGGACGAGGGGCGGCGCATCGTCGGCTACCTGCACGTGAAGGACGCGCTGGACGCCTCCCCGCGGGACATGCCGTTCCGGCTGCGCGACATGCGGCCCATCGCGCGCGTGCGGGAGGCCACACCGTTGGACGACGTCCTCACCGCGATGCGCGGCAGCCGCACGCATGTGGCGGCCGTGATGGGCTCCGACGGGCGGCTGGCGGGGCTGGTGACGATGGAGGACGTGCTGCGGGAGCTGTTCGGGCAGTGGGCCTGAGGCCCCGGGCCTGCGGGGAGGGCGACCGACCGAGGGGTATGCGCCTCGGGATACCATCTCCGACGTCATGGAGACGAACCCCTCACCCACGTACAGCAGCCTGGTCGCCGTCGGCGACTCCTTCACCGAGGGCATGTCGGACCTGCTCCCCGACGGCACCTACCGGGGGTGGGCCGATCTGCTCGCCGCCCGGATGGCCGCGCGGGCTCCCGGCTTCCGATACGCGAATCTGGCCGTGCGCGGCAAGCTGATCGGCCAGATCGTCGACGAGCAGGTGCCCGTGGCAGCGGCCATGGGCGCCGATGTGATCACGCTCGTCGGCGGGCTCAACGACACCCTGCGGCCGAAGTGCGACATGGGGCGGGTGCGCGGTCTGCTGGAGGAGGCCGTCGAGCGGCTGGCCCCGGCCTGCGGACAACTGGTGCTGATGCGCAGCCCGGGACGGCAGGGCCCGGTGCTGGAGCGCTTCAGGCCTCGCATGGAGGAACTCTTCGCCTGCGTCGAGGAACTGGCCGCGCGCCACGGCGCGCTGGTGGTCGACCTGTACGGAGCGGGCTCGCTCAGCGACCCGCGCATATGGGACGTCGACCGGCTGCACCTCACCGCCGAAGGGCATCGCCGGGTCGCGGAGGCGGTCTGGCAAGCCCTCGGACACGAGGCCGAGGACCCGGAATGGCGGGTGCCGATGGCGGCGACGCCGCCGCCCGGGTGGGCGACCCGCCGCGTCACGGACGCCCGGTTCGCCCGGCAGTACCTGCTCCCCTGGATAGGGCGCAGGCTCACCGGCCGCTCCTCCGGGGACGGCCGCCCGCCTAAGCGGCCCGACCTGGTGCCGTACGAGGATCCGGCGTAGCCCGGAGCCGCTCGACGCCGTCGTCGGCACTTGTCTTCCACCCGAGCATGCCCACGGCTCAGGGCGTCCTCCTCGTCCGTAACAACGTGACCGTGAACATCACGATCGACTCGGCCAGGATCTGGTGGACGGACGCGAACGGCACCGGTGTCGTCGGCTCCTCGGTCGAGTGCAACAGGACCGTCGTCGTCTCCGGCGAACTCACGGCCTGCTACGGGAAGACCATCCATCCCGGCACGGACTACTGGGTGCACGCCAACTACTGGCACAACGGCATGCTGAACGGGGCCGTCCCCGAGAAGATCTAGGCCCGACGCTTCATCAGGCGTGCACGAGCCCCGGTCGACGCCCGCCGAGGCCGACCGGGGCCGCAGCGCGAACTCAGCCCCTGGCAGGCGTCGACTACACCACCGGCGGCGGCTGATTCGCCTGGGCGGCCACGTTGAGAACGCGACGGGTGATGTCCACGACAGCCTGCGACGCCTTCGCGTCGTGCCGCCGGAGGATGTAGATGAGAGCCATGCTGATCATGCTGGGCCCGCACAGCAGGGCGGACAGCCACCAGGCGTCCTTCGCGACGTAGATGCCCCCGCCGAGCATGGCGAGGCTGATGACGGCGCCGACGATGAGACCGGTCATCAGGAGCCTGTGGGATCGCCTGTCGCGAGCCTCCGCCTGCTCGAGGACCTTCATCCGGGCTTCGTGCTCCCGCTGAAGCTCGGGTTCGAGCGCCACCAGCGCGACCTTGAGCTGGTCGGCGTCGGAGACCTGGCCCCATCTCCGGGCGATGTCCATGCCGGCGGACAGGATGGGGTCCCGGTCCCGGGGCGCGGGGGTGGTGCTGTCGGTGCTCATTGCAGTGCGCCTCCGCCGTTGCTGCTCGCCGGCGCGTAGTCGGCCGGGGCGGACTCGGGTGGGGGGCCGAGCCGGATGAAGAGCCGTGCCAGGGCGTGGTCGATGGTTGCCGCTGCCGCGGGAGCGGCCGCCTCGGCGTCTCGCAGGCGCATTGACGGTTGACCGTCCCCCGGCGCTGACACCGGCAACCGCAGCCGACGCGGGATCGAGAGGACGATGGAAGCGTCGCCTGGATCGGTGTTCGTGTGGACGGTCTCGTCGGCACCGATCAGACGGGTGACCTCGTACCACATTGCCTCCAGTTCGGCCCGCCGCCCCGGGGACTTCGCCGTGTACATCAGGCGTGTGTAGAGCTGGAGGATGGCGTGCCCTGGGTCGAGGTCCTCGGAAGAGGTGGGTATCTGCACCTCGTGGTTCCCCCGGGACAGCAGTTGCCACAGCTCCGCCGGGCGCGGCTGGCGGTCGGCGAACTCGCGCGCCAGAACCTGGTACAGGTCTCGGGCCACATGCAGATCCCGTCGGAACCTGAGGTTCGCCCGGTCGGCGATACCGGCGGCCGCGGTGCCCGCGAGATACGCCCCGATCTCGAACGGCAACGACCACGGAATGCCGCGTCGCGCTCTACGCCAGAACTGCTTCATCTGCCCCCCTGCGTCCCGCGCTCTGTAGCCAAGGTACTGCGCTGTGTAGCTGCCGGGGAGCGTTTCGCGGGCTCTGCCGGCGTCACGAGGCCACCCGCGCCCCGTTCGACGACGGCACACCGCCGGCCCTGGACGAGCGCTCGCCGGCCGACGGCAGGCCCTGGACGAGCGAGCGTTCTCCGGCCCACAGCAGGACCTGGACGAGCGATCTCCGGCCCACAGCGGGCCCAGCGTCTCTCCGGAAGGCCGAGGCGCGGACAGGGATCGAACCTTCGGCAGGGGCCGGCGGCGACCATCCGGCAAGCGGCGTCCGTGCGACGGACCGCCCTCGGACAGGCGCCGCCCGCCATGCCCCTGACCTGCGATACCCCGTGCTGTCCGGGCGTTCGGCGCCTCCGTGGACGGCAGGTAAACTCCGTTTACGTGACTTCTGCGCCCGCCAAGCCCCGTATCCCCAACGTCCTCGCCGGACGCTACGCCTCCGCCGAGCTCGCCACGCTCTGGTCGCCCGAGCAGAAGGTGAGGCTGGAGCGCCGGCTCTGGCTCGCCGTGCTGCGCGCCCAGAAGGACCTCGGGGTCGATGTCCCCGACGCGGCGATCGCCGACTACGAGCGGGTCCTCGACCAGGTCGACCTCGCCTCGGTCGCCGAGCGCGAGAAGGTCACGCGGCACGACGTGAAGGCGCGGATCGAGGAGTTCAACGACCTCGCCGGGCACGAGCACGTGCACAAGGGCATGACGTCCCGCGACCTCACCGAGAACGTCGAGCAGCTGCAGATCCGGCTCTCGCTGGAGCTGATGCGCGACCGCACGGTGGCGGTGCTGGCACGCCTCGGGAAGCTCTCCGGGGAGTACGCCGAGCTGGTCATGGCCGGCCGCTCGCACAATGTCGCCGCGCAGTCCACCACCCTGGGCAAGCGCTTCGCCACCGCCGCCGACGAACTGCTGGTCGCGTACGGCCGGATCGAGGAGCTGCTCGGCCGCTACCCGCTGCGCGGCATCAAGGGTCCGGTGGGCACCGCGCAGGACATGCTGGACCTGCTCGGCGGCGATGCCGGCAGGCTGGCCGACCTGGAGCAGCGGATCGCCGCGCATCTGGGCTTCTCGCAGGCGTTCACCTCGGTCGGTCAGGTCTACCCGCGCTCGCTGGACTACGAGGTCGTCACCACGCTCGTACAACTGGCCGCCGGACCCTCGTCGCTGGCGAAGACGATCCGGCTGATGGCCGGGCACGAGCTGGTGACCGAGGGCTTCAAGCCGGGTCAGGTCGGCTCCTCCGCGATGCCGCACAAGATGAACACCCGCTCCTGCGAGCGCGTCAACGGCCTGATGGTGATCCTGCGCGGCTACGCCTCCATGACCGGTGAGCTCGCGGGCGACCAGTGGAACGAGGGCGACGTGTCCTGCTCGGTGGTGCGCCGGGTCGCGCTGCCGGACGCGTTCTTCGCGCTCGACGGCCTGCTCGAGACGTTCCTGACGGTGCTCGACGAGTTCGGCGCCTTCCCGGCGGTGGTGTCGCGCGAACTGGACCGCTACCTGCCGTTCCTGGCGACGACGAAGGTGCTCATGGCCTCGGTGCGCGCGGGTGTCGGCCGTGAGGTCGCGCACGAGGCGATCAAGGAGAACGCCGTGGCGTGCGCCCTCGCGATGCGTGAGCAGGGCGCCGAGCGCAACGAACTGCTCGACAGGCTGGCAGCCGACGAGCGCGTCCCGCTCGACCGCGCCGGGCTCGACGAGCTGATGGCCGACAAGCTGTCCTTCACCGGTGCCGCCGCCGGCCAGGTCGCGGCCGTGATCGGCCGGATCGAGGAGATCGTGAAGCAGCACCCGGAGGCAGCGGGGTACACGCCGGGAGCCATCCTCTGACGCGCTTCACTCCCGAGGAGCTGGAGGCCGCCCGCGACCGTGTCGTCCCCGACGTGGTCGCGGACGGTCTGCGCGTCCTGTTCTGCGGTATCAACCCCGGACTGATGACGGCTGCGACAGGTCATCACTTCGCCCGTCCCGGCAACCGTTTCTGGCCGGTGCTCCATCTGTCCGGCTTCACGCCCCGGCTCCTGGCCCCCTCCGAGCAGGGCGAGTTGCCGTCGTACGGACTGGGCATCACGAACGTGGTGGCACGGGCGTCGGCGCGGGCCGACGAGTTGGGCGCCGAGGAGTTCCGCGAGGGCGGGCGGCTGCTGTCCCTGAAGGTGGCGCGGCTGCGGCCGCGTTGGCTGGCGGTCGTGGGGGTCACCGCGTACCGGGCGGCCTTCGACGACCGCAAGGCGCGGATCGGGCCGCAGGAGCGCACGATCGGGGAGACCCGCGTGTGGGTCCTGCCCAATCCCTCGGGGCTGAACGCGCACTGGACGGCGCGGACGATGGCGGAGGAGTACACGCGGCTCCGCCTTGCCTCGGAGGACTGCTCGGAGGGCTAACGGCCATGGGGCCGTGGGACTGTCGGGCCGTCGGGCCGTGAAAGGGTCCCCGGCTCGGGCGACCCGCCACGGAGGAGTGGCTCACGACTTCTGACGGCGGCGAAGGAGCCGACACGGCTCACGGTGGCCGCGCACAGACGCCCGCACAGCCCTCGGTCGCCGCGCAGGCGCCCGCACGGCTCACAGTGGCCGCGTAGGCGTCCGCGCCGATCCAGGTGGCCTCGATGGGCCGCACCCTCACGCCGGGGCCACCTCCGTCACGACGGCCAGGAGCCGGGCGGGGGCCGTCCCGTCGCCGGGGGCTGTTCCGAGGGCGATCCAGCGGCCCGTCCCCGCCGCCTCCCATATGCGCAGGTCGTCCGCCAGGACGCTGACGCTCGCCCAGGGCTCCGGGATCTCCTCGCCCCGCTCCGCGCGCACCCGGAGAGTGAGCATCCCCCACAGGGGACGCGCTCCCCACCGTTCGTCGAGGCGTTGGGCTATCCCCTCCCTGAACGCCTCGACGTCGTCCGCGGTGTGTTCCCCGTGTGCGCAGCCGGGGTCCGTGGCTCCCCATTCCCCCAACTCCACCAAGTGGTAGCGCGGGCCTCCTCGGCAGACGTCCGACCGGCCGTGCTCCGACGGAAAGGGGCGGGAACACAGCCGGTCGATCGTGTCCAGGCACCGCGCGATGTTCATGCATCCAGTAAACCCGGCACCACTGACAATTGGCGTCGCGTCAGGCGTCCCGCCGCAGAACGCTCCACGCACCCGCCGCCAGCGCCGCGGCGGTCCACACGGCGGTCACCGCCAGCCCGGTCCACGGCCCCAAGGTGCCGTCCCATGTCTCCTGCAGGACAATCTGCCCGGCCCGGTCCGGCATGAACTCCACGGCCCTGCCCGCCGCGTCGCCGATGACGAACGAGATGATCAGGATGAACGGGACGAGGATGCCGAGCGCCGCCGTGCCGCTGCGCAGCAGTGCGGCGAACCCGGCCGCGAACAGCGCGATCAGCATCAGGTAGACCCCGCCGCCGAGCACGCCGCGCACCTGCTCGCCGACCGTGAGCCCGGCGGCGGCGTCACCCATCCCGCTCCGCCCCGCCAGCAGGGACGCGCCGGTCGTCAGCAGACCGACCAGGAGCGCCGGTACGGCTATGGCCGTCAGCTTGGCCGCGTACCAGCGCCCACGCTGCGGCACGGCGGTCAGGGAGACGCGGAGCGCGCCCCCGTGGTACTCCGCCGATACGGCCATGGCCCCGAAGGCGATGGCCGCGATCTGACCGGGCATGATGCCCGAGAGAGCGTGGAACAGCGGGTCGAACTCCGGGTCCGAGGCACTGGAGATACCGCTCAGCGCGGAGAACGCCGTGGACACGGCGAACAGCGCGCACAGCGTGCCGCACAGTGACCGGAGCGTAAGGATCTTCAGCCACTCGGCGTGCAGTACGGGAGCGAAGTACATGGTCATGCCTCCTGGGGCTGGGCGGTGAACTCGGTCTCGGTCGCGGTCAGGTCCAGATATGCCTGTTCCAAGGTTCCCTCCGTGCCGGCCAGTTCGAGGATCGGCACTTGCGCCTCGGACGCCAGGCGGCCGATGTCGTCCACGCGCGCGTGGTGCACGCTCCACGCCCCGTCCTCGGTCTCGGTGGAGATGTAGCCATTCCGTCCGAGCACGTCCTTCAGCGCGGCGGGATCGCTCGTTCGCACGCGGACCAGGGGCTGCACGCGCGCGTCGATGAACTCCCGCATGGGCATGTCCGCGAGCAGCCGACCGCGTCCGAGGACCACGAGGTGGTCGGCGAACGACGCGGTCTCGCCCATCAGATGGCTGGAGACCAGGACCGTGCGTCCCTCGTCGGCCAGGCGGCGCAGGAGGCCGCGGATCCAGACGATGCCCTCGGGGTCGAGACCGTTCGACGGCTCGTCCAGCATGATCACCGCCGGGTCGCCGAGCAGTGCCCCCGCGATGCCGAGGCGTTGGCGCATGCCCAGGGAGTACGACTTCACGCGGCGGCGTGCGGCCGGTGCGAGGCCGGTCTCCTCCAGCACCTCGTCCACGCGGCGTACCGGGATGCGGTTTCCGGCCGCGAGGGTGCGCAGGTGGTCGCGTCCGGTGCGGGAGCCGTGGGCGGCACCGGCGTCGAGCAGGGCGCCGACCTCGCGCAGGGGCTCATGGAGCGTGGCGTAGGGGCGGCCCCCGACGGTGGCGGTGCCGGAGGTGGGCCGGTCGAGGCCGAGCACGAGCCGCATGGTGGTGGACTTTCCGGCGCCGTTGGGGCCGAGGAAGCCGGTGACGCGGCCGGGCCCGACGGTGAAGGTGAGGTGGTCGACGGCGCGTCGGGAGCCGTACTCCTTGGTGAGGTCCTGGACGTGGATGCTGGTCATGGCAGCAGCCTGGCCGGTGGGCGGCCCGTACTCCTCCCCCGCACGTGGTGACCGTCTCCCCCGCCCGGGGGAGGTGCGTTGTCGGTGGCTGCTGGCACGATGGCGAAATGGGCCGATTGCTGCGCCCCTTGCTGCGGGGGACGACGTACACACGCTGGCTGCACCTGTGGGTACCCATGTTCCTGGTGAGCGTGTGGCTCTTCATCGACATGTCGAAGCCGTGGGTGCCCGCGCTGGTGGCGGTCCCGGTCGCCATGATCCCGGCCGTGCGGAGGGGCGAGGGCGTGCAGGCGCAGCTGTTGCTGACGCCGGGCGAAGCCGATGCGGGGATCTCCACGGCGCACTCGTCGACCTGGCCGGACCGGTGGCGCACCCTGCTGTGGCTCGAGATCCGCCTGGCGCTCAGCGTGGCGGCGTCCTTCGCGACGATATGGCTGCCCCTCACCACCGTCGACCTGATCTCGACCGCGCTCGGGAACCCACAGCACGACGACAACCCCCTGCTGCCGACCGTCGAGGCCCCGTGGATCTACGGTCTGCTGGCACCGCTCCCCCTGATCGCGCTCTACGTGGCGGTGCTCTTCCTCGGCCACGTGGTCACCGCGGCCGCCCGCCTCCTTCTCGGCCCTTCCGCGGCCGAGCGGCTGGCCGCGCTCGAAGAGCGCACCGAGCAGCTCCTGGAACGGACGCGTATCGCGCGGGAGTTGCACGACTCCATCGGCCACGCCCTCACCGTGGCGGTGGTGCAGGCGGGCGCGGCGCGGGCGGCGGGCGATCCGGCGTTCACCGAGCGGGCGCTGGCCGCCATCGAAGAGACCGGGCGGGCCGCCCTGGAGGATCTGGAGCGGGTGCTGGGCGTCCTGCGCGAGGCGGAGCGCCCGCTGAGCTCCCGTCCCACGCTGGTGGACGCCGAGCGGCTGCTGGAGTCGGCGCGTGTGTCCGGGGCGAAGGTCGACGCCGAGGTGACCGGACCGGTCGACGCCGTGCCGGGACCGGTCTCGCGCGAGGGGTACCGCATCGTCCAGGAGTCGCTGACCAACGTCCTGCGGCACGCGGGTGCCGTCCCGGTCCGGGTCAGGATCGAGGTGGCGGACGGCATCCTGACGCTGGACGTCCGCAACCCGCTGCCCGGGGCGATACCGGGCCCCGGACAGGGCAGCGGCCTGCGGGGCATACGGGAGCGGGCGGCCCTCCTCGGCGGGAGCGCGCGGACGGGACCGGCCGACGGTGACTGGCAGGTGCGTGCGGAGCTGCCGCTGCGCTGATCTACGCTGGCCGGATGCCGCTCAGCGTTCTCCTCGTCGACGACGAACCTCTCGTACGGGCGGGACTGCGTGCCGTGTTGGAGGCGCAGCCCGACATCGAGGTCGTGGGCGAGGCGGCGGACGGGGCCGCGGTGATCCCGTTGGTACGGCGACTACGGCCGGACGTCGTCGCGATGGACGTACGGATGCCGCTGCTGGACGGCATCGAGGCCACACGCGCGGTCCTGCGGACGGTCGACGAGCCGCCCAGGATCCTGGTGGTGACGACGTTCGAGAACGACGAGTACGTGTACGCGGCTCTGCGGGCCGGGGCTTCCGGGTTCCTGCTGAAGCGGGCCCGGCCGGCCGAGATCGTGCACGCCGTACGGCTGATCGCCGAGGGCGACTCGCTGCTGTTCCCCGCGTCGGTACGACAGCTGGCCGCGGAGTACGGCGACAGCGGCGGCAATCGCGCGGCCCGGGCGGTACTGAAGCGGGCCCGGTTGACCGAGCGTGAGGCGGAGGTGCTGCGGCTGATGACGCGGGGGTTGTCGAACGCGGAGATCGCCGGGCAGCTGGTCGTCGGCACGGAGACGGTGAAGTCGCATGTCAGTGGCGTGCTGGCGAAACTCGGCGCGCGGGACCGGACCCAGGCCGTGATCACGGCGTACGAGTCGGGGTTCGTCTCGCCCGGTTGAGGAAAATCCCGGGCGGATTCCGGGGCTCCGGCACTCGCCGCTGTCGGCCGGTGACGAGTACGATCCGGCGAACACGCGGACGAGCTGGGAGGACGGACGTTGGGGCAGCTGACCGGCCGGGATCCCTCGCTGCTGCGAAGGATCAATTCCGCGGTGGTGCTGCACGCCCTGCGTGCCACGGACTGCGCGACGCTGACGGAGATCACCCGGGTCACCGGTCTGTCCCGGCCCACCGTCGAGGGGGTCGTGGAGGGGCTGATAGAGGCCGGTCTCGTGGTCGAGCAGGCGGCCGAGGAGGGTGCCACGCGGCGCCAGGGGCGGCCGGCGCGACGGTTCCGGTTCCGGGCCGAGGCCGGGCATCTGCTGGGGCTGGAGATCGGTCCGCACCGGGTCGCCGCGCTGCTGGCGGACCTGGACGGGCGGATCGTCGGCGCGCAGGCCAAGGACATCGACGAGACCGCGCACGCCGACGAGCGGCTGGACCGGCTGCGCACCGCCGTCGCCGAGCTGCTGCGCCGGGCCGGGATCGCGCGGGGTTCGCTGCGGGCGGTGGGGGTGGCGACGCCGGGGATCGTCGAGGCCGACGGCACCGTACGGCTGGGCACCGCGCTGCCGGGCTGGACGGGGCTGCGGCTCGGGGAACGGCTCGGGCGCTCCTTCAAGTGCCCGGTGCTGGTGGAGAACGACGCCAACGCGGCGGCGGTCGCCGAGCACTGGAAGGGCTCCGCCATCGAGTCCGACGACGTGGTGTTCGTGCTGGCGGGCCTCAGCCCGGGCGCGGGCGCGCTGATCGGCGGGCGGCTGCACCGGGGTTTCGGCGGGGCGGCCGGCGAGATCGGCGCGCTGCATCTGCTGGGCCGGGAGGCGACGCCCGAGACGCTGCTGTCCACCACCGACGAACCGCTGCATCCGCTGGACGAACAGGCGGTCGCCGAGGTCTTCGCGCAGGCCCGCGAGGGTGATCAGCGGGCGATGGCCGCCGTCGAACGGTTCATCCAGCGACTCGTGCACGACGTGGCCGCACTCGCACTCGCCCTCGACCCGGAACTGGTGGTGATCGGCGGCTGGGCGGCGGGACTGGACGGCGTACTGGATCCGCTGCGGCGGGAACTGGCCCGCTACTGCCTGCGACCGCCGAAGGTGACGCTGTCGCTGCTGGGTGAGGCGGCCGTGGCGACCGGGGCGCTGCGGCTGGCACTGGACCACGTGGAGGAGCAGTTGTTCGCGGTCGAGGGCACGGTGACGGCCCGCCGGTGACACACGGCGGTGACGTACGACGCTGACACACGGTGGAGACGTACGCCGGTGACCTGCGGCGGCCGCGGCCTGGAGAGACCTGCGTAAGGGGCGGCGGACCGGAGGGAGTGTGCGAGGCCGCCGAACCGGGAAGCGGAGCGTGCGAGGCCGCGAGCCGCGAACACCTGCGGGCCCCGGAGGAACTCCGAGGCCCGCACGACGCTGATCGCCGCCGAGGTCAGGACGCCCTGCGCTCCGGGCCCTCGTGGATCTCCACACCGCCCGAGTCGCCGAAGGTCAGCCGGCAGGTGTCCGCGCGGTACGTCGCGACGGAGACCGCCGCGATGCGGGCCGCGGAGTGGAACCGGGTGGTGACGACCAGGACCGGCGCTCCCGGCAGACGGTCGAGCTCCTTGGCGTCGTCGGCACGGGCCGAGCCGAGTTCGACGGCGCGGTCCTGGCCCTCCAGCTCCAGGCGCTGCAGCTCGCGCAGCACCGCACGCGCGCGTGCGGGGCCGGCGGGGGCATCGATGGCGGACAGGTCGGGCACCGACGACTCGGCGATGTAGAGCAGCTCGGCAGCGACCGGCTGGCCGTGGGTCGTACGGGTGCGGCGCACGATGTGCACGGGCTCGTCGCGGCCCGTCTCCAGGGCGTCCGCGACCACGGCCGGCGGGACCGCGACCACGCAGTCGACGGCCTGCCAGGCGTCGCCGGACCCGCCCGGCCAGTCGTGCTGCTCGGTGCCGACGGCCACTCCCACGCGCGGCGGGGCGACGGTCGTGCCGACGCCGCGCCGGCGCTGCAGCCTGCCTTCCAGCTCCAGCTGTTCCAGGGCCTGGCGGAGCGTGGCGCGGGCGACGCCGAAGCGGGCGGCGAGGTCGCGCTCGTTGGGCAGGATCTCGCCCACCGAGAACTCGGAGTCGAGTGCCTCCGTGAGCACGGTCTTGAGATGCCAGTACTTTGGTTCCGGCACCGATTCCAGCTGCGTGGTCCCCACCCTGTCCTCCGCAATCGCCGTGGATCGGCGGCGTTTTAGCGCCCTTGTTTATTAAAGGTTGTTGTACTTATCTGCGACCATAGGACGGCCCTCACCCTTGGTCAAGACCAATCATTTCTCGCTCGGGCGCCGCACGGGTGGGGCGCGGCCGAGCGTTCACGGGCCGTTCGCACCCCGGCACATACGTGACACAACGGCGCCGGTGGCGGAGTCGGCGGTCTTCACCTCATCCCGTCCGAAACGTCACGAGGTGTCCAGGCGCTTTCGGCGGGCACGCGCGTGCCGCCGTCTCGTGCGGACGCGCGCAATGCCTGCGTCCAACGCGGTGCGTTCGGCCGTACGGCTGACGGGACCGGGGCCCTGGGGGCTACCCGCGGGTAGCCGTTGCTGACAGGGTGCCTCCATCATGTCCGGCACCGAGTCCTCGACGAGGAGCTGTATGTCCACCGTCTCCTTCACGGTCCCCACCCCGCACGGCCCGCGCGGCATGAGCATGGCGTACACCCGCGTGGGCACCGGTGAACCGCTGCTCCTGCTGCACGGAATCGGTCACCACCGGCAGGTGTGGGACCCGGTCGTCCCCGTCCTGGCCGTCGAGCGGGACGTGATCTCCGTCGATCTGCCGGGGTGCGGCGAGTCCTCGGCACTCCCGGACGGACTGGCGCACGACCTGCCGACGACGACCACCGTGCTCGCCGCGCTGTGCGAGGCGCTCGGGGTCGAACGGCCGCATGTGGCGGGCAACTCGCTCGGCGGCCTGCTCGCCCTCGAACTGGGCCGCGACAAGCTCGCGCGGTCGGTGACGGCACTGTCGCCCGCGGGGTTCTGGTCGCAGGCGGAGCGGCGTTACGCCTTCACCGTGCTCACGGCGATGCGGCACATCGCCCGGCGCATGCCGCCGCCCGTCGTCCAGGCGCTCGCCCGCCCCGCAGTGGGCCGCACACTGCTGACGAGCGCGATCTATGCCCGCCCGGCCCGCCGTTCGCCCGAGGCGGTGGTCGCCGAGACGCTCGCGCTGGCCCGTGCCGAGGGGTTCTCGCAGACCCTCCGGAGCGGCCGGGACGTGCGGTTCACCGACGACATCACCGGCATCCAGGTCACCGTGGCCTGGGGCAGCAAGGACCGACTGCTGGTGCCCCGGCAGGGCGTCCGCGCCAAGTACATCCTGCCCAGGGCCCGGCTGGTCCGGCTGCCCGGCTGCGGTCACGTCCCGATGAACGACGACCCCGCACTCGTGGCGCGGGTACTGCTCGACGGCAGTCGCCCCGCCGCGAGGCGGTCGCCCTGAGGACCGCGTCGCAGGGGGCACGGGGCGCGCTTCTCCCGCCCCGCGGCGCACACGACGTCCGCCACGACCGGGCACCCGTGGGCGCGCTCCAGGGCCTGGAGCCGGAACGCGTCGCCTACACCGGGTCGGTCCGCGAGTCCCTGGCCCCGGGACTGCTGGAGACCGATCCGAGGCGGGCCTTCGGCAGGAGCTCAGACCC
The DNA here is from genome assembly GCF_053593375.1 of Streptomyces sp. NPDC002309. Classification (NCBI taxonomy): domain Bacteria; kingdom Bacillati; phylum Actinomycetota; class Actinomycetes; order Kitasatosporales; family Streptomycetaceae; genus Streptomyces; species Streptomyces sp. NPDC002309. Next base: position 71,902 of record NZ_JBSFCI010000009.1, on the reverse strand, counting down.
ACGCCCCACGCCCCGCAGGAACTCCCCCTCCCGGCAGGAGTTCCGCCCCTCGCAGGAACTCCGATCAAGGGCACTGGTTCCCGTACCCTCGCGACACGGGTCGCGCACCGGCGCCATCTCCCGGTGCACGACCCTTCCCGAGCGTTCCAACTCCTCGGCCAGATCAGCGTTTTCGCAGGTCAGACTGATTGTCAGTGGTGGCCTCTACGGTTTTCCCATGACGCGATCATTGCAGGCCGTGGCCTATCGGCGACCCTCCGTGCTGGAGTCCGCGGTGGACGGGCAGCGCCTGGGTCTGGAGACCTCACGCGGTGCGACGCCCTCGGGCGTGCGGGACCATCCGCAGTTCTTCACGGGCTTCCTGACCTCACCGCAGATCGCTGCGGCGGGCCTCCTCGCGGTGGCGGACGTGGCGGCCGCGCGGTACCACCAACGGCAGCTGCGCGCCTCGCTCGACCCGGTGGTCACGGGTAACGGCGACCGGCTGCGCTTCGAGTCGTTCTCCGGCTGCGGCGGGGTGTACGCGCGCCTGGACGTCCTGGAGGCCGGCCTCGACGGTGGCACGGTGGGACACGGGACGACGAACGTCGACGTCAACAACCCTCTGCGGGAGGCCCTGTCGCGGGTCGGCGCGGCGGACCCGCTGCACCTTCGGGTCGGCCCGGAGGAGATGGCGGTGACCACGCTGGACGGTCCGGTCGTGGAGAAGAAGGTGCCGCTGCCCGATCGCTGGCTGCGAGGATTCGCCGAAGCCCAGGTCGTCGCCGCCGACTTCGATCTGCGGGCGGAGCTGCCGGCCGCCGACGCGGTGCGGTTCCTGCGGGCGCTGCCCCGGGGCGGCGGACGCGGCGCGTCGGCAGGCGCCCGCTGGGTGGTGCCCGCCGGTCGCGCGCTGCGGCCCAGCACGAGGCCCGTGCCCGGCGCGGTGTGCCTGCCCGGCCCGGAGCGCCTGATCGCGCTCCAGCGAGTGCTGCGGCACGCGACGTCCCTGCGGGTGTACGGCCCCGCGGTGGCCGGCGACTCCGCCGCCACGGCGGCGGCCTGGGAAGTCGTCCTCCCGGGCATGCGGCTCACGCTGACACTGTCTCCCGACGCCTCGCGCGGGTTCTCCGGCGAGGGCGGAGTCCTGGACGCGCTGGCCACCGACGAGGCCGCCCAGGACGCGGAGCTGATCGCGGTGCTGCTGGCGTGGGAGCCGCGCGTCGACGTCGGCGACCTCGCGACCGCTTCGGGGCTGACCGCCGAGCGCGTCCGGGCGGCCCTGGTCAGTCTCGGCACCTCGGGCCGTGTCGGGTACGACGTGGCGGAGACGGCTTACTTCCATCGCGAACTGCCCTATGACGCCGCACGCGTGGAGCGGCACAACCCGCGCCTGCGGTCCGCCCGCGCGCTGGTGGCCGCGGGCGCGGTCGCCCTGGACGGCGCGATCGCCACGGTGACGGCGGAGGACGGGCACATACACCGGGTGAGGGAGCAGACGGGGGTGCTCAGCTGCAGTTGCGTGTGGTGGGCGAAGTACCGGGGCGGGCGTGGTCCGTGCAAACACGCGCTGGCGGTGCGCATGGTGCGGCGCGGGGTCACCGCGGCGCAGGCGGGACAGCAGGAGCGGGTCGACGGGGGTGTGCGATGAGTTCGCTGGCGGAACTGGTGCGGGCGGGCCGTACGGCCGAGGCGGTGGCCCTGCTCGACGGGCTGACGGACGTCGAACGGCGCGCGTGCTTCCCCGAGTTGAAGGAGCTCCGCAAGGAGTTGCGGGCGGCTCCCTGGGAGTCGCCGGCGCAGCGCGCGTATCCGGCTCTGCACGCGGCCGGGGCCGCGTGCCAGACGGGCGCGGCAGGCGTGGCGAGCTGGATCGCCGCCGCCGACCTGCGCTGGACGCAGGTCTCGGCCGGCGTGCTGCTGCACGTGCTGGGCGACCGGGACGCCGACTGGCTGGCCGATGTGGCGCACCGGCTGGCGGAGCGTCCGGCCACCGCCTGGGTGCCGTTCGAGCTCATGGCGGGCCTGGTACGGCTCTCCGGGTGCCCGGTGCCGACGACCGACGCCTACGTCCGGGGCTGGGTCGATCACCTGCACGGCTCATGGCAGCGCGGGGGCACGCTCCTCGACCGGTTGCGGCAGGACCCGCATCTGCGGGAGCTCGCCGCCGCTCTGTTCGAGACGGAGGACATGGGCAACCGGCTGCGGTGGCCGAACGACGACGGCCCGGACAGCTGGATCGGCGCACTGGCGCAGTTGACGGTGGAGGGCGCCCTCGACCGACGGGCGACGGTCGACGCGTGCGTGGCACGACTGCTGCGGGGCGGCACGACCTCCGACCAGCGGGCGTTCCTTCGGCTCCTGAAGTGTCTCGCGCTCACCCGGGAGGAGGAGCGGGAGCACTCGACGGACTGGCTGGCGCTGGCCTCCGACGCCACGTCGACGGTGGCCTCGCACGCCCAGTCGGTTCTCGGGGCCCTGGCCCTGGACGGAGGGCTGACGGCGCGGCAGCTGGCGGAGATGTCCGAGGCGGTGCTGTTCCGCAGCGAGCGCAAGCTGGTGCGGGCACAGCTGGTGCTGCTGGGCAAGGCGCTGACGCGGGACGCCACCGCGGCCGGAGAGCTGCTGCCCGCCGTCGCGCAGGCTTTCGGGCACGAGGACGCGGACGTCCAGGAGCGGGCGTTGAAGCTGGCCGAACGGCACGTCGGGAAGCTGGACTCGGTGCCTGCGCGGGCGGAGCTCGCCAGGGCCGCGCAGCAGTTGATTCCCGGACTGCGCGCTCGCGCGGTCGGGACACTGGGAGCGGCGCCGGCCGGTCCCGAACCGTCGGGCCACGAGGAGCTGCTGCCCCCGGCCCCCAGGCCGGCACGCCTGGCCCCCGTCGCCGCGTCCGCCGTGGAGCTGGCCGAGGAGGTGGGCGCGGCCCTGGCCTCGGAGCCGGGCGTCACCGATTTCGAGCGGGCCCTGGACGGTCTGGTGCGCCACGCGTACCGGGACCGTGAGGCGCTGATGACGGCACTGGAACCGGTGGTCACCCGGCGCTGGTGGGACAGCGCCGACCGGTCCGCGTCGGGCGACGGCTTCGGCCACTCCTACGGCGCGGTCTCCGACGCCGGCGGCGGCCTCGACCTTCTGCTCGCCACGCTGCGCGGCGCGGTCCGCACCGCCATCCTGCACACGCGCCTCACGCGTGGCTCCCGCACCGGTGACTGTGTGCACAGCGCCCTTTTCAGGGCGTTCGAGTGCCGCCTGTGGGAGGTGGCGTACCGGCTGCGCACCGACCCGCTGCCCTTCCTTCTCTCGACCCCGACCTGGAGTACCGGCCTGCTGGAGCCGGACGAACTGGTGGAACGCCTCGACGCCTACGCGCGGCTCGGTGCCCGGGTCGCGGACGCCGATTTCGCGCAGGCCCTGCTGCGGGTGCGCCGCGGAGACCCGGAGGCGGCCGGGTCGGCGGCCCGGCGGGCGGCGGATCTCGGGACGGCGGAGGGGACACGGCTCGCCGCCTGGCTGACCTCCGGCGCACCCGAGACGCCCGTTGTGCGGCGGCGGGCATGGGGGCGGCGCGTCCTGCTGGAGCTGGGCGAAGTCCTTGAACTGCAGGAGGACTTCCCGGCGGCGTTCCGGTCGCTGGGCGGACCGCTCGACGGGTTCAAGCAGCACCGGTGGTGCTACCACTGGGAGGACGACATGCGGCAGCACTGGTCGGCGCTGCTCCCGGAGCGGCGGGAGCTGGTGGCGGCGCGGCTGCTGCAGGGGCTGTCCGACCTCGCCGTGGACGACTCGAGGGGCGCCGCCGCGGCGTTGCCGCCGCTGGCGGAGTCCGGCGGGGAGGCCGGCGAGGCCGTCCATCTGGGCGTCGCCTACGGGCTCGGGGCGCGGCATCCGGAGGACCGGCTGGCCGCGGTGGACGCACTGCTGGTGCTGGCCGCGCGCGGGCAGCTGGACGCGGGGCGGCTGGGATCGGACCTCGGGCAGCTCGTCCGATGCGGCGCGGTGAAGGCGCGACGACTGTCCGATTCGATGCGCACGGCGGCCGCGACCGGCGCCGACGCCACAACATGGAGCGTTCTGAGCCGGACGCTGCCCGACCTGCTCTCCGGTCTGTCGACAGGTGAGGCGCCGCCGGTCCGGGACCTCGGGGACCTGCTGGCGGTCGCGGCCGAGTGCGCCGAGCGGTCCGGCGCGCGCGGCGAGGTGCCCCATCTGGCCCAGGCGGCGGCCCGGCGTGGCTCCTCCCGTCTGGTGACACAGGCGCGTCGGCTGCGCAGTGCGCTGGGCGAGCGGGCGGCGGCATGACGTAGCCGGGTCGGTACCGGGAGGCGAGGGAACACATACGTCCTCGCAGGTCGTCACGACGCGAACGACTGGTTGCAGAAAAAACAATAAATAGGACAGATCCATGCTTTACCGATCAGTCACAGAGCGTTCGTGATCACGCAACACCGTTCCTCCACAGTGGGTGCATGAGTCGAGACATGTCTGATGTGACCCGTGCGAAACATGGGCGCCCCGTGCACCACTGGCGACGCGACCTTGTGGAACTCGCCGCGCTGTTCACCGCCGTCGCGGTGGCGGATGCCGTGGCCAACCTGATCGGCCACGGCCCCGACGGCCCGGCGCTGCTGGTGATCTCCGCGATCGCCCTGCTGGCCACGGCGGCGTTCCACACCTGGTGGTCACGCCACCACGGGCACGCGCCGCCGATCAGCGATACCGGCGCCCGGCCGCCCTCCTCGGAGCCGCAGGCCGGGCCCTCCGCGTCCACCGCCTCCGCGCACGGGCGGCCCGACGCCCCCGGCTCCGGCCAGGGCACGCTCTGGCGGATGCGGACGACGGTGAAGGACGAGCCGGGTTCCCTCGCCGCGCTCTGCACGGAACTGGCCGGGCACCGGGTCGACATCCTGAGCCTGCAGACGCATCCGCTGGGCGACGGCACGGTGGACGAGTTCCTGTTGCGGGCCCCGGCCGGGTTCGCGGCGGACGAGTTGACGCGGGCGGCGGCGCAGGCGGGCGGCACGTGCACATGGATCGAGCGGGCCGACGCCCACGATCTGGTGGACGCGCCGACCCGGGTCCTGGACCTGGCCACCCGAACCGCCCTGGACGCCGCCGAACTACCCCTGGCCCTGCGACAGTTGCTCGGCCGGTGCACGATCCGTTCGCTGCCCGCCTCCCCGGTGGGCGGCCGCGGGACGGACGGCGTACCGGTGGAGGGCGTCCTGGAGGACACCGTGCTGCGGCTGCGGGCACCGGAGGGTGGCGTGATCACCGTGGAACGGCCGTATCTGCCGTTCACGCCGACCGAGTTCGCGCGGGCACGCGCGCTGGTGGAACTGGACGCACGGCTCGGGCCGCGCGTCCCGCGCGGCGAGGACGTCCTGACGCTCCCGCAGGGCAACGCCATCACCGTGCGACGGGCCGACACCGGGGACGTCGAGGCCGCGAAGGCGATGCACGACCGGTGCTCGCCGCGCACCCTCTCGATGCGCTACCACGGGCCGGTCGCGGACGCGGACCGCTACCTCAACCACCTCCTGAGCCCGCGCTTCGGCCGGACCCTGGCCGTGCAGACCGCGTCGGGCCGGATCGTCGGGCTCGGACACCTGTTGTGGGACGGGGACGAGACGGAGGTCGCGCTGCTCGTCGAGGACGACTGGCAGCGCCGGGGCATCGGGACCGAACTGCTCGGCCGCCTCGTGGCGATGGCGGTCGAGGCCGGCTGCGAGAGCGTGTACGCCCTGACGCAGTCGTCCAACACCGGCATGGTCGCCGCGATGCGCGGACTGTCCCTGCCCCTCGACTACCAGATCGAGGAGCGCACCCTGGTGATCACGGCCCGGCTCAACGCGGCACCGGTCGGTTCGGGAGTACCGCACGACGCGGACCGGCGCGGCGAACGGTTCGCCCGGGAGTGAGACGACGGCCCGACCGACGGGCGTCCGGACGGCTCGGTGCCAGCGACTCCCGGAGGCGCTGACCGGCGCCTCGGGGACGGTGCCGGCGAAGGCCGCGCCGTCCCCGAGGCATGGGACCGGGCCGCTCAGGCGTGCCACACCCCCGCCGCCGCCCGGGTGGGTACCGGCTCCTCCCCCAGTGCCGCGTCCAGGTCCGCCCAGAGGTCCTCGACGTCCTCCAGCCCCACCGACATCCGGAGCAGCCGGTCGCTGACACCGGCGCCCCGGCGATCGTCCGCGTCCACGATGCGGTGACTGATGGAAGCCGGGTGCTGGATGAGGGTGTCGACGCTGCCGAGGCTGACGGCCGGGGTGATCAGACGGACGCCGGCGATGACCTGGTGCGGGTCGCCGTGCACCTCGAAGGCGACCATCGCGCCGCCGATGTCGGGGTAGTGGACGCGGGCGACGCGCGGGTCGACGGCGAGGCGGCGGACCAGTTCGGCGGCGTTCGCGGACGCCGCCGACACCCGCACCGGCAGGGTCGAGAGGCCGCGCAGCAGCAGATATCCGGCCAGCGGATGCAGCACACCGCCCGTGGCGAACCGCACCTGGCGCAGCCGCCCCGCGAACTCCTCGTCACAGGCGATGACACCTGCCAGTACGTCACCGTGCCCGCCGAGGTACTTGGTGGCGCTGTGCAGCACCAGCCGCGCGCCCTGTTCGACCGGGCGCTGGAGGACGGGGGTGGCGAAGGTGTTGTCGACGAGCAGCGGCACCGAGCCGCAGGCGTGCGCGGCGGCCCGTATGTCGACCTCCGCGAGGGTCGGGTTGGCCGGCGACTCGACCAGGACGAGCCCGGTGTCGTGGCGCAGCGCGTCCGCGAGGCCGGCCGGGTCGGTCCAGGTGACCTCAGAGCCGAGCAGTCCGGCGGTGAGGAGGTGGTCGCTGCAGCCGTACAGGGGCCGTACCGCGACGACATGGCGCAGACCGAGGGAGGCCCGTACCAGCAGGACCGCGCTCAGCGCGGCCATGCCGCTGGCGAAGGCGACGGCGGACTCGGTGCCCTCGAGCCGGGCGAGGGCTGTCTCGAAGCGGGCGACCGTCGGGTTGCCGAGCCGGGCGTAGACGGGCGGGCCGTCCGGTTCGGCGCCGGTGGTGGCGAAGGCGTCGATGCGGGCGGCCTCCGCCCGGCTGTCGTACGAGGGGTAGGTGGTGGACAGGTCGATGGGCGGGGCGTGCAGTCCCTGCCGGGCGAGATCGTCCCGCCCGGCGTGCACGGCCTCGGTGGCGAACCTCCTGGCCGGGCCCCCGGCGGCGGCCGTCCGTGTCACGTCCTCTGTGGCAGCGTTCCCGCTGTCCGGCACTCTCGTCTCCATGCCCGCAGGGTGAACACCGACCGGGCCACACAGGGAATGACCCGTGCTACGTTCGGCCGATGGCCGAATCTGTCGTACTGGATCCGGTGGACCTCGATCTGCTGCGGCTGTTGCAGAACGACGCCCGGACGACCTACCGCGATCTCGCCGCCCAGGTGGGCGTCGCGCCGTCGACGTGCCTGGACCGGGTGACCCGGCTCCGCCGCGCGGGCGTGATCCTCGGGCATCAGCTGCGCCTCGATCCGGCCAAGTTGGGACGCGGGTTGCAGGCTCTGCTGTCCGTGCAGGTCAGGCCGCACCGACGGGAGCTGGTGCGGCCGTTCGTGGAGCGGATCCGGGCGTTGCCCGAGTCGCTGACCGTCTTCCACCTGACCGGGCCCGACGACTACCTCGTGCATGTCGCCGTCGCGGACATGGCCGATCTACAGCGGCTGGTGCTGGACGAGTTCACGGCGCACCGGGAGGTGGCCCGCGTGGAGACACGGTTGATCTTCCAGCGGTGGGACTGCGGCCCGCTGCTGCCGCCTTCGCCCTCGGCACAATCGGGGTGACGCACCGTGGCCCCTCGTACGAGGATGGTCCACATGTCAGACACCAAGAGCCCGCTGCCCCGAGAGGTCGCCGACGCCTATGTCGACGAGCTCATCGCCCTCGACCCGGTCACCGGTACGTATCTCGGCGTGAAGGAGAGTTCGAGCCGCCTGCCCGACCTTTCGCCCGCGGGACAGGAGGCGCTCGCGGAGCTGGCGCGGGCGACCCTCGCGAGGCTCGACGAGGCGGAGCGCGCGCCCGGCGCGGACAGTGACATCGAGCGCCGCTGCGCACGCCTGCTGCGTGAGCGGCTCACCGCCGAACTCGCGGTGCACGACGCCGACGAGGGCCTTCGCTCGGTCGGCAACCTGGGCACCATCGTGCACCCGGTGCGCGAGGTGTTCACGGTGACGCCGGCGGAGACGGAGGAGGACTGGGCGGCGATCGCGGAGCGGCTGCGCGCGGTGCCGGCCGCTCTGGCGGGCTACCGCGAGTCCCTCGCCCTGGGGCTGGAACGCAAGCTGTACGCGGCCCCGCGCCCGACGGCCACCTTCATCGACCAGCTCGGCGAGTGGACGGACACCGACGGCGAGGGGCGCGGCTGGTTCGAGGACTTCGCCTCGGCCGGTCCCGAAGCGCTGCGCGGCGAGCTGGACGAAGCCGCCCGTGCGGCGACCGCGGCCGTGGTGGAGCTGCGGGACTGGATGCGAGAGGTGTACGCGCCGACCGTCGAGGGCACGCCGAACACGGTGGGCCGGGAGCGTTACGCCCGCTGGTCCCGGTACTTCAACGGCACCGACCTCGATCTGGACGAGGCGTACGCCTACGGCTGGTCGGAGTTCCACCGCATCCTCGGCGAGATGAGGCAGGAGGCCGAGAAGATCCTCCCGGGCGCGCGGACGCCCTGGGTGGCGCTCGCCCACCTCGACGAGCACGGCACGCACATCGAGGGTGTGGACGAGGTCCGGGAGTGGCTGCAGGGCCTGATGGACCAGGCGATCCGGGAACTGGACGGCACCCACTTCGAACTCGCCGAGCGGGTACGGAAGGTGGAGTCCCGCATCGCCCCGCCCGGCAGCGCCGCCGCGCCGTACTACACGCCGCCGTCGGAGGACTTCTCCCGCCCGGGCCGCACCTGGCTGCCGACGATGGGCCAGACCAGGTTCCCGGTCTACGACCTGGTGTCGACCTGGTACCACGAGGGTGTCCCCGGCCATCACCTCCAGCTCGCGCAGTGGACGCACGTCGCCGGCGACCTCTCCCGCTACCAGGCGACCATCGGCGGCGTCAGCGCCAACGCCGAGGGCTGGGCGCTGTACGCGGAACGCCTCATGGACGAGCTGGGCTTCCTCACCGACGCGGAACAGCGCCTCGGCTACCTCGACGCGCAGATGATGCGGGCCGCCCGCGTCATCGTCGACATCGGTATGCACCTGGAGCTGGAGATCCCGGCGGATTCGCCCTTCCACCCGGGTGAGCGCTGGACGCCCGAGCTGGCACAGGAGTTCTTCGGCGCGCACAGCAGCCGCCCGGCGGACTTCGTGGAGAGCGAGCTGACCCGCTACCTCACGATCCCGGGCCAGGCGATCGGCTACAAGCTGGGCGAACGCGCCTGGCTGCTCGGCCGGGAGAACGCCCGGGAGCGGCACGGTGACGCGTTCGACCTCAAGGCCTGGCACATGGCCGCCCTCTCCCAGGGCTCCCTGGGACTGGACGACCTGGTCGACGAGCTGTCCCGCCTCTGAGGCCACACCCTGGACGGTCAGGTCAACGCCGGAAGCCGCCTTCCGAGTCGATCACCTGGCCGGTGACCCAGTCCGCCTCGTCGGTGGCGAGCCATGCGATGAGGCGGGCCGGGTCGTCCGGCATGCCCCACCGCCCGGCGGGGAAGCGCGCGGCGACGGCCGCGTGGACCTCGCCGGTCAGATAGCCCGTGTCGACGGGACCTGGGTTGACGGTGTTCACCGTGACCGCCCGCTCGGCGAGCGTCGTCGCCAGGGAGCGCGTGATCGAGGCGAGGGCGCCCTTCTGGAGGGCGTAGGCGATCTCGTCGGGCATACCGCCCGCGATGTCCTGGCCGGAGGTCATCATCAGCACGCGCCCGCCCGGAGTGCGCGGGGGCAGGTCCTCCCGCAGTCGCGCGTATGCCTGGATCAGCAGCACGACCGACCGTGTGTCGACCGCCCAGTGCGCGTCGAGCATGCCGGCGTCGATGGCGTCGAGCGGCCCGTCGGATCCGCTGCGCGCGTGGTTGGCGACGAGGATGTCCAGCCGTCCGCCGAGCGCCGCGGCGGCGGTGGCGATCAGCTCGGCGGGCGCGGCCGGATCGGCGAGGTCACCGGGCCCGGCGACGACCCGCGCCCCGGGGTCGCCTACCGCCGCGCGCACCGAGTCGACGACGTCGTCGATCCGGTCTGCGCCCCAGGGCTGTTCGGCGTCGTGCGGCACATGGTGGTGGAGGTAGACGCTCGCGCCGTGGGCGACGAGCCGCCGGGCCACCGCATGACCGATGCCGCCGCGCCTGCTGGCCCCGGTGACCAGGGAGGTACGGCCGCGCAGCGGCAGGGGGTCTCGGCGCAGGTCTTCGGGGGAGGGGTGAGGCAGGGACGGCATGGTCGCCCATGATGGGCGACGGGCGGACAGGACGCACGCGCTTTTCCGCCCAGCCGTCCGAAGCCCTCCCGCGCGGCCGAGACCCCGCATCCGACGCCCCGACCCTCGCCACTCCCCCGGCGGCCTCTGAGCCGATGAGCGCGGTTCACCCCGCGCCCCGCTGCCGGAGCACCGACCCGGACCTCCCCTTGACCACCTCCAACTGCGCGTGCACGCGCCGCCGCAGATCGCCCACATGGCTCACGATGCCGACGCTGCGGTCCCGCTCGCGCAGTGAGTCGAGCACGTCCAGCACCTCGTCCAGCGTCTGGTCGTCGAGACTGCCGAAGCCCTCGTCGATGAAGAGGGTGTCCAGCCGCACGCCTCCCGCCTCGTCCGAGACGACGTCCGCGAGGCCGAGGGCGAGCGCGAGCGAGGCGAAGAAGGTCTCGCCGCCCGACAGCGTCGCCGTGTCGCGCTCCCGTCCCGTCCAGGCGTCGACGACGTGGAGCCCGAGGCCGCTGCGCCCGCGTCCGGACCGGTCGTCGGAGTGGACGAGGGTGTAGCGGCCGGACGACATCCGTTGCAGACGTGCGGTCGCGGCGGCCGCCACCTGCTCCAGGCGGGCCGCCAGCACATAGGACTCCAGGCGCATCCGGCGTTCGTTCTCGGCGGAGGTGCCGGCCGCGAGGGCGGCGATCCGTGCCACCCGGTCGTACACCTCGCGCAGGGGCCCGAGCCGTCGTACCCCGGCGGCGGCCCGCGCGGAGAGCAGGTCCAGTTCGGCGCAGCGGCGCTCCGCGGCGTCGCAGGCGGAGGCGGCGGCGCGCACCCGCCGGTCCGCCACCGCGGCGGTCTCCTCGGCCAGGCTGAGATCGGCGGGCGGCCGCTGGGCCGCGGACGCGGTGTCGGTCTCGGCGAGGACCGCGCGGACGGCGGCCTCCTCGGCCTGCCGGGCGTCGAGGCGGCGTTGCAGCTCGCGGTGGGTCGCGGCGTCCAGCAGGGCGTCGGCCGCGGCCTGCGGGGTGTCGAAACCGGCGCGGAAGGCGACGTCGGCGAGCCGGGCGTCGGCGTCCTTGAGGCGCTGGGCGGTGTCCTCGGCGTGCCGTGCCGCGTCGGCGGCCTCGGTGAGCCGCGCGGCACGTCGCTCCAGCTCGGCCGCGCGCGCGGCGACGCTGCCCGCCGAGCCCCGCGCCTTCACCAGCTCCCCTTCCAGGGCCGACCTTTCGCGGTCCGTGGCGTCGCGGCGGGCCAGCCGGGACGCGGTCCTCAGCTCGGCCTCGCGGCGGGCGGCGCTCCTGCGTGCGTGCTCCTGCTCGGCCCGGCGCAACTCCTCGCGCGCGGCGTGCAGACCGGAGGCCTCCCGCCGGGCCCGCTCGTGCAGCCGCGCCAGTTCCTCGGCCTCCTCGGCGAGCCTGCCGGTCGGCGTGTCCCCCGCCTCGGCGGTGGCGGCGGCCAGGGCCTCCCGTGCAACGCCCAGGCGCCGTTCGTTCTCCGCGTGCGTCTCCTCGGCCCGCTGGTAGGCGGCGAGTGCCCGCTCCTCCGTCTCGCGGTCGACGTGTCCGGCGACCTTCCGTGCCGGGGCGGGGTGTTCGGTGGCCCCGCAGACGGCGCATGCCTCGCCGTCGATCAGGCCCGCGGCAAGCTCGGCGGCGATTCCGCTCAGGCGCTGTTCCTTGAGGTCCAGCCAGTGCGCACGTGCCTGGAGGGCGCGTTCTCCCGAGGCCAGGGCGAGGTTGCGGGCCTCCTCCGTGTCCGCGGCCAGTTGGTCGCGCAGCCGCGCGGCGCCGAGCCTCTTCCCCAGCGGCTCACGGCGCACGGCGAGTTGCTCGGCCCGGGAGGCCGCCTCCTGAGCGGCCTCGACACGCTCCTGGTGGCCGGCCCGGGTCGTCTCCCACCCGGCGAGCCAGGTCTCGGCCTCCTGCAGCACGTCCTCGTCGGCGCGCTCCTGCCGGTCCAGGTCGGCGCGTTCGGCGCGGACCTCGCTCAGCCGCCGCTCGGCCCGGCGGGCGGAGTCCAGTCCGCCCAGTTCCTCGGCGGTCCGGCGCGCGGCGGCGGCGAGCCCTGCGGCGGCCTCGTCGGCGAAGCCCTCCGGCAGGGCGGCACATGCGCGTGCCTCCGCCTCGGCCGCCGCGCGGTGCTCGGTGCCGGTCGACTCCCGCAGCTCCAGCGCGGGTGCGACCACCTCCGCCTTGCGGCCCCGCTCCATGCGCCGCTGGTCGGTCCGGTGCGCCTCGTCCCGGTCCGCCAGCAGCCGGGCGCGTTCCCGGGCGTCCGCGAACCTCCGCTGCAGGCGGGCCACTTCACGTATGTCGTCCAGGGCGCGGCCGGCCGCGCCCTGGTCGGACTCGGCGGCGGTGAGGCGGCACCGGGCGGCCGTCAGCTGTTCCCTGGCGGTGCTCCGGGCGACGGCCGCGGCGGTCAGCACGGCCTCCGCCAGGCCGGGATCGCCGGGTGCCAGCTCGGGCAGCTCCATGGCGCCGTCCGCCGCCTGCTGCATGCGGTGGGCGTCGGCCAGCAGCTCCGCGTCGCCGTCGCGCACGTCCGCCTCGGTCGCCCGCCGGCGCTCGGCGAGCCGCTTCTCGACCTCGGCGAAGCGGTGGGTGTCGAAGAGACGGCCCAGCAGCCGGCCGCGGGCCTCGGCGTCGGCGCGCAGGAACCGCGCGAAGTCGCCCTGCGGAAGCAGGACCACCTGGCAGAACTGCTCCCGGCTCATCCCGAGCAGTTGGGTGATCTCCTCGCCGATCTCCTGGTGGGAGCGGCTGAGGTCCTTCCAGGCGCCGGCGTCGTGCTCGCGCAGCCACGCCTGGGCCTTGTCGAGGGTGGTGCCGGTACCGCGCTTCTTGGGGCGCTCCCAGGGCGGCTGCCGGGTGATCTCCAACCGGCGTCCGGCGACGGTCAGTTCGAGCGTCACAGAGGTGCGGGTGGCGGCCGCCGCGTGGTCGCTGCGCAGGGTGGCGCCCTGACCGCTGTGCCGGGCACCCGGCACAGCGCCGTACAGGGCGTAGCAGACGGCGTCCAGGACGGAGGTCTTGCCCGCGCCGGTGGGTCCGTGCAGCAGGAAGAGGCCCGCCGCGGACAGTTCGTCGAAGTCCACGCTCTGGACGCCGCCGAAGGGCCCGAAGGCGGTGATGTCGAGGCGGTGCAGCCTCACGGGGCCACCTCCCGCAGGGTCAGGTCGGCGCGTACGGCGTCGAACGCGTCGCGCAGCACGCCCTGCTCGTGGCCGTCGGGTCCGGCACCGCGCACGTGCGCCACGAAGTCCTCGGCGATCTGCTGGTCGCTGCGGTCCGCGAGACGTCCGGCGTAGGACGTCACGGGCTCCTCGGGGGACCGGTCGGGGGCGAAGACGAGGCTGAGGGTGTGGGGGAAGCGCTCGGTGAGGCGCGCCATGGGGTCGGCCGGCCGGACGGGGTCGGTGAGGGTCGCCTCGACCCAGGACCGCTGGTGCCGGGCGAGCGCCGGGTCGGCGAGCAGTTCCTCCAGCCGGCCGCTGATCCGGGCCAGCGGCCGCGGCACGGGGCAGTCGACGCGCTCGGCGGTGACCGCGCCCCGCGCGTCGAGGTCGACGAGCCACATGCTCTTGCGGTGCCCTGCCTCGGAGAAGGAGTACGCCAGCGGGGAACCGGAGTACCGCACGCGTGGGGTGATGGTCTGGCAGCCGTGCAGATGCCCCAGCGCCACATAGTCCACGCCGTCGAACACACCGGAGGGCACGGCCGCCACGCCGCCGACGGTGATGTCCCGCTCGCTGTCGCTGGCCTCGCCGCCGGTGACGAAGGCGTGCGCGAGGACGACCGACCGCGTGCCGCGCGCGCGTGCGTCGAGATCGGCGCGGACCCGCTCCATCGCGGCGGCGAGCACCGCCTCGTGGCCGGCCTTCTCCACTCCGAACTCGTCCTTCACCAGGGCGGGTTCGAGATACGGCAGGCCGTAGAAGGCCACGTCGCCGAACGCGTCCCGCAGCAGCACCGGTGTGCCGGAGGCGGCCGGGTCGGTGCGCAGATGGATGCCCGCGCGCCCGATGAGCCCGGCGCCGACGCCGAGACGGCGCGCCGAGTCGTGGTTCCCGGAGATCATCACCGTCGGCACCCCGAGGTCGGCGAGCCGGTGCAGGGCGTCGTCGAACAGCTCCACCGCGGCCAGCGGCGGCACGGCCCGGTCGTACACGTCTCCCGACACGACCACCGCGTCGACGGCGTGCTCGCGCACGGTCGTGACGAGGTGGCCGATGAACTCGGCCTGGGCACCGAGCATGCCCACCCGGTGGAAGGCCCGCCCGAGATGCCAGTCGGAAGTGTGCAGCAGTCTCATGATCCCCGAGACTAACGGCCGGGTACGACAGCCCGGGTGGTTACTCCCGTATCGCCCGTCATGACCCGCCCCCACCCCATCCGATACGGGCATTTGGCCCGCTTTGTCGCAGAAGTCGTCGGACTAGGCGTCCCCGTACGCCTCCCCGCCCAGCTCGAACCCCGCGGTGCCCGCGGTCGCGTCCGCGAGCCAGGACCGGAAGGCGTCCACGTCGGCGTCGGGAAGCCCGATCTCGATCGTGACCGCCTCCCCGTAGCGCACGTCCCGCACCTCGCGCCCGGTGGCGCGCAGGTCGTTCTGGACCTTGCCCGCGCGCTGGTGGTCGACGGTCACCGTGGCCAGCCGGAAGCGGCGCCGGGTGAGGGTGCCGAGGTCGTCGAGGGCCTCGCCGACCGCTCCGCCGTACGCCCGGATGAGCCCGCCCGCGCCGAGCTTGACCCCGCCGTAGTAGCGGGTGACGACGGCGACGACGTAGCGCATGTCGCGGCGGAGCAGCATCTGGAGCATGGGGACGCCGGCGGTGCCGCCCGGTTCCCCGTCGTCGCTCGCCTTCTGGACCTCGGCGCCGGCGCCGATGACGTACGCCCAGCAGTTGTGCGAGGCGTCGGCGTGCTCCTTGCGCACGGCGGAGACGAACTCCTGCGCCTCCCGCTCCGTGGCGGCCGGAGCCAGGGCGCACAGGAAGCGCGAGCGGTTGACCTCGGTTTCGTGCACGCCCGGGCGGGGGACCGTGCGGTACTCGTCCTGCATCCGGTCAGCCTATGCGCTGTACGCGTCCACCTCGTCGGGTGAGCCGGTATCCCCGCAGGGCCGCGGCCTCCGCCTCGCCGGGTGAGCCCACGCCCCCGGAGGGGCGCACCTCTCCGGAGGGCCGCCCTTCCCGGTGAGGTGCGGCCCTACTTCTTCCTCCCCCTCGGCACCAGCATCTCCGTCAGCAGCGCCTCACCGGGGCCCAGCGCGTGCCATCCGCTCTCGTGCGCGGCGAGCACCGCGAGAGCCGAGGTGGGGAACTTCACCCGCATCCGGTCCAGCGCGTCACCGACGCCGTCCCCGGCGAGCGACAGGACCAGTTCCTCGAGGCCGGGGTTGTGCCCGACCAGGAGCAGCGTGTGCACCTCGGGCGGCACCTTGCGCACGGCGGCGAGCAGTTCGGGCACCTCGGCACCGTAGAGCACGTGGTCGTAGCGCACCGGCGCCGGTGTGGCCCACTGCGCCGACGCCAGCTGCCAGGTCTGGCGGGCGCGTACGGCGGTGGAGCACAGGGCGAGGTCGGGCAGGCAGTCGGTCTCGGCGAGCACGCGACCGGCGGCCGGCGCGTCCCGCAGGCCCCTGGGCGCGAGCGGGCGCTCGTGGTCGGCGACATCCGGCGGCCGGGCGGACTTGGCGTGCCTCAGCACGACCAGCCGGCGCAGCGGGGAGCCTCCCGCGCGCGCGGTCATGCCGACGCTCCCACTTCGCGGGTCAGTTCGAGTCCGAGCAGCCGGTCGGCGTAGGCGTAGGTCTCGAAGCGCGCTCCGTCCGGCAGGTCGGTGCCGCTCTCCACCCGCCGCAGGACGCGCAGCACCGAGGGCACGTCCAGGTCGTCCTCCCAGGCGGCACGGAGCTGTCCGCGTACCGCCTCGGGGACCGGCCGGGAGGGACGTCGGGCCCAGTCGGCGACGGCCCGGCGCCAGCGTGCGAGCGTGTCGCGGGCCTCGTCCAGGACCGGGGCGTCCACGCGCGCGGGATCGCCGTGGCGCCGCGAGAGCAGCGCCAGACGCAGCACCGCGGGGTCGTCCCCGGCCCGCGTCCCCGGGCCGTGGAAGACGGGGGCCACCTCGACGCGGGGCCCGTCCGGGGTCACCCCGCCCTCCCCCACCACATGGATGACCTGCCCGTCCCCGAGCCCGGCCCCGGCGTCGTGGCGGTCCTCGAAGGGCCGGACACCGAGACCGGCCGCGGCCTCGCGGACCTGTGCCCGGTCCCGTTCCCCGGAGAGCAGCCCCCACACCGGGGTACCGCCCAGCTCCAGGGCGCGGACCAGTACGTCCGCGACCAACATGACGCGCGGGGCGGTGGCGTCGAGGGCGGGCACGTGGGCCTCGACACAGATCAGCCCCCGCCGGGTCAGGGAGGCGTCGACGGGTTCTCCGGTCCGGGCGTCGATGAGGCGAAGCACGCCAGTGAGCCTAGGCGCGCCGACGGCCTTGCGCACGGCACATGTTCCGGTCGGCGCGCTGGAAAGGCTCCCTGACCGTCCGCCAGGACGGAGATCCGGTACGCGAGCGGCTCCGGGAATCCTGGCGTGCGCTCGCCCGTTGCAGTACGTGACGACGAGACGACATGGCCGAAGGAGGCCCCTGGTGTACGGCGACGACGCGACGGTCCGCAGGATTCTCACCGAGCTGGGCGACACCTGGGCGGTGGTGGGCCTGTCGTCGAACCCGTCCCGGGCCGCCTACGGGGTCGCCCAGGTGCTCCAGGGGTTCGGCAAGCGGATCGTGCCGGTGCACCCCAAGGCGGAGACGGTGCACGGCGAACAGGGCTACGCATCCCTCGCCGACATCCCCTTCGCCGTGGACGTGGTCGACGTCTTCGTCAACGCCGACCTGGCGGGCGCGGTCGCCGACGAGGCGGTCACCAAGGGCGCGAAGGCGGTCTGGTTCCAGCTCGGCGTCGTCGACGAGGCCGCCTACGAGCGCACCCGCGCCGCCGGTCTCGCCATGGTGATGGACCGCTGCCCCGCGATCGAGATACCGCGCCTCGGCTGACAGTGGCCGTCCGGTGACCGGCCTGCACTGCGACGTCCGGAGACTCCGCTGACGCTGAGGCGGCCTCCGGGGACGCCACGGCGGCGCCCCCGGCCTCGTCCTCCTCAGGGGCCGACGCCACGATGCTCGCGTGGTGGTCATGTCCTCCCGCCGCTCCGACTCCGCCGCTCCACAGCGCTCTTCGGTCGTCGTGGTGGGCGCGGGCCCCGCCGGTATGACGCTCGGCAGCATCCTGCGGACCCGTTCCGCCGACCGTGTCGTGCTGGCGGCGGGCAGCGGGGAGTCCATCGAGCAGCAGCCACGTGCCGGGGCGCTGGAGGAGCGGGGCCGTCGCGGCCCGAAACGGCGGGGCCTTGCCGGGAACCTGCTGGAGCGGGCTGCGCCGCCTCGTCACCTCCCCGGTGGCCGCCTCCGGTCTCACGGAGCGGTACCTGGGCGCGGACTCCGGGTTCCGCGCCCGGCGCGGGCGACCGTCCCCGGCCCTCAGTCGTGCTCCGGTCGCCCGGTGAGCCGGTGGTCGGCGAGGTTCAGCGCCTCGTCGACGACTCTGCGCAGATGGCCGTCGCACAGGGCGTAGATCACGCGGCGGCCCTCCTTGCGCGTGGTCACCAGCCCCGCGAGCCGTAGCCGTGCCAGATGCTGGCTCACCGCGGGACGGGCCGCGCCGCAGGTCTCGGTGAGCGTCGAGACGTCCGCCTCGCCCGTGCTCAGGGCGTGCAGCAGCGTGAGGCGGGTGCGGTCGCCGAGCAGGGCGAGCAGTTCGGCGGCGAGCGCGAACTGCTCCTCGCCGGGGGTGCGCGGATGCGCATCCTGCGCAGATGACAGGTGCATGCGTGCGCTCATACGCACATGATGGCCTCCGGGTGCGGGTATGTCCACCACCGAGGGGCCACACCCCCGTCACCACCGCGCACCGGAAGGGGATCCCCGTGAGCGACCACCACGAGCACGAGCACCGCTCCCCCACCGGTCCGCGGCACCGGCTGGGTCACCTCCTCACTCCGCACTCCCACGACACCGCGGACAAGGTCGACTCCGCCCTGGAGACCTCGGCCCGCGGGATGCGCGCCCTGTGGGTCTCGCTCGCCGTGCTCGGTGCGACCGCGCTCGCGCAGGCCGTGGTGGTCATGGTGTCCGGGTCGGTGGCGCTGCTGGGCGACACGGTGCACAACACCGCCGACGCGCTGACGGCCGTACCGCTCGGGATCGCCTTCGTACTGGGCCGGCGCGCGGCCACCCGGCGCTTCACGTACGGCTACGGGCGCGCGGAGGACCTGGCGGGCATCGTGATCGTGCTGACGATCGCCGCGTCGGCCGCGTTCGCGGGATGGACGGCGATCGAACGGCTGCTGGACCCGCGGCCTGTCCAGCATGTCCCCGCCGTGGCGGTGGCGGCCCTGGTCGGTTTCGCGGGCAACGAATGGGTGGCCCGCTACCGGATCCGCGTCGGCAGGTCGATCGGCTCGGCCGCGCTGGTGGCCGACGGACTGCACGCGCGGACCGACGGGTTCACGTCACTGGCCGTGCTGCTGGGCGCGGGCGGCGCGGCGGTCGGCTGGCAACTGGCCGACCCGGTCGTGGGGCTGGCCATCACCGCGGCGATCACGCTGGTGCTGCGGGACGCGGCCCGAGAGGTGTTCCGGCGGGTGCTGGACGCCGTCGACCCCGCCTTGGTGGACCGCGCCGAGCGGGCGCTGCGGACGGTGCCGGGCGTGCAGGGGGTGGGCGAGCTGCGGTTGCGCTGGGTCGGGCACCGGCTGCGGGCCGAGGTGGCGGTGGTGGTGGACGGCGACGTGACGCTGCGGCAGGCCCACGCGATCGCCGTCGCGGCGGAACACGCCCTGTTGCACGCCGTACCGCGTCTCGTCGCGGCGCTGGTGCACGCCGATCCGGCGCACGCGCCCGGCGAGGCGGACCCGCATCTGCCGCTGGCCCATCACACCACGGCGTGACGGCCGAGTCAGGCCGTCCCCAGCCCCTCCAGGACCACCGCGCGGGGAAGTTCCGCGAAGGCCTTGCCCGGCACCAGCAGCTTGCCGCGCCGGCGGCCGCTGCCGACCAGGACGTACGGCAGGTCGACCACGGCCGAGTCGACCAGCAGCGGCCAGTCGACGGGCAGCCCGACCGGGGTGATGCCGCCGTACTCCATGCCGGTCTCGCCGGTCGCCGTGTCCATCGGGGCGAACGACGCCTTACGGGCCCCGAGTTGCCGGCGGACCACGCCGTTGACGTCGACGCGGGTGGTGGAGAGGACCACGCAGGCGGCCAGTGTGGTCTCGCCACCGCGCTTGCCCGCCACGACCACGCAGTTCGCCGACTGCTCCAGGAGCTCCCGTCCGTAGTGCTCCACGAAGACCTCCGTGTCGGCCCATCGCGGGTCGGTCTCGACGTAGACGATCTGCTCGGCGGGGACGCTGCCGTGCCAGTGCCGTACGGCGTCGGCGACCGGGCCGATCAGGTCGTCGAGGCAGTCGGGGGCGGGCGTCGCCTGGTCGAAGCGTCCGATGGGTGCGCGCATGTCCGCACGCTAACAGCCGGTCCGCGAGCGGCGGCGGGGCGTCTCGGTGCACGGGCGGCACCGACGCCGTCGCCGGTGAGCGGGCCAGTGAACTCCCCACGGTGACCTACGGCGTGGTGCGTCGCGTCATTCACCGAACCGTACTGCGAGACATCCCGCCGAGTCGGACCTACCGGCCGGCCGAGTCAGGCCTCGAACCGCGTCACGCCTCCCGCTCCAGTTCGGCCAGCCGCTCGACCGTCTCCTCGTCGAGGGCTGCGAGCGCGCGCAACTCGTCCGGGGTCACCCCGGACGGTATCGGCACCGGCGCCGGTGTCCGCAACGGCGGTTGCCAGCCGTCGGACGGCGTCCAGCGCCGTACGACCCGGGCGGGCGCCCCCGCCACGACGGCGTGGTCGGGCACCACCCCTCGCACCACCGCACCGGCGGCCACCACCACGTTCCGTCCGATCCGCGCGCCCGGCAGGATCACCGCGCCGGTGCCGATCCAGCAGCCCGGACCGATCTCCACCGGCTCCATCCGGGGCCACTGCCTGCCGATGGGCTGGTGCGGGTCGTCGTACGAATGGTTCGTGGACGTGACGTAGACGTAGGGACCGAAGTAGCAGTCGCTGCCGATGGTGACCGTCGTGTCGGCGATGACGTGACTGCCCCGGCCGAGGACCACACCGTCCCCGATGCGCAGGATGGGCTCCGGGCCGAGGTCGAGGTCGGGCATCAGACCGGCGGTCAGGGTGACCTGCTCACCGACGATGCAATGGGCGCCGAGGTGGATCCAGGGTTCGCCGAAGACCGTGCCCAGCGGGAAGGCGAGCCTGGTACCCGTTCCCATCGCGCCGAAGCGGAACCTTCCGGGGTGCGCGGCGGTGACGGACGCCGTGCGCTGCACCCACGCCCAGCCCGCGTGAACGGCCCGCTGCACTTGGCGGCGGCGCCAGGATGAGAACGTGTTCTTGCGCTTCGGCACCCGCTCACGTTACTCAGCGCGGGGTGCGGCCATGATGCCGTGGGGCTGTGATCTTCGCCCCACGGCGTGGCGTACCGTTCCCCCGTACGCGACGACGAGGGAGCTGGGATGACGCACCAGGCACTGATCACCGGCATCGGCGGCAAGGAGCCGCGGGTCGATCAGGAGGCGTTCGTCGCACCGACGGCCGCGGTGATCGGGGACGTGACGCTGGGGGCC
This sequence comes from Streptomyces sp. NPDC002309, assembly GCF_053593375.1. Classification (NCBI taxonomy): domain Bacteria; kingdom Bacillati; phylum Actinomycetota; class Actinomycetes; order Kitasatosporales; family Streptomycetaceae; genus Streptomyces; species Streptomyces sp. NPDC002309. The sequence continues at coordinate 50,756 of NZ_JBSFCI010000009.1, read as the reverse complement.
GGCGCGAGCGTCTGGTACGGGGCCGTGCTGCGCGGGGACGTCGAGCGGATCTCCGTGGGCGCGAGCAGCAACGTGCAGGACAACTGCACGCTGCACGCCGATCCCGGGTTCCCGGTGAGCGTCGGCGAGCGGGTGTCGATCGGGCACAACGCCGTGGTGCACGGGGCGACCGTCGAGGACGACTGCCTGATCGGGATGGGGGCCACCGTGCTCAACGGGGCCGTGATCGGGGCGGGTTCGCTCGTCGCGGCTCAGGCGCTGGTGCCGCAGGGGATGGTGGTGCCGCCGGGGTCGCTGGTGGCGGGGGTTCCGGCGAAGGTGCGGCGGGAGCTGAGTGCCGAGGAGCGGGAGGGCGTGACGCTCAACGGGACGATGTACGCGGAGCTGGGCAAGGCCCACCGGGACGTCCACGGGGCGTGACGTGGTCCGCGGTGGGCGCGGGCGGGACCGGTCGCGCGGTTCGCCGGGGCGGTCGAGCGGCCTGCCGGCCGCCGTCGGCCGGGCGACTGACGCAGGTCCACCGACCGCCGGACGACCGGCCCACGCAACTCCACCGGCCACGACCGCCGCACGACCCACGCAGCTCCACCGGCCACCCGCTCCCCGGAGCCGCCGACGTGGGCCTCCTGGTCTACTCCGCCGCACCGACAGGTTCGGGCTCCGCGACCGGCCGCGACCGCGTCACCCTCCCGGCCTTGCGCTTCATGAGCAGCATCGAGGTGAGGCCGAGCAGGACCGCCAGCACCAGGCCGACCCACGAGAAGCGCTTCAGCCACGCCTCGGCGACCACGCCCACGTAGTAGATGACCGCCGTCGTGCCGCCCGCCCACAGGATGCCGCCGAAGACGTTGGCGATCAGGAACTTCCAGTACGGCATGCGCAGCACGCCCGCGAGCGGGCCGGCGAAGATGCGCAGCAGGGCGACGAACCGGCCGAAGAAGACGGCCCACATGCCCCACTTCTCGAAGGAGCGCTCGGCCGTGGCGATGTGCGCCTCGCTGAAGTGTTTCGGGAACTTCCTGCCGAGCCTGGCGAGGAGCGGGCGTCCGCCCTTGCGGCCGATCGCGTAGCCGATGGAGTCACCGATGATCGCGCCGGCGCTGGCGCAGGCGCCGAGGACGACCGGGTCGATGTCGCCGTGCTGGGAGGCGAGCAGCGCCGAGGAGACCAGGACGATCTCGCCCGGCAGCGGGATGCCCAGGCTCTCCAGGCCGATGACGACTCCCACCAGCGCGTAGACGGCGACCGCCGGTACGGTCTCGAGCCACTCCTGGACGTGCACGGCCGGTTCCTCCCGAATTCGCGCCCCTGGTGCGGACGGCGTGCGTCCGGGAGCCGGGCGCACGCCGCGCAGCCTACCGGGTCACGACGACGCTCCCGGGTCTCACCGATCGCGCCTGTACCCCTGTCGCACGGGCGGGTCCACGACGGGCGAACGGGGTCACCCTCGGCGGGGTGACCCCGCGCCGGAGGGGACCTCCGTCATGGCGTCCGCCGTGGCCACGGCGGCGGTCGGGGGCCTGCCCACGGTGGCTCTCAGCTGTTGGGGCGCAGCGTCCACACCACGGTCATCTCCGTGGTCACCGCCCCGTCCTCGCGCTGGATGGCGACGGCCACGGGGAACTCGGGGCGCTTGCCCTCGTCGAGTTCGGCGACGACCTCGGCGGCCGGTCGTCCGAGGGTCGCGGTGGCCGTGACGGGGCCCAGGGCGATCTTCTTGAACGCGATCTCGGCGTGGACCGGGAGCGGCACGGCACGCGAGAGCTGGTCGCCGAACGCGGCCAGCACGATCGCGCCACTGGCCGACTCGCCCAGCGTGAACATGGCACCCGCGTGCGGCCCGCCGACGTGATTGCGGTACTCGCTCTGGTCCGGCAGGGCCAGCACGGCCTTCTCGGGGGTGGTCTCCAGGTACTCCAGGTTCAGCGTCCGAACCATCGGCACCGTGGCGGCGAGCAACTCGCCGATCGACATCTGATCTGCGCTCATGGCCGCATGTTACCCATGGGTAGCCCGGACTGGCCAGATCCGCGTCCCGATCGCCGTAGCGGCGCCCGGCATGCGGCCGGGGGCGCGGTCCCGCGGAAATCCCGAATTGCTACGTCCCTGACAAAACCCGGTGACCGAATCGTGTCCCTGGCCCTACTAGGGTTACCGCTCATGTGGCCAGGAGAGCAGCCGCCCGGGGGCGAGCAGAACCCGCAAGGACAGAACAACCCGTATCAGCAGCCGGGTTACCAGCAGCCGAATCCGTATCAGCAGGCCGGATACCAACAGCCCAACCCCTACGCGCAGCAGCCGCAGTGGGGCACGCCCGCGTCGATGGGGCCCCCGCAGCCGCAGCCCGGCGGGAGCGGCGGCGGCAACCGGACGAAGCTGGTCGCGATCATCGCGGCCTCCGCCGTGGTCCTGACCGCGGGCGTCACGGGCTTCCTGGTCCTCGGCGGTGACAAGGACGACAAGGCCGACGGCGGCGACAAGCCGAAAGCGAGCCAGTCGCCGTCGAAGTCCGCGGAGCCCAGCGATTCCGCCTCGGGGTCGGACGACAACCCGCGCGACAACGAGGGCCTGAAGCCGACGATCGACGGCTGGAAGGTCGTCATCAACCCCAAGCGCGGCGTCGCCTTCGACGTGCCGGCGGACTGGGAGGTCGAGTCGCCGGGGGTCACGATCGGCTTCGAGGACGACAAGGCGGACGACCTCAAGCCGCTGATCGTGATGTCGGCGCCGGCCTACTACAAGTCGAAGTGGTGCACGTCCGACGAGAACAAGGACGGCCGGACGGAGGACACCCACCTGGCCGCCGTGGGCACCAAGGGCGCCGACGGGGCCAAGAACACCGACGAGGTCGCCGTCAACACGGTCGCCTGGTGGGTCTACGGCGGCTACACCCAGCCGGACAAGAAGAGCATGAAGTTCGATGAGAAGGCCGAGCCCTACACCACCACGTCGGGTATCGAGGGCAGCATCGCCTGGGCCGAGTCGACGAACACGCCCCAGAAGGGCAAGTGCGCCAGCGACGGCAAGGCGGCCACGTTCGGCTTCAAGAACTCCGTGGGCGACTTCGTGTCGTGGAACTTCTACGGAGCCAAGGGCGTCAAGGACGAGGTGCCCAAGGAGACGATCATGCAGATCCTGAGCACCGTACGGCTGCACGGGGAGCCCACCGAAGGCTGACGCACAATCGGTTTGGCAAGTCGGGGGTCGGGCGGTGATAGTCGGCCGGTGAACACCGTCTCCAAAGCCTCCCGCCCCGGCAGACCCTCCTGGGCGGGACGCAACTACAGCCTGCTGACCGCCGCCGCGGTCGTCACCCACCTCGGCAGCAACGGCGCGCTCGTCGCCGCCGCGTTCGCGGTGCTGGAGGCGGGCGGTGACGCGGGTGACGTGGGCCTCGTCGCCGCCGCCCGCACCGTGCCGCTGGTGCTCTTCCTGCTGATAGGGGGCGCGGTCGCGGACCGGCTGCCCCGGCATCACGTGATGGTCGCCGCGAACGCCCTCAACTGTGTCTCACAGGGCCTGTTCGCCGTGCTGGTCCTCGCGGGGGAGGCCCAGCTGTGGCACATGATGCTGCTCAGCGCGCTCGGCGGCACCGGACAGGCGTTTTTCAGCCCCGCCGCCGAGGGCATGCTGATGTCCTCCGTGCAGGGCGATCAGGTGAGCCGCGCGTTCGCGGTGTTCCGGATGGCGATGCAGGGGGCGGCCCTCGGTGGTGCGGCCGTCGGCGGCGCGATGGTCGCCGCCATCGGACCGGGCTGGGTGCTGGCCGCCGACGCCGTCGCCTTCGCCGTCGCCGGTGCGCTGCGCGCCTTTCTCGACGTCAGCCACATCCCTGCGCGCGAGCCGGGCGGCGGACTGCTCGCCGATCTGCGGGAGGGCTGGCAGGAGGTCGCAGGGCGGCCCTGGCTGTGGAGCGTCGTCATCCAGTTCTCGATCGCCAACGCGGTCGTGGCGGCGGCCGAAGCCGTCTACGGCCCGCTGGTCGCCCGTGACCATCTGGGCGGAGCCGCGCCCTGGGGCCTGGCCCTGGGCTTCTTCGCCGGGGGCACGGTTCTCGGCGCGCTGCTGATGACCCGGTGGAAACCGCGCCGGCTGCTCCTCGCAGGCACCCTGGGCGTCTTCCCGCTGGCGCTGCCGTCCGCGGCGCTGGCGGTGCCGGCGCCCGTCTGGGGCCTGTGCGCGGTGATGCTGGTGACCGGGGTGACGCTGGAGATCTTCGGCGTCTCCTGGATGACGGCCCTGCATCAGGAGATCCCGGAGAACAAGCTCTCGCGCGTCGCGGCCTACGACTGGTTCGGCTCGGTCGCGATGGTTCCGCTGGCGACGGCGATGGCGGGCCCCACCGAGGTGGCGTTCGGGCGGACGACGGCACTGTGGGGCTGCGCGACGCTCGTCGTCGTGGTCACGGCGGCGGTGCTGTGCGTCCCGGACGTACGGAATCTGCGGCGCCGTACCCACCACGTGGCCATGGGCGCGCAGGGCACGAAGCGCTCACAGGACACACGGGACGCACAAGCCACGCCGGCTTCAGCCGATGCCGAACGTCCCGTCGGGGGGCTCGGGTGAGGGGACGGCGTCCGCGTCCCCGACCGGCCGCGCGTCCCCGATGAACGCCCTCAGCGCGCAACCGTGTTCCACGCGGGCCGGGAAGGCGTCGGCGGCGGTGCGGCGCGCCAGCGCGGTTGTGTCGAGCGGACGGTGGGCGGCGACCAGCACCGCGTTGCCGAACCGCCGCCCGCGCAGCACCGCCGGCTCGGCGATCAGAGCGAGTTCGGGGAAGACGGTGGCGAACGTCGCGAGCTGCGAGCGGAGGAACGCGAACGGCGCGGCGTCGGCCAGATTGGCCATGTACACCCCGCCGGGACGCAGTACCCGCACGACCTCACGGGCGTAGCCGACGGAGGTGAACCCGGCCGGCACCCGTGAGCCGCCGAAGACGTCGCCGACGACGACGTCCACCGAGTCCGCCGGGGCACCGGCCAGCCAGTCCCGGGCGTCCGCGACGTGCAACGCGACGTCCGCGCCCGCATCGAGGGGCAGATACTCCCCCACCAGTTCAGCCAGCCCCAGGTCGGCCTCCACGACCTCCTGCCGCGACCCCGCCCGCGTCGCCGCCACGTACCGCGGCAGGGTGAGCGCGCCCCCGCCCAGGTGCGCCACGTCCAGCGGCCGGCCCGGCTCCGCGACGCCGTCCAGCACATGCCCGATCCGGCGCACGTACTCGAACTCGAGATGCGTCGGCTCGTCGAGGTCGACGTAGGACTGCGGGGCGCCGTCGACGGTCAGCAGCCAGGCCCGCTCCCGGTCGACGTCCGGCATGAGCTTCGCGGTGCCGTGATCGACGACTCGGCTGACGGGTATCTGGTCACTCACGGGCTCCATTGTGCCGGTGCGGGCGCCGGTGCCGGGACGGGCTCCATTGTGCCGGTGCGGGCGCCCGTGCCGGGACGGTGCGGGGTCTCCCTCGCGGAGGAGACCCCGCACCGTCGCGCGCGCCTCAGCCCACGGCCGTCACCGTGCCGGCGCCGACCGTCCGTCCGCCCTCGCGGATCGCGAAGCCGAGACCGGGCTCCAGGGGCACCTCCCGCCCCAGTTCCACGCTCAACGTCACCGTCTCCCCGGGCCGCGCGACGGCGACCCCGCCCAGGTCGACGTCGCCCACCACGTCCGCGGTGCGGATGTAGAACTGCGGCCGGTACCCGGTGGTGAGCGGCGTCGTACGCCCGCCCTCGCGCGCCGACAACACGTACACCTGCGCGGAGAACCGGCGTCGCGGCACCACGCTGTCCGGCGCGGCGACCACATGCCCCCGGCGCACCGCATCCCGGGGCACCCCGCGCAGCAGCAACGCCACGTTGTCCCCGGCCTGCGCCTCCTCCATCGGCTTGCCGAACGTCTCCAGTCCGGTGACGACGGACGACACGCCGGCCCCGAGCACCTCGACCCGGTCGCCGACCCGGACCGTGCCGCGCTCGACGGCCCCGGTGACGACCGTGCCGCGCCCGGTGATGGTCAGCACGTTCTCCACGGGCAGCAGGAAGGGCGCGTCGAGGTACCGCTCCGGCATCGGCACATAGGTGTCCACCGCGTCCAGCAGCGCCTCGACGGACGCGGTCCACCGGGGGTCGCCCTCCAGCGCCCGCAGCCCGGACACCCGTACGACCGGCACGGAGTCGCCCCCGTAGCCGTGCCGGGTGAGCAGGTCGCGCACCTCCAGCTCGACGAGGTCGATGAGCTCCTCGTCGCCGGAGTCGGCCTTGTTGAGGGCGACGACGATGTGGTCGACGCCCACCTGCCGGGCGAGCAGCACGTGCTCGGCGGTCTGCGGCATGACCCCGTCGAGCGCGGAGACGACGAGGATCGCCCCGTCGAGCTGCGCCGCGCCGGTGACCATGTTCTTGACGTAGTCGGCGTGGCCGGGCATGTCCACGTGCGCGTAGTGCCGGGTGTCGGTCTCGTACTCGACGTGCGCGATGTTGATGGTGATGCCGCGGGCGGCCTCCTCCGGGGCGCGGTCGATGCGGTCGAAGGGCACGAACGTGCCGGTGCCCCGCTCGGCGAGGACCTTGGTGATGGCGGCCGTCAGCGTGGTCTTGCCGTGGTCGACGTGACCCATGGTGCCGATGTTCAGATGCGGTTTGGTCCGCACGTAAGCCGTCTTGGGCATGGCGATACCTCGAAGCGTCTCGATGGTGACGGGGACCCCGGTGACCGGCCGACCCTCCCCCTGCGGGGTCCGCCGGACGTTCCGGGGAGGGTCAGCTTCGGGCGCCGTCGACAGCGGCCTGGAGGATCAGGACGGCAGCCTTCGGGGCATCCGCGACCGCGGATGCTGCGAGGTGGAAGGCGTACCGGAACATGACGTCGATACTCGCCGACGCCGCCCGGCGCGTCGAATGATTTACCGGGACCGTCCGGCGGAACAGGAGCGGCCGACACGTCGAGGCGGGCGACCGGTCGACGCCGGGTCAGGGGCCGATGTTCTTCAGCGCCTCGCGCACCGACAGCGGCGCGAACCGCCCCCGCTCACGCGCGAGGAAGCCGCGTACGGCGTCGGGATCGGTCTTGGCGTACTCCCGCAGGCTCCAGCCGATCGCCTTGCGGATGAAGAAGTCCGGATGCCCCGACTGGCGCAGGCAGTAGGAGAAGAGGCGTTCGGTGTCGGTGCGCTCCTTGTAGCGCAGTTGGTGGAGCAGGGCCGTCCGGGCGACCCACAGGTCGTCGTCCACGATCCAGGCGTCCATGTCCGGCCCGAGTCCGGGATCGGCGGCGACCAGCGGTCCCACCACGTGCGCGGCCAGCAGGTCGACGGTGTCCCACCACGGGACGGTGGAGACGAGCCGACGGGCCACCGGCAGGAAACCGGAGGAGCAGCGGCTCACATGACGGCGCAGATAGTCGACGGCGAAGTAGTGGAACTCGCGCTCGGGCAGCTCCCAGCAACGCAGCGCGACGGCCGTGCAGTCGGCCTCGTCCGGGCGGGGCGTGCCCTCGATGACCGTGCGGGACAGGGTGCGGCGCACGGGCGTGGTCAGACCGAGGAAGGGCGCGACATCCTTCATGTACGCCCGCATGGGCGCCGCGCGCGCCGGATCGGCCGCCGCGGTGTAGGCGGCGGTGAGCCGGGGCAACAGCGTGTCGGCGAGAGGGCTGCGCGGGACACCCGCCGTTCGCGCACCTGTGACGCTCATGAGACGAACCATACGGCGATCACACATATCCGTCGGTTAGGGTCGCTCAATGCTCGATGCCCACACCCGCTCTGGGGGCACCGCACCGGCCTCTCCCCGGGCCACTGCCACCGAACTCGCGGTGACCGCCACGGAAATCGCCACCGCCCGCCCCGTCTCCGGCGGTACGGCGGCCGTCCGCCCCGGCTTCGCCGCCCGCTGCGCGAGATTCCTGCTGTCGCCGTGGGCCCGCTTCTCCGTCCTCGTCGCTTTGCTGGTGGGGGCCGCGGCGACGGTGCTCCTCTTCGAGCCGCAGCGGCTGCTCGCACACGGCTGGCCACCGCAGCTCGGCGGCGTCGTGGCCGCACTCGTCTTCGCGGTCGCGTACGGACTGATCACCGTGGCGTTCGTGCCGCGGCCCCTGCTCAACCTTGCGGCGGGGGCGCTGTTCGGCTCCGAGTTGGGCATCGCCGCGGCGGTCGCCGGCTCGGTGATCGGCGCCGGGATGGCCTTCGGGCTGGGCCGGTTCCTGGGCCAGGACGCGCTGCGGCCACTGCTGCGCGGCAAGTTCCTGAGGACCGTCGACCGGCAGTTCAGCCGCCACGGCTTCCGCTCGATGCTGGCCGTGCGGCTGTTCCCGGGCGTGCCGTTCTGGGCGGCGAACTACTGCGCCGCCGTCTCCAAGATGGGCTGGCTGCCCTTCCTGCTCGCGACGGCGCTCGGCTCGCTGCCGAACACGGCCGCGTATGTCGTCGCCGGCGCGCGGGCCTCGACACCGACGTCACCCGTGTTCCTGATCGCGATGGCCGCGATCGCGATCCCGGGGCTGGCGGGCGTGGTGGTGGCATGGCGCAAACGCCACCACCTGCGTGGCTGACCCTCGGTCAAAGGCCCTACGGTCGTGGGGCCCACGGCTGTAGGACCTACGAGACCGCAGGGGCAGGCGACCGCAGGGGCGGGCGACCGTAGGACCTGAACCTTGCTGGTTGGAAAATCCAACTCTTGCCTAGACTGGGCCGCATGGCCGCCACCAAGGACCCGCGACCCTGCTCGATCGCCGACACCCTGGCACTCGTCGGCGAGAAGTACTCGCTGCTCGTGCTGCGGGAGGTGCTGCTGGGCAACGGCCGCTTCGACCAGCTCGTGCGCAACATCGGCGCCCCCCGCGACATCATGTCCACGCGGCTGCGCCGCCTGGTCGACGCCGGAATCCTCACCAAGCAGGCCTACAGCGAGCGCCCGCGGCGCTTCGAGTACCGGCCCACCCAGGCGGGCCTCGAACTGCAGCCCGTCCTGCTCACCCTCATGGACTGGGGCGACCGCCATCTGCGCGGGGACGACCGCCCCATGAGCCTCGCACACAGCTGCGGTCAGGAGTTGGTCGCACAGGTCACCTGCGGCTCCTGCGGCGACCCGGTCCGGCACGGAGACCTGACCCCGCATCCCCGCTCCCCGGGCTGGACCGTCACCGGTCCCGCAGCGGCCCGGTAGCTCCAGGACTATTCGCCGGGGTAGACGTCGAGCCGCCCGCACATGCCGAACTTCCCGCGCTTCACGGGCTGCTCGGACCTGACGACGGCCGCGGCGAGATGCGACACGTCACCCCGCTCCAGCCTGTCGAGCTGGGCCCCGGTCGCCACCGCCGCCGCCTCGGCGCCCCGCCGCCAGCGCTCCCGCCACTCGGCGAGCCGGGGCCGTACGAGCGCCCCCGCCGCGCGATGGAACTCGGCCAGCGCCTCCGGGCCCGCGGCGCGCAGCGCGCGGTAACCCTCCAGGGCGAGATCGCGTCTGGCGCGGGCGGCCCGCTCCTGCTCGGCGACGGGCGCGTCCGCGGGGATCGCGGTGGCGGCGGCGTACGCGTCCGGGTCGGCCAGGTACTCCGGCGGCAGGGTGAGCACCGCGTCCCCCGCCTCCGGCAGCCCGCTGTTCTGCATCAGCACGGTGATCCGCAGGTCGCCGTCGTCGACCAGTCGGTGGATCGTGCCCGGCGTGAACCAGGCGACCGTGCCGGGCGCGAGCGGCGTGACCTCGTACCCGGACGTCGTGAGTGTCTGCACCGCGCCCCGGCCGCCGACGACGACGTACGCCTCCGAACAGGTCAGGTGCAGATGCGGGGTTCCGCCGCACGCCCCGTCCGCGGCGGGCCAGTCGTACACGGACAGGTGCGAGACGGCGACGCCGCCCGGCAGGCCGGTGAACGGGCCCGTCAGCCCTTCGGTGGTCACCCCGGGTGCGCCTCCAGGTACGCGGCGATCTCGTCGCGCTCCCAGGCGCCGTCGGCGACTACGACCCGGTAGCGGCGGGTCAGGGTGGCGCCCGACGCGAGTTCCAGTTCGTCGTGGAAGGCCCAGGACGGGGCGACGGCGGCGAACGGCTCGTTACGGACGAACCAGTGGGCGGGATGGCCGCCGCCGGCACCGGTGTGGTCGTTCTCCGGGGCGTGCGCGAACACCAGGGTGGCGTGGCCGTCGACGCCGTCGTGCTCTCCCGAGTACGCCAGCCAGGGCGCCTGCGCGCCCATCAGGCCGGGACCCTCGCCGTCCGGCCCGAGGACGCGTCCGCCGCGGAAGGCGCGCGGCCCCCGCCAGAACAGGCCCGTGTAGCCGGCCATCTCCCGGCCCGCGGTGGTCGGACTGCCGAACAGCAGGGGCTGCTCGCGCCGGTTGGTGACGGCACTGGTCCAGGTCAGCGCCCAGGAACCGGCCGCCCGGTCCACGTCGTGCACCTCGATGCGACGCCGTTCGTCGGCCCACAGCTCACCACCGTACGGATGCCAGGTGAGCCGCTCCGCGAGTACGGCGCGGGTGCCGTCCGAGCAGAGCTCGTCGAAGCCGGCGTGCGCCATGGACCCCACGAGCCCCGGCAGGACGACGTACCCCTCCCCGTGCACATAGGTGTGCCCGCCCCACAGGTTCTGCCCGGACAGATGCGAGGCCGTCAACTGCAGGCCCTTGTGCCAGCGGTGGTCGTGGGGCCGGTAGTCCGTGACGACGGCGTCTCCCAGGGTCCGCACGGGGTGCAGATAGGGCTTCGGGGCCTCCCAGGCGGCCTCCGGCCGGTAGACGTACGTGAACAGCTGGACCCCGGAAGCGGGTTCGCGGAACGTGACCCTCTCGCCGTGCGCGTGGACGATGCTCGAACCGCTCATACGGGCACCTCCGAAGGCGCGTCGGACTCCCCGGCGACGGGCGCCCAGGCGGGAGCGCCTCCGTGCAGGGCCGTGTAGAACGGGTCCCCGGGCCCGATCTCGCCCCGGCGGACGGTGGTGCCGGTGAACGCGGACTTGTACAGCGCGGTGATCAGTTCCAGGCTCTTGCGCCCGTCCGGCCCGCTGCCGCGCGGCCGTTCCCCCGCGCGCATGCCGGCCACCAGCTCACGCAGCTGCGCCAGATGCGAGCTGGGCACGTCGGCCCCGAAGTCCCGCCATTCATCGGCCTGGCCGGCCGGTACGTGCGGCGCCGGCGTGAAACGCCAGTCGGCGTTGGCGTACCCGTACAGGTGGGTGAGTTCGACGGTGGCGTGCTCGCAGTCGACGCGGATGCGGCTGACCTCGTCGGGGCTCAGCACGCTGTTCACCACGGTGGCCAGGGCACCGTGCTCGAAGCGGACCAGGGCGGTGGAGACGTCCTCGGTCTCCACGTCGTGCACCAGCCGCCCGGCCATGGCCCGCACCTCGCGCCACGGGCCGAGCAGATCGAGCAGCAGGTCCATCTGGTGGATGCCGTGCCCCATGGCGGGCCCGCCGCCCTCGGTCTCCCAGCGGCCGCGCCAGGACACGGCGTAGTAGGCGGCGTCGCGGTACCAGGTGGTCTGGCAGTGCGCGACCAGCGGACGTCCCAGGGCCTGCGCGGCAAGCAGCCGGCGCACATGGGCGGCGCCCGAGCCGAACCGGTGCTGGAAGACGATCGACGCGTAGGGCCCACCCGCCGGTCCCTCCGCCGCCTCGACGGCGTCGAAGTCGGCGAGCGAGGGCACCGGCGGCTTCTCGCACCACACCCAGGCACCGGCGCGCAGCGCGGCGACCGCCTGCTCACGGTGCAGCCGGGGCGGCGTGCAGATCGTCACCAGGTCGGGCCGCTGTTCCCGCAGCATCCGCGCCGTGTCGGTGTAGGCGTGCGCGATCCCGCCCCGCGCGCAGAACGCCTCCACGGCGGCACGGTCGACGTCGACGGCCGCGACGACCTCCGTCTCGCCCTCCTCGGCGAGCCGGGTGAGGGCGGGCAGATGGCAGTCGCGGGCCACGGCACCGGTACCGATGACGGCGGCTCTGACGGGGCGGCCGGAACGAACGGGGCGGCCGGGAAGAGGGGCGGCGTCCTTCGCCGACGCCGGAGTCGCAGATGTGGGCATGAACCTGATCAGCACTCCTCGGAGGGTCCCTGGGTGTGCAGCAAGCGCTTTCTCCGCTCTGCAACGTAGGCCCGGCCCGCCGACCGGTCAACACCCCCTACAGGCCACCGCGGAACCCAGGGAAACCCCTGTGTCGGCCGTGTCGGCGGGGGACGCTACGCTGCCCCTCAACACACCCGATCACCGCGCGCGGGGGCTAGGTGTGTCCTCCGTCCGTTTCGCGATCGGCACTTGGACTCCTTAACTCCATGTCTTGGTTCGAATCACTCATCCTCGGACTCGTCCAGGGGCTGACCGAATTCCTGCCCGTGTCCTCCAGCGCCCACCTGCGCCTGACCGCGGCCTTCTCCGGCTGGGAGGACCCCGGTGCCGCCTTCACGGCGATCACCCAGATCGGCACGGAGGCAGCCGTGCTGATCTACTTCCGCAAGGACATCGGACGCATCCTGTCCGCATGGACCCGGTCGCTCTACGACAAGTCGTGGCGGGGCGACCACGACGCGCGGATGGGCTGGCTGGTGATCGTCGGCTCGATCCCGATCGGCGTGCTCGGCCTGACGCTCAAGGACCAGATCGTCGGCCCGTTCCGCGATCTGCGCATCACGGCCACCATGCTGATCGTCGTCGGCATCATCATGGGCGTGGCCGACCGGATAGCCGCGCGCGACGAGACCGGCGGACGCCACCGGGCGGCGAGGGAGCGCAAGTCCCTCAAGGAACTGGGCGTGCGGGACGGCCTGATCTTCGGCCTCTGCCAGGCCATGGCACTCGTCCCGGGCGTCTCCCGCTCCGGCGCGACCATCACCGGCGGCCTCTTCATGGGCTTCAGCCGCGAGGCCGCGGCCCGCTACTCCTTCCTCCTCGCCATCCCGGCCGTGCTCGCTTCGGGAGGGTACGAGCTCAAGGACGCCATGGAGGGCGGCCATGTGACCTGGGGGCCGACGATCTTCGCCACGGTGATCGCCTTCTTCACGGGCTACGCGGTGATCGCCTGGTTCATGAAGTTCATCTCGACCAAGAGCTTCATGCCGTTCGTCTGGTACCGGATCGCGCTCGGCATCGTGATCATCGCCCTGGTGACGTTCGGCGTACTGAGTCCGCACGCGGCGGAATCAGCAGGCGGCTGAGCGAACGAGAAAGGCCCCCGGGGAGATCCCCGGGGGCCTTTCTCGTTCGCACCCCTTCGAGCCATTCAGCCTCCTTCGCGCCGCTTCGATCGCATTCAGACCCATTCTGAACTCTTGATATCCCTTCGCGCCCATTCATCGCTTCTCGGACCGCTCCCGGAGCCCGCGGCCGGATCCCGTCGCTCGTGACCGACCCCATACGGGATGAGTAGCCGCCCGGTAGCGCAGTGTCAGTGCCTACCCCTAGGCTTGCCCACATGTCCCCCGATTCCGTGACCCCTGGTTCAGCGCGCTCCGCTGCCGAGGTGAACGAGCAGATCCGCGCCCTGTGGATGCGCGCGGGCGGCTCGCTGTCGGCGCAGGAGCGGGCGGAGTACGAGCTGCTGGTCGTCGAGTGGGCCGCGGCGATTCGCGGCACGATCATCGAGGCGGCGTGAGGACAGGTCCGCGGCGGCGTGAGCGGGAACGCGTGGACCGGCCGCACGGACTCGCCGCCCGCCGGCCGAAGCAGGTCCACGCACACGGCGTCCACCACATCGCCTGCGACACCGGCTTCTCGACGCGACGGAACACGCCCGGCGGATCAAGGACCTCCGCCCCTCCCGCCCCACGCCCACGGCCTTCCAGCACCTGAACGAACCCGGTACGCGGTGCCGGATACGGCTTTGAACCCCTCCGCCCGATGCCCGGCCACGTCACCCCCGCGCTCCAAGAGCCTCCAAGAGGTCGACGTACGCCTCGCGCGTCCCGGCGCCGCGCGACCCCACCCGGCGCCCACAGCGACTTGACGGGCGTTCAGCCCTGGGCCGGCGCCACGCGGGCCCTCCGGGAGCTCACGCGCCGGCGCCCCGATCTGCAGCGGTTACTGCCGCGCCGAGGGAGACAACGGTTCCGCACACGCGAGTTCACCGGCGCACACCATGCCACGCGTCTTCGCGAGGAGCGCTGTGACGTCCTCGATCCCGACGGCTCGACACCACAATTCTGGTATATCCCGACCCGTGCGGGCCTGCATAGCATCGTGTCCTGCCGCATTGCCAACACCTTCAACATCGCGAGGACTTGTGACCGAGCCGACGAACCCTCCGACGCGCGCACGCGTGGTGGGCCACAAGGACGCCCCACCGCAGCCCCACATCGGCGGTATCCGCAACCGATTCCTCATCGACGGCAGCGACACGGGTGGCCGTTTCTCCGTGGTGCAGCACCTGTTCGAGCCGCGGGCTCTGGGCGGCCCCATGCACATGCACACGAACGAGGACGAGTACACCTTTGTACTGAGCGGCGAGATAGGCGCCGTCTCCAACGGCCACGAAATCTACGCGGGTCCGGGGGAATGGCTTTTCAAGCCGCGCGGGGAGTGGCATTCGTTCTGGAACAACAGCGACGAACCGGCGGCCGTCCTCGAGGTCATCTCGCCTGCGGGTTTCGAGGACTTCTTCAAGGAGTGCGCCAAGCTGGTCGGCCCCCCGACCGAGGAGCTGCTGTCCGAAATGGCCGCTCCTTACGGGATCGACTTCGACTGGCCGGCGACTCCCCCGCTCGTCAAGCGTCACAGACTGCTCTTCTGAGACACGGGCACGGGCCGCGCCGATCCTCCACGGAGACGTCGCCGAGCCGGGAGACGGCCGGGGCGGAGGCGACCGGGCGAACACGGCCGGCCCTGCCCGGAACACGCGACATGACCTGGTCAGGCCATCAACTCCCCTGACTGACCGAGGTTAAGATCGCGGACATGAACGAGTCGGCGACGCGTCGCGTGGTGGAGAGGATCAGCGAAGCGGCGGCACACAGCCAGGACACGGAGACTCTCTGGCAATCCGCTGCGGACGCCCTCAGCGCGGCGATACCCGATCTGTGGGACACCTGCTGGCACACGGTGGACCCCGAATCCCTGCTGATCACCAGCCACTTCCGTCAGGGGCGGGCCGAAGTCCCGGAATCGTTCCTGGCCGAGCTCGTGGCACACGAAAGCTCCAGCGACGACATCAACGGGATCGTCCAACTCAGCCGTTCCGAGACCGGAATTGCCACGCTTCACGAAGCAACAGGCGGCAATCCTGGGATCTGTCCGCGCTGGCGGCGGCTCACCACGGTCGGAGGCGACCAGGAGCTACGGATGATCCTCCGTACCCGCTCCGGGGAGACATGGGGGGCTCTCTCACTCTACAGAGAGGTCGGCCGGCCTCTGTTCGGGCCGGAGGTCCACGCCCTGCTCCGCGCCGTCGCACCCTCTTTGACGCAGGGGGTGAAACGAACGCTCCTGCAGAGCCGCGCGGCGCATCCCGAAACCGACGACGGCCCCGGGCTCATCATCCTCGATCGAGAGATGCGAGTTCAGTCCACCTCGCCGGGCACGGAGCGCTGGTTGGGACGGCTGCCGGACGGGGACTGGGCCGCCGGCCGACTGCCCTCGGCGGTGTTGTCCGTCGCGGCCTCCGTGCTGCGTACGACCGAC
Organism: Streptomyces sp. NPDC002309; assembly: GCF_053593375.1. Taxonomy (NCBI): domain Bacteria; kingdom Bacillati; phylum Actinomycetota; class Actinomycetes; order Kitasatosporales; family Streptomycetaceae; genus Streptomyces; species Streptomyces sp. NPDC002309. The sequence goes on along the minus strand of NZ_JBSFCI010000009.1, from coordinate 35,151 downwards.
GCGGGAGGCAGTGTCGCCGAACCGCCTCAGGCGCGCGTCGCTTCCCGCGGCGGCGGATGGCTCTTCCTGCACGGGGCGCGCCTGGCCCTCGCCGGCCGACAGCAGGCCGCTGTCATCGTCGAATCCGCTCAGGCCGCCAGACTGCACACGCTGTTGATGTCGGCCTACGGATTCACCGAGCGCGAACGCGACGTCACCCGCCTGATTCTCCAGGGGCAGTCGACCCGTCAGATCGCCGGTTCGCTCTCCGTAACGGTCAACACGGTGCAGCAGCACCTCAAGGGCATCTTCGACAAGACCGGCGTCCGCAGTCGCCGCGACCTCACCGGGAAGGTCTTCTCCGGCCGGTGAGGACGCGCTGCCAGGCCGCCGGGAGAACCGCCCGCGCGGGCCGGTGGGCAGCCGCACACGTGCCGACCGGTCACAAGCACCGAACATCACGGCACGCCCTCTTGGCGCGGCCCGCCTCGTACCCAACACTGAGGCGATGACGCAGCGCGTGGAGCTCGCGACCGTGATGGACAGGCTGGCCGTCGACGGTCTGGTCACCGACTACGCCGTGGCGGTGGACGACGGCGACTGGGAGGCGTACCGGAAGCTGTTCACCCCCGACGGGCGGGCGGACTACCGCTCGGCAGGCGGCATCGAGGGTGACGCCGGGCAGATCGCCACGTGGCTGGCCGAGAGCTTGCGGGTGTTCGGCATGCGCCAGCATCTCGTCGTCAACCGCAGGATCCGCTTCGGCGTCCTGGAGCGGGACACCGGGGACACCGCCCGGGTCCAGGCCGACTACGTCAATCCGATGCGTTTCGCCGGTGACGACTCCGCGGCCCCGCACTTCGTGTGCGGCGGCCGGTACGCCTTCGAGGTCCGCCGTACGGACGACGGCTGGCGGCTGCGGGAGGTCGTCGTGAGGGAGAAGTGGCGGCGTGTCCACCAGGGGTCCGGGGTACCTGTGATCGACTGAGCGGGTCCCCCCTGGAGCGGGATCGCCGACAGCGCGCACACTGGATCCACGGAGGGAGGGAGGCGCCGCATGAAGACGCTGGGCCGCCGACTCGACTCCCCGTGGTGGCGCTCCGCGACCGCCGCGGTGGCGGGCGCACTGCCCATGCTCGCCTTCCCGGCCCCGTCCCTGTGGTGGTTCGCCTGTGTCGCCCTGGTGCCGTGGATCCTGCTCGTGCGCACCGCTCCCACCGGACGGCGGGCGCTCTACGACGGCTGGTGCGGCGGTTTCGGCTTCGTGCTGGCCGTGCACCATTGGCTGCTGCCCAACCTGCACGTCTTCACGTTCGTCATCGCGGCCCTGCTGGGCGCGCTGTGGGCCCCGTGGGGCTGGCTCGTCCGCCGCTTCCTCGGCGGGGAGCCCTCAGCGCGCCGGATCTCGGCCGCGCTGCTGGTGCTGCCGTCGGGCTGGCTGGCGGTGGAGCTGGTGCGCTCCTGGGAGGGGCTCGGCGGCCCCTGGGGCATGCTGGGCGCCAGTCAGTGGCAGGTGGGACCGGCGCTGCGGCTGGCCTCGGTGGGCGGGGTCTGGCTGCTGAGCCTGCTGCTGGTGGCCGTCAACGTCGCGGTCGCCGTGCTCGTCGCGGTGCGCACGTCGCGGACACCGGCCGTGGCCGCGCTGCTCGTCACCGCCGCCGCCGCGTCGGCTGCCTGGGCGTGGGCGCCGCGCCCGCACGTCGACCGCGAGGCGCGGGTGGCCGTCGTGCAGCCCGGTGTCGTCCCCGGCCCCGGCCCGCGCTTCGACCGCGAGGAGGAACTCACCCGGCGGCTGACCGGCCAGGACCCCGACCTGATCGTCTGGGGTGAGAGCAGCGTCGGCTACGACCTCGGCGACCGGCCGGACCTGGCGCGGCGGATCGCGGCGCTGTCCCGCGAGACGGGCGCCCCGATCCTGGTCAACGTGGACGCCCGCCGCTCGGACCGGCCCGGCATCTACAAGAGCTCGGTCCTGATCGGCCCGGACGGCCCGACCGGCGACCGCTACGACAAGATGCGGCTGGTCCCCTTCGGCGAGTACGTCCCGCTGCGCTCGCTGTTCGGCTGGGCGACCTCGGTGGGCGAGGCCGCGGCCGAGGACCGCAGGCGCGGCACCGCGCAGGTCGTGATGGACGCCGGGGGCGGGCTGCGGGTCGGCCCGATGGTCTGCTTCGAGTCGGCCTTCCCCGACATCAGCCGCAGCCTCGCCCGCGACGGCGCCGACCTGCTGGTCGCCCAGTCGGCGACCTCGACCTTCCAGCAGAGCTGGGCGCCGGCCCAGCACGCCTCGCTGGCCGCGCTGCGCGCCGCCGAGAGCGGCCGTCCCATGGTGCACGCCACCCTGACCGGCGTCTCCGCCGTGTACGGGCCCGAGGGCCGGCGGATCGGTCCGCCGCTCGGGACGGAGGCGAGCACCACCCAGGTGTACGAGGTGCCGCTGGCCGACGGGGTCACTCCCTACGCCCGCCTCGGCGCCTGGCCCGCGCACCTGGCCGTCCTGGTGCTGCTCGCCCTGCTGCTGGTCGAGGGCGGGCGCTCGGTCACGCGGCCGCGCCGGAGCGCTCCAGTACCGCCTGGACCACCCGCTCGCACAGTTCGTGAGTCGCCAGCGCGTCGCGGGCGCTGAGCGGCTTGCCCGCGCGCACGGCGTCGAGGAAGCCCAGCACCGCCTGCTCTATGCCGCGCTGCCGCGCAACGGGCACCCAGTCGCCGCGCCGGCGCAGGCTCGGCTGGCCCTTGTGGTCGACCACCTCGGCGAGGTTGATCACCTGGCGTTTGGTGTCCTGACCGGAGACCTCCAGGATCTCCTCGGCGGACCCGCTGAGCCGGTTCATGACGCCGAGCGCGGTGAAGCCGTCCCCGGCGAGCTGGAGCACGACGTGGTGCAGCAGCCCGTTCTCGCTGCGGGAGCGCACGGTGATGTCGTCGATCTCGCCCGGCACCAGGAACCGCAGCGTGTCCACGACGTGGATGAAGTCGTCCAGGATCATCGTGCGCGGCTCCTCGGGCAGCCCGACCCTGTTCTTCTGCAGGAGGATCAGCTCGCGCGGGTGGTCGGCGCACTGCGTGTACGCGGGCGCGTGCCGCCGGTTGAAGCCGACGGCGAGCGGCGTGCCCAGCTCCTCGGCGAGCGCCACCAGCCGCTCGGAGTCGGCGAGTTCGTACGCCAGCGGCTTGTCGACGTACGTCGGGACGCCCGCCTCGAGCAGCCTCGTGACGATCTCGGGGTGCACGGCTGTGGGCGCGTGCACGAAGGCGGCGTCCAGGTCCTGGGCGAGGAGGTCGTCCAGGGTGCCGTGGCGCTGCGCGGGCGGCAGGTGAAGGCTGTCGGCGACGCGGGTCAGCGTGGCGGGCGTCCGGGTCTGCAGATGCAGCTCGACCCCGGGCTGGACCCCGAGCACCGGCAGATACGCCTTCTGCGCGATGTCACCGAGTCCGATGCAGCCGACCTTCACGGGGGCTCCTCACTGCTTGCCTGCGGGGGTCTGCCCGGAAGCATACGGCGGCGCCGACGGCCCCCGGCCGGGGATACCGTCACGGCTTCGCGGGGCGGGCGACGGCGCGGCGACCAGGGCGTCCCGGACGGCCGCCGCGGCCCTGCCGCCCGTCGGGTTCGGCCGCGCGGACTCCACGGCCTGGCAGGCGACGCACATGGCCCGGGGCGCCCGGGCCGCGGTGTGGGCTGCGAGGCCGGTGGCGACGGCCTCCCCCACTGCTCCCGGGCCGCCGGGCGGCTCCGGCGGTACACGGGCGGCGGCTCGGCGATGTGACGGACGTCATGACGGAGCACGTCCTCGAGGCGAGCCGACGCGAGGACGGTGGGACATCCGGGGAGCCCGCCGGGGGCGGGTGGGCCGGTTCCCGGGGGCGGGCGCTCAAATGCCTTGGTGATTGTTCGGGGATGAGCGAGGATGCGCCCATGACGACAGAGCGACGCGAACCCGCCCAGGACGCCGACGAACGGACCATGCTGGAGGGCTGGTTGGAGTATCACCGGCAGACCCTGGCGTGGAAGTGCGAGGGGCTGAGCGACGCGCAGCTGCGGATCGCGGCCGTGGAGCCCTCCGAGCTGTCCCTGATGGGGCTGGTGCGGCACATGGCGGAGGTGGAACGGGGCTGGTTCCGCACGGTGCTGGTCGGCGACGACCAGGGGCCCCTCTACTACACCGAGGAGGACCGCGACGGTGAGTTCCACCTCACCGAGGACGACACCTGGGCCGAGGCGTACGCCACCTGGCAGGCGGAGATCGCGGCCGCCCGGGCGCACGCGGCCGGCTACGGACTGGACGACCTGTCCAAGGGCCGCAGCCGCCACTCCGGCGAGCCGTTCAACCTGCGCTGGATCTACACGCACATGATCGAGGAGTACGCCCGCCACAACGGCCACGCGGATCTCCTCCGCGAGCGTGTGGACGGCGCGACGGGCGACTAGCGCCGCATCAGAAGGGGTTCGCCCGTGACGAGCGGCGTCGTGGGGGTCCCTCCCGCTCGAGCGAAGCCGGTAGTGGGGGAGCGGTCCCACGGCGTGCCGGCCGGAAGCCCTCGTACGGGACGTACGCGGGCTTCCGGCCGGTGCGGCGAGAGGGCGTGCCGGACCTCGCGACAGGGCGAACCTCGGCTGACGCCGCACTGGCCCGGCCCGGTACCCCGCCGAACCCCTGCCGTTCCGCGGCGGCCCGGCACCCGGCCCGGCCCCGCGGACGCGCCCCGAACGTCAGCGTGGCGATGCGCGCACCCTCCCTGCGGGGGCGTACTTCACCCGTCCGGAGCAAACTGCGCTTGTCCATCGGGCCCTGCGCGGCCCGAGCCACCAGAGTTGCGCGGGTGCATCGAACGACGACCACCGCGACGCTGCTGGTCACCGTGGCCCTCTCCGCGGTCTCCGGCTGCGTGACCGTCCAGCGGGGCCCCGCAGCCCTGCCCCCGGCGCCGGCCCCGCCGTCGGCACCGGGTCCGGAGGGCCGCACCGAGCCGCAGATCGTGCAGGCCCCGGCCCGCGAGGCGCTGGAGCTGATCGGCCCCTCCCGCAGGCCCGGCGCCGCCCCACCCGAGTCACGCCGTCCCCCCACGCGGGACCCGGCGCAGCCCCGGCGAGCCCCGTCCCCGCGCGCGGAGTCCGGGCCGCACACCGAACCGCCCCGCCCGGAACCACGCCGCCCACGGCGGTCGGCACCGGCCACGGTCCCGGACGTCTCCCCCACGCTGGGCTCCCAGGCCGATGTGTGCGACCTGGGCAGGAAGTACGGCGGCTGGCGCGCGGACAGCCCGGAGGCGGTGATCTGCGAGCAGACCTACGGCCGGTGAGACGCCCGCCTCGGTGCCGGTACGGCTCATGGCCGCTGCCGAGGCGGCCCCCACGCGCCGCCGCCCGGTGAACCCCCGTCCCCGAGCCGGAGCTCCATCCGACCGATGGCCGCCCGCACCCCGTCCCCGTACGGGTTGTCGGCCAGCGCGTGCGCCGCTCCGCGAGCCCGGCGCAGATGGGTACGGGCGGCGTCGGAGCGCCCGAGCCTGACGTAGTCGGCGGCGAGGTTCAGATGCAGGGAGGGGTACAGGGCGCGCACCGCGAGGGCGCCCTCGTGGGCCGCGGGGCGTTCGTCGCCCAGCTCGTCGGCGGCGCCCAACGCCCGCAGGTCCCAGACCAGTTCGTCGCAGGGGTCGTCCTGGGTGTCGGCCATGTAGTGGGCCAGCGTGCAGCGGTGCAGCGGGTCGCCGTCCTCGCCGATCTCCGCCCAGAGCTGGAGGAAGCGGTGCCGGGCCTCCTCACGGTCCCCCGCGTGGTGCAGCATGACGACCTGCCCGATCCGCGTCATCACGGCATCCGGCGCCGCCTGCTCCTGTTGCTCCGACACCGTTGCCTCCGCGCGCTCACCGACGTCCCGTCGATGCCGACGCTAACGGCCGTCACCGGCGATCCCCGCAAGGCGGGGCCGACCCGTGGGGCCGGCCCGCCCTGCGGGGCCGAAGCCTCAGGCCTGGTCGGCCAGGTTCGGAATGCGCCAGTCCACCGGCTCGTGCCCCTGTCGCGCGATCGCCTCGTCGATCTGTGTGAACGGACGCGAGCCGAAGAACTTCTTCGCCGACAGCGGCGAGGGGTGCGCACCCTTCACCACCACGTGCCGGGTCTCGTCGATCAGCGGCAGCTTCTTCTGCGCGTAGTTGCCCCACAGCACGAAGACCGCCGGGTCGGGTCGCTCGGCCACCGCGCGGATCACCGCGTCGGTGAACTTCTCCCAGCCCTTGCCCTTGTGCGAGTTGGCCTCGCCGGAACGCACCGTCAGCACCGCGTTGAGCAGCAGCACGCCCTGCCGGGCCCAGGGCATCAGATAGCCGTTGTCCGGGATCGGCAGGCCCAGCTCCTGCTGCATCTCCTTGTAGATGTTGCGCAGCGAGGGCGGGGTGCGCACCCCGGGGCGGACCGAGAAGCACAGGCCATGGCCCTGGCCCTCGCCGTGGTAGGGGTCCTGACCGAGGATCAGGACCTTCACCCGCTCGTACGGCGTGGCGTCGAGCGCCGCGAAGACCTCTTCGCGCGGCGGGTAGACGGGTCCGGCAGCCCGCTCCTCCTCCACGAACTCCGTCAGCTCCTTGAAGTAGGGCTTGTGCAGTTCGTCGCCCAGGACCCCGCGCCAGGACTCGGGCAGCATGGCGGTGTCGGTCACGTCAACTTCCTCACGGTGTGCGGTCGGTTCCAGAGCACAGAACCTACCGGCGACCACTGACAACGGCCGCCGGGGGCCGCCTCACCAGCTGGTCTTCCGGGACAGCTCCCACACCGTCATGATCGTCGACGGGTCCAGGGCACGCTCGGCCCCGGAGATCTCCACGCTGGCGGCGACGTACTGCTTGCCCTGCCACAGCGGCAGCAGCCGCACGTCCTGGACGAGGATCTGCTGGGCCTCCTCGAAGTCGGACTCCACCCGGGCGCGGTCGCTCTCGCGGCGGGAGCGGGGCAGCAGCTCACCGGTGATCTTGGGTACCGGGTACGGCGTGCCGAGGGCGTTCTCCTCGCCGACGAAGGGCGCGATGTAGTTGTCGGCGTCCGGGAAGTCGGGGAACCAGCCGCGCCCGAACACCGGGTACTCGCCCTTCTGGTAGCCCTCGACATAGGTCTTCCAGGGCCGGCTCTTCAGGGTGATCCGGAACAGGCCGGAAGCCTCCAGCTGCCTCTTGAGCTCCTGGAACAGGACGGCGGTCTCGGAGCCGTAGCGGTCGGTGGTGAACCAGAAGGTGAGCGGGACCGGCACGTCGACGCCGTCCTCGCTGAGCATCGCGCGGGCCTTGTCCGCGTCGGGGTCGCCGAAGTTGTCGAAGAAGCCGGTGGTGTGGCCGGTGAGTCCCTTGGGGACCATCGAGTACAGCGGGTCGACGGTGTCCTTGTAGATCGTGTGGGCGATCCTCGGCCGGTCCACGACCTGGGCGACGGCCTTGCGCACGGAGGCCTTCCCGGCCCACGAGTCCTTCGGGTTGAACACGAGGTAGCTGATGTCGGCGCCGGCTCCCTCGACGAGTTGCAGGCTCTCGTCGGCGTCCTTGCCCTGCAGCGCGACGATGTCGTCGGCAGCCAGACCGCGGTACGTCAGGTCGATCTCCTGCTCGCGCAGTGCCTTCACCATGGCAGCGGACTCCTGGAAGTAGCGGATCGTGACCGCGTCGTTCCTGCGTTCGGCGAAGCCCTTGTACCTTTCGTTGCGCACGAGTTCGGCTCGCTGGCCCTCTTCGTAGGAGTCGAGGAGGTACGGCCCCGAGCCGGTCACCCCGCCGTCCTCACGGAGCTTGTCGGCCGGGTAGTCGTCGGGGTCCACGACGGACATGGCGGGCGTGGCCAGCACGAACGGGAAGGTCGCGTCCGCGGTCTTGAGGTGGAAGACGACTTCACGATCGCCGCGCGCCTGCACCCGGTCGAGGCTGCCCAGCAACCCGGCCGGACCGCCCGGCGCGTCGATGGCCAGAATCCGGTCGATGGAGTGCTTGACGGCCTGCGCGTCGAGCGCGTCGCCGTCGGAGAAGGTCAGTCCTTCGCGCAACTCGCAGCGGTAGACCCGGTTGGCCGCGTCGGTGAACCTGCACCTCTCGGCGGCGTCGGCCTGGGGCGTGGTGGCGCCGGTGGGGTAGCTCAGCAGGGTCTGGTAGACGTTGCGGAACAACTCCCAGGAGCCGTCCCAGGAGGCGGCCGGATCCAGCGTGCTGGGAGCGCTGGTGGTCCCCACGACGATCGGGCCCTCCTCGGCAGGGTCGCCGTCCGAGAACAGGCTGCACCCGGCCAACAGGGATATGGAAGCGATCGCCGCCACTTGCCGCAGGCCTCGGTTCCGGTTGAACACGCGCACGCTCCTCGATCTGCCATACCAAGGGTCGGCAGACCCTATCGCAGGCAAACTCGGCCTGAACGGCGCTTGCGCGAGCTCATTGATCAGCTTCCGCATGACGACGTTGTCATCGGCCCGAACGCCGCCGATTCGTCGACAGGGGCGCCGAATTCGTCAACAAATTCGCGTCGAGCGATCACAGTTGACGGAGCCGGCGCCCCTGTCCGAAGAGAACCGATCCGGTCAGCCGACCCCGGCGTTCAGGAAGATCCCGCCGTCGACGACGAGCGTCTGGCCGGTGATCCAGTCGGCCTGCGCCGAGGTAAGGAACGCGGCGGCGCCTCCGATGTCGGAGGGCACGCCGAGCCGGCCGAGCGGGTAGGCCGACGCGGCCTCCGCCTCCCGGCCCTCGTACAGTGCCTGCGCGAACCTGGTCTTCACCACCGCCGGGGCGATCGCGTTGACCCGCACCTTGGGCGCGTACTCGTGCGCCAGTTGCAAGGTGAGGTTGATCATCGCGGCCTTGCTGATGCCGTACGCGCCGATGAAGGGCGAGGGCGCGACACCGGCCACGGACGCGATGTTGACGATGGAGCCGCCGTTCTCCTTCTGCCACGCGTGCCAGGTCTTCTGGGCGAACCCGAGCGCGGAGACGACGTTGGTCTCGAACACCTTGCGCGCCACGTCGAGGTCGAGGTCGGCGATCGGCCCGAACACCGGGTTCGTACCGGCGTTGTTGACCAGGTGGTCGACGCGGCCGAAGGCCTCCATCGTGCGCTCGACGGCGACGGCCTGGTGGTCGAGGTCGTGGGCCTTGCCCGCGACGCCGATGACCCGGTCGGCGCCGAGCCGCTCGACGGCCTCCTTCAGGGCCTCCTCGTTGCGGCCGGTGATGCAGACGCGGTCACCGCGTGCCACCAGCGCCTCGGCGACGCCGTAGCCGATGCCGCGGCTGCCGCCCGTGACGAGGGCGGCCTTGCCGGAGAGTTCAGGCAGTTCGGTCATGTCCGTGCCCCCTAGTCGAGCGGTCCGCCGGCGACGTACAGCACCTGGCCGGAGACGAATCCGGCCGCCTCGCCCGTGAAGAAGGCGATGGCGTTGGCGATGTCGTCGGGCTCGCCGACACGCTGGACGGGGATCATGGTGGCGGCGGCGGCCTTGAAGTCCTCGAAGCCCATGCCGACCCGCTCGGCGGTCGCGGCGGTCATGTCGGTCGCGATGAACCCGGGGGCGACGGAGTTGGCGGTGACGCCGAACTTGCCGAGCTCCTTGGCGAGGGTCTTGGTGAAGCCCTGCAGACCGGCCTTGGCGGCGGAGTAGTTGACCTGGCCGCGGTTGCCGAGGGCGGACGAGGAGGACAGGTTGACGATACGGCCGAAGCCGGCGTCCACCATGTGCTTCTGGCAGGCCTTCGACATCAGGAAGGCACCGCGCAGATGCACGTTCATGACGGTGTCCCAGTCGGTGACGCTCATCTTGAACAGCAGGTTGTCGCGGAGCACGCCCGCGTTGTTGACGAGGATCACCGGCGCGCCGAGCTCCTCGGCGATCCGGGCGACGGCCGCCTCGACCTGCGCCTCGTCGGAGACGTCGCAGCCGACGGCGACGGCCCTGCCGCCGGCCGCGGTGATCTTCTCCACGGTGTCCTTGCAGGCGGCCTCGTCGAGGTCGAGCACGGCGACCGCGCGGCCCTCGGCCGCCAGGCGTACGGCGGTGGCGGCCCCGATGCCGCGCGCGGCGCCGGTGACGACCGCGACCCGCTGCTCAGTGGTGGACATTGCTGCTTCTCCTCGCCCTTGGGATGCGGCTCAGCGGCCCTCTGTTCGATGAGCGACCGCTTAGTACCTTCAGCAGACGTGACGCTAGAAGCCCTGGCACCCGGTGTCAACGGCCCATCGGGTGCATGTGGTCCCTCACCTCACCAGCAGATCGAGCAGCCGTTCGGTCTCGGCCGCCGGATCGACGGTCAGCCCCGTGTGCACCGGGCCGGGCTGGACGACCGTGGAGCGGGGCGCGATCAGCCAGCGGAAACGCCGGCCGGCGTCGTCGCCCGCCGCCTGCCCGGCGGCCTCGCCGCCCCCGCACACGCTCGCCACCGCGCGCAGCGCGGCGCGCACGCCGGCCAGGTCCGCGTCCGGGTCCAGGGCCAGCAGCCGCGCCTCGTCCAGATGGGTGCGGGCGCCGACGTACGCCTTGGCGCGGCAGTAGACGAGCACGCCCGCGTTGATGCACTCGCCGCGTTCCACGCGCGGGACGACCCGCAGCAGCGCGTACTCGAAGACGTCCCGGCCGCCGCCCTGGCCGGCCCTGGTGATGTGGCGCTCGCTCACTTGATCCCCTCGATGCGTTCGTGGATGACGGCGGCGCGTGCCAGCAGGGGCCGCGCGTAGGCCCCGCGCAGGTCGTCCGGGGTGTCGAAGCCGGGCTCGCCGGTCAGCCAGGCGTCCGGGATCTCGGCGGTGACCTCGGCCAGCAGGTCCTCCGTGACGAGGGGGGCGAGCGCCGCCGCGGCCGCCGCGACGTCCGGCGCGAAGGTCCGCAGGGCGTGGTCAAAGGCGTCGTAGGGGCGGGCGACGGAAGCCTCGGCGCCCGGCCAGTTGTGGTGCCAGATCATGGTGGCGCCGTGGTCGATGAGCCACAGGTCGCCCTGCCACATCAGCAGGTTGGGGTTGCGCCAGGAGCGGTCGACGTTGTTGACCAGCGCGTCGAACCAGACGATCCGCCCGGCCTCCTCCGGGCCCACGGCGAAGGAAAGGGGGTCGAAGCCGAGGGCGCCGGAGAGGAAGTCCATCCCCAGGTTCGGGCCGCCGCTCGACCGGAGCAGGTCCTGGACCTGCTGGTCCGGCTCGCCGAGCCCGAGGACCGGGTCCAGGCCGACGGTGACCAGCCGGGGGACGCGCAGGCCGAGCCGGCGGGCGAGCTCGCCGCAGACGACCTCCGCGACGAGTGTCTTGCGGCCCTGTCCGGCACCGGTGAACTTCATCACGTATGTCCCGAAGTCGTCGGCCTCGACGAGTCCCGGCAGCGAACCTCCCTCGCGCAGGGGGGTGATATAGCGGGTCGCGATGACTTCCTTGAGCATCGTCCCAGGTTACTGGGGCGTTCGGTACCGTTGGCCGCGGCCTGCCGGTACCGCTTCGCGGTCGTTCCCGCCAGATCTCGATCGAGTGAAGTTGGGTCCCGCCGCTGAACTTCGGCCCTCCGCCGGCCGTACTGCTGAACAGATCAAAGGGATCACCCAGCGTCCGTGGAAGGGAATGCCAGCATGCCGAGCCAATCGCTTCACACCGAGTCGGGTCCGGCCCGCCGCACCGTCATGGCGGCGGCCGGGGCCGCCGGACTCGCCGTCGCGCTGACCGCGTGCGGATCGGGCGGCGACTCGTCCGGCACGGACGTGGACTCCGATTCCGGGGCCGGCGCGGAGTCCGGCGCGGGCGGCGGCGCCGCCCTCGCCAAGACCTCCGACATCCCCGAGGGCGGCGGGAAGGTCCTGGGGGATCTGGTGGTCACGCAGCCGACGGCGGGCCAGTACAAGGCGTTCTCCTCCAAGTGCACGCATCAGGGCTGCGCGGTGAAGGACGTCAAGGACGGGGTCATCATCTGCCCCTGTCACAACAGCCACTTCTCGGCCACCGACGGCAGCGTGCAGCAGGGCCCGGCGACCCAGCCGCTGGAGCCCTCGGAGATCACCGTGTCGAACGGCGAGATCCGCCTCGCCTGAGGTCAGCGACGACGCGGCCGCTCCCAGCAGCCGAGCACCTCGTCCGTGGTCGCGACCGTGGCGACCAGGGCGAGGGTGTGGCGGATCATCGCGGGGGTGTACTCGGCGGGCACCCCCGCGACGGCGTCGGAGGGCACCACGACCGTGTAGCCGCGGTTGACGGCGTCGAACACCGCGTTGGGTACGGCCACGTTGGCGGAGACACCGGTGACGACCAGGGTGCGGCAGCCCAGGTTGCGCAGCAGCGCGTCCGCGTCGGTGCCCTGGATCGGCGACAGGCCGTGCAGCCGCCGCAGGACGAGGTCCTCCTCGGTGACCTCGATGGGGGCCGCGACCCGCACCGCCGTGGTGCCGGACAGCTGCCGGACGGGCAGCCGTCCGGCGGCGCGGAAGAGGCGGGCGTTGCGATTGGCGCCGCGGCCGTCGGGCCGGCGTTCGGCGATGGCGTGGATCACCTGGACGCCGCGGCCGTGGGCGGCGGCCACCAGCCGGGCCACGTTGCCGAGGGCGCCGCAGGAGCGGAACTCCTTCGCCAGCTCCGGCAGGGCGCTGTCCGGTCCGACCACGCCCTGCTGGCACTCGACGGTGAGGAGCACCGTGGTCGCGGGGTCGAGAAGTTCACCGAGCTGTTCGTACGACGGCATGGCGCCCCCTGGTGGTCGGCTGAGTGGGAGCCGGTGAGATCAGCCACCATTGCACAGGGACGGAAGACGGTCCATGCTTTTCTGACGTACCGTCAGATGTCTTTCTTCCGACGGGAAGCCGAGGGGAAACAGATGACAGCCACACAGCGCCGGGGCCGGAAGATCATGATGACGTCCGGTGAGCTGGACGCGTTCCTGACCGGCCAGCGCACCTGCCGGGTCGCCACGGTCTCGGCCGACGGAGCGCCGCACGTGAGCACGCTGTGGTTCGCCTGGGACGGCACGTCGATGTGGCTGTACTCCGTGGTGCGCAGCAAGCGGTGGACCGATCTGCGCCGCGATCCACGGGTGGCGGTCGTGGTCGACACCGGGGAGGAGTACGACGAGCTGCGCGGCGTCGAGCTCTCCGGGACCGTCGAGTTCGTGGGCGAGGCCCCGCGCACCGGAGAGCTGTGCGCCGAACTCGACCTTCCGGAGACGTTGTTCGCCCGCAAGAACTTCGGGCTGCAGGAGATGCCGCACGACGGACGGCACGCGTGGATGCGGCTCACACCGTCGAAGACCGTCTCCTGGGACTTCCGCAAGCTCGGTTCCCTGTAGCGCGGCTCAGCCGACGCTCTCGCCCGCCGCCCGCAGTGCCGCCACCGCCGCGCGGATCGAGGGGCGGCGGTCGGCGTCCGCCCGCCAGACGACGTACACATGCCGGCGCACCCGCTGCTTCAGCGGCACGGTGACGACTCCGGCGGGCAGCGGATGGCGGCCCAGCAGCGGGCAGACGCACACGCCGAGCCCGGCGGCGACGAGTGCGAGCTGGGTGTGCGTCTCGGCGGCGCGGTGTCCGAGGATCGGCTCGACGCCGCGCGAGCGCAGGGTGAACATCAGCCACTCGTGGCAGAACTCGCCCTGCCCCCAGGTGATCCACTCGTCCTCGGCGAACTCCCCGAGGTCCACCTCGGCCCGGTCGGCGAGCGGATGCCCGACGGGCATCGCCACATCGGCGGGATCGTCCAGGATCGACGCCTTGACCAGGCCGTCGGGCAGCGCCATCGGCTTGTTGTACCAGTCCAGGACCACCGCCAGGTCGAGGTCGCCGCGCACCACACCCTGGATGCCGCGCTCCGGCTCCAGCTCGCAGGTGCGCAGCCGCAGCGCGGGGTGGGCGGTGCGGAGCGTGGCGAGCGCGGTGGGGAACAGCCCGCGCGCGGCGGTCGGGAACGCCGCGAGGCGCAGCTCGCCGGCGACCTGCCCGCGCTGTGCCTCCAGGTCGGACTGGGCGAGGGCGACCTGCGACAGGATGCGTGACGCGTGCTGGGCCAGCAGCCGGCCGGCGTCGGTGAGCCGGACGCCCCGGCCGTGCTTGGCGAGCAGTTGCTGGCCGACCTCCCGCTCCAGCTTGGCCAGCTGCTGGGAGACGGCCGAGGTGGTGATGTGCAGCCCCTCGGCGGCGGCGCTCACGGAACCGTGGCGGGCGAGCGCGTCGAGGGTGCGGAGACGGTCCAGGCTCAACATGTAAGTGATTCTACGAGATACAGCGTGCGAAATCTCGCTTGTTCTACGAGGTCCGCTCCCGCATGGTTGCTTCCGTGACCACCGCCACGACCGACGCGACGCAGGGCGCCCCGCAGGGTGCCACGCCCACCCCCGTCCGGGCCCCCGCCCGCCGCACCCTCGACTGGAGAGTCCGCTTCGCGGCGCTGTCCCTGGTCTGGGGCTTCAGCTTTCTGCTCATCAAGGTGGGCACCGACGGCTACGCCCCCTTCCAGGTCACCCTCGGCCGGCTGCTGTTCGGCACGGCGGTGCTCGCGGCGGCGATGGCGGTGAAACGTCAGAAGCTCCCGCGCGGGGCGCGCACCTGGGCCCATCTGACCGTCGCCGCGTTGCTGCTCAACGCGCTGCCGTTCTCCCTGTTCGCCTACGCCGAGCTGACGATTCCGTCCACGCTCGCCGGCATCTGCAACGCCACCTCGCCGCTGTGGGGCATGGCCCTGTCCATGGTCGCCCTCTCCGAGGACCGGCCCACCCGGGTCCGGGTCGCCGGATTGGGCCTCGGCTTCCTCGGCGTGCTGACGGTGCTCGGCGCCTGGCAGGGCTTCACCGGCGTCGAACCCCGGGGCACGGCCTTGGCACTGCTGGCCTCGCTCAGCTATCCGGTCGGCTGGATCTACGTCCGGCGCACTCTGGCGGGATCAGGGGACTCGCATCTGTCGCTGACCGGAGCGCAGTTGCTGCTGGCAACACTGCAACTGGCGGTGGTGACGCCGCTGTTCACCAGCGCGCCGAGCCGTTTCCCGGTGGTGCCGCTGCTCGCCGTCGCGGCCCTGGGTGCCCTGGGCACGGGGTTCGCGGTGCTCATCCAGTACGGTCTGGTCGCCGAGGTCGGGCCGACCACCGCCCAGATGGTCACCTACTTCATCCCGGTCGTCGCCACGGCGGCGGGCGTCGCCATCCTGGGCGAGTCCCTGACGTGGTCGACGCCGGTGGGCGCGGTGATCGTGCTGGCGGGGGCGGCGTTGACGCAGGTGCGGCCCAAGGCGTGAGCGGGGCTCCTGCCTGACCGGGGTCCGTGCTCAGCCCTTCGGCGTGCCGATCCGCAGCCGGTTGCCGTCGGGGTCCCGCAGCTCGATCTCCCGGGCCCACGGCGCCTCCTCCACCGGCACGCCGAACTCGGCGGCGACCTCGTCCACGTGGGCGAGCCTCAGGTAGACGAGCGTGTCCGGCCGGGCGTCGCCGGTGTGCTCCGACAGGAACAGGCTCACCGGCCCCCGGGCGACCTCGACGAACGCCGGCAGCCCCGGCTCGAAGCGGTGCTCCCACCGCCGGGCGAACCCCAGGCGTTCGTACCAGCGCACCGCTGCGGCGGCGTCGGCCACCCGCAGCACCGGGATGACGTCCTCGTTCATGGCGTCATCGTTCCAGACCCGCCCCGTCGCATGTGGCCGCGCACCGGCGCCCGGGGCCGACGGCCCACCCGGTCGTGCGGCAGGCGGGGAGACGGCCTTCACGGCGCTCGCTCTCGAAATCCCTACACATGGCTGCGCGCAGGCGCCGGGCGGACGGCGGCCGCGATCGCGTCCGCCAGCGGCCCCGTCTCGGCCTCGGTCAGCGTGGCGACGGTGACCCGGACACCCGGCGGAGCGCTCATCCGGAACCGCGCCCCGGGGGCGACGGCCCACCCGGCGTGCAGCAGGCGGGACACGGCGGCGGTCTCGTCCGGCACCGGGATCCAGACATTCAGTCCGCTGCGCCCGCGGGCCGCCACTCCGCGGCGCGCGAGCGCGTCGATCAACGCGCCCCGGCGCCGTCCGTAGGCGGCCGAGACGGCCTCCGGGTCCACCGCGCCGTGGGCCCACAGATGGGCCACCGCGCGCTGGGTGATCCGGCTCACCCAGCCGGGCCCGAGCCGTTGCCGCCCCCGCACGCGGTCCAGCGTGACCTCGTCACCCGTGAACACGGCGAGCCGCAGGTCGGGACCGTACGCCTTGGCCGCCGAGCGGACGAAGGCCCAGTGCCGGGTGACGCCGGCCAGCGTGTGCAGGGGCAGGTCGACGATGCCGTGGCCGTGGTCGTCCTCGATCAGCAGCGTCGCCGGACGGTCGCGCAGCACCGCACGCAGCGCACGGGCGCGTGCGGCGCTCAGCACCGCGCCGGTGGGGTTCTGCGCGCGGTCCGTGACCACGAGGGCCCTGGCACCCGCCCCGAGGGCACGGTCCACCTCGTCGGGGAGCGGGCCGTCGTCGTCGAGGGCGACGGGAAGCGTGCGCAGCCCGAGGGCCGGCACCAGGTCGAGCAGTCCGCCCCACCCGGGGTCCTCCACCGCGACGGCGTCCCCGGGCTTGAGGTGCGCGGCCAGCACCCGCTCGATGGCGTCCAGCGACCCGGAGGCCACCGCGATCGGCCCGGCGGGCACTCCCCCGGCGTCCATCCCGGCCCGCGCGAGGCGCGCCAGTTCGGGCTCGACGGACGCCTCCCCGTACAACACCGGCGCCCGGCCCGCGGCCTCGGCGAACGCGGCCGCCGGCGACGGCAGCAACGCCGGGTCCGGGTTGCCGGCGGCCATGTCCCGCACCCCTGGCGGCACATCGGCCGCGATCTCCTCGCGGCCGGTGGTGGCCGGCCTGTGCCGCACCCGGCTGCCACGCCGCCCGTCGGTCTCGATCACCCCGCGCTCCCGCAGGGTCCGGTAGGCGGCGGCCACGGTGTTCGGGTTCACCCCGAGGCGGGACGCCAACTCCCGCATCGGCGGCAGCGGCTGCCCCGGCGCGAGGGCGCCCGCCGCCACCGCCCGCTCCACGCTCGCGGAAATCTCCGCAGCGCCCCGGCCTTCGATCCGATATTCTCCTAGCACAAAGCCCAGTATGCACTAGTGCAATGGAGTACGCCATGCAGGGGACCCAGGAGCCGACGTCACCGACCGCCGCCTACACGCCGTCCGACCGCACCGTCCCCACCCGCTCGGCGGACCGCGCCTCCTACGACAAGGACCTGGTGCACGCGATCCTCGACGAGGGGTACGTCTGCCACCTCGGCTTCGTCCGCGACGGTGCGCCGGTGGTGCTGCCCACGCTCTACGCCCGGGTCGGCGAGCAGCTCTACGTGCACGGCTCGACCGGCTCACGCCCGCTGCGGATGACCGGACAGTCCGAGCCCGGCCTGCCGGTGTGCCTCACGGTCACCCACGTCGACGCGCTGGTCCTGGCCCGCTCCGCCTTCCACCACTCGATCAACTACCGCTCCGTGGTGGTGCACGGTGTCGCCCACGACGTCACGGACCCCCAGGAGAAGCGGCTGGCCCTCGACGCGCTGGTCGACCACGTGGTCCCCGGCCGGTCAAGCGACTCGCGGCCCGCCGACAAGAAGGAGTCCGCCGCCACCGCCGTCATCCGCCTCGACCTCGACGAGGTCTCCGCGAAGACCCGCACCGGCGGAGCCGAGGACGACCCCGAGGACCTGTCGCTCCCCCACTGGGCCGGCGTGGTCCCGCTGCGCAAGGGCTACGGCACACCGGTGCCGGACGCCCGCCTGGCGCCCGGCACCGAACTGCCCGGCTATCTCACCGGGCGGTGATCCCGCGCGCCCCGCGCGCCTCGGCCACCGCGAGCCCCGCGACGGAGCCCAGCATCAGCAGGGTCCCCGTCACGGTGGCGGTCGTCAGCCGCTCGCCGAGCAGTGTGACGGCCAGCACCGCCGCGCTGACCGGCTCCAGCAGCATGATCACGGACACGATGGCCGACCGGACGACGGCCGCGCCCGCGAAGTAGAGCGCGTAGGCGAGCGCCGTGGGGATCGCCGCGATGTAGACGAGGAGCCACAGCAGCAGCGCGGGTTCCGTCGTGTGCGGCACCAGGCCCTCCGTGAGCGCGAACGGCAGCAGGCACAGGGTCGTGACCGCGAACGCCCACACGGTGGTGGCGGAGGCGTCGGTGCGGCCGTCGCGACCCCAGTAGCGGGTCAGCAGCGTCATCGCGCTGTACCCGGCGGCGGACAGCAGGGCGAGCGCGACACCCCACGGACGTACGGCGGTGTCGCCGCCGCCGAGCACCAGCACCCCGAGGCCGCCGAGCGCGCCGACGACGGCGAGGACGCCGGCCCGGCCGAGCCGCTCCCCCATCGTCAGGCGCGCGCCGAGCGCGATGAGGACAGGGCCCGCGCCGAGGGTGACGACGGTGGCGACGGCCAGGCCGGTGGCGGAGACTGCGGCGAAGTAGGCCGTCTGGAACACCGCGAGACCCAGGCCCACGGCACCGATCCGCAGTGCCTTGGGCGCGGGCGGCCCGGCGGAGGCGCCGGCCCCCGGCCGTAGGTGGCGGGCCGCGAGCAGGAGGAGCAGGCCGACCGCGCAGCGCCAGAAGGACAGAGCGACCGAGCCCATGTCACTGGCGCGGTAGACCAGCGAGGCGGCCGCGCCCGCGGTGCCCCAGGCGGCACCG
This sequence comes from Streptomyces sp. NPDC002309, assembly GCF_053593375.1. Classification (NCBI taxonomy): domain Bacteria; kingdom Bacillati; phylum Actinomycetota; class Actinomycetes; order Kitasatosporales; family Streptomycetaceae; genus Streptomyces; species Streptomyces sp. NPDC002309. The sequence continues at coordinate 16,571 of NZ_JBSFCI010000009.1, read as the reverse complement.
GCGACGATCAGATACAGGAGGCCTCGCCCGACGGGCAGGCCGGAAGCAGCAGTGGACACGCGTTTCTCCGCATGCGCCCGAGAGCGCGGATGTTCGGGAAGGACCGCCGCTCGGCGGGGTCCGCGGACGACTTCCGCGGGCAGCACCGTCCCGCCCGGCGCCAAGGCGCAGGGCCTCGAAGAGCCCGCCTCAGGCGGCCGGGGGCGGAAGAACGCATGCGTCCATGTGCATGATCGTCACCCTAGGCCGCGGTGCCCCGGGCGGACAACTCCCGCTCGGCCCCGCCGCTCGTCACCGGCTCCGGCGAGCCCTTCGACGGCGTCGACGACTGCGCGATGAAGGCCCCGGCCAGGACGACGACGCCGCCCACGATCTGCGGCGCCGAGAGGTGCTCGCCGAGCAGCACCCAGGCGAGTACGGTCGCGATCACCGCCTCCAGGCACGCCACCACACCCGCGACCTGCGGAGAGAGCCGGCGCACGGAGAGCACGCCGGTGACGTACGCGACGACGGTCGCGACGAGCACGATCCAGGCCAGCAGCGCGGCGGCCGGGACGGCGGTGCCGTCCATGTGCGCGGAGTGCGCGAGCACCGACCAGTCCATGCCCCAGGGGCGGGCGACGACGGTCAGCACGAGAGCGCCGATCAGGAGGCCGAAGGCGATCACACCGAGCGGGTCGGGGGCGTCGGCGCCGGAGTCGCTGCCCTGGTCGGCCAGCACGAAGTAGCCGACCTGGCAGCAGGCGGCGCCGAGGGCGAGCAGCAACCCGAAGGCGTCGAAGCCGAGTCCGGACCACACCTCGACGACACAGGCCAGTCCGCCGACCGCGAGGACCACGCCGAGCGCCGCGGCACGCGTCACGGGCCGCCGCTGCACGAACCGGACCCAGCCGAGCACCAGGGCGGGCGCCAGATACTCGACGAGCAGCGCGACCCCGACCGGGATACGGGATATCGCGGCGAAGTAGCAGGCCTGCACACCGGCGACGGCCAGCAGGCCGAACCCGGCGAGCAGGGCGGGGCGGCTGCGCAGCAGCGCGCGGTGGCGCACGGCGAGCGGCAGCATCACGAGGGCCGCGCCGGCCACACGCAGCCACACCACGTGCAGCGGGTCGAGGCCCGCTTCGATCAGCGGCTTGGCCGCGACTCCCGATCCGCCGAAGGCGACCGCGGATCCGAGCGCGAGCGCGAGTCCGGTTCCCCTGCCGCGGCTGCCCCTGCTGCTGACTGACGTATGCACGCCGACATGATGACAGGCGACGACATCACCGTCACCCTCCATGACTCCTGTCTCGCCGACTGGACCCCGGGCCCCGCTCAGCAGCCGGCCTCGGTGCCCCCGACCCGCTCCTGCGCGTGCTGCTCGATCCGCAGGAACAACTCGGGTGCCTCCACACCCGCCCGCTCCAGCACCTCGACGGCCCGCGACCGCGGGTCCACGACGATCCCCGCGAGCAGGTCGAGCCCCCGCGCCCGCCCGTCACCACGGCGTGCGGCGCGCTCCCCGGCGTAGGCCATCGCCGTGGCGACCGACGGCGAGTGACCCGGGACGCCGGTCACGACGGGGACCGCGCCGGAGTCCTCGACGGCGGTCTGCCAGCGCAGGCCGTAGCCGATGCTGCGCTGCACGAGGTAGCCGAGCAGCCGCGCGAGCTGCGGTTCGCTGTCGAAGACGGCGCGCACCTCGGGGTCGTACTCCAGGAGCGAGTGCAGCAGATGGGCGGTGTCGACCTGCCGGTCCGCGTCCCGTACGGCCCGCCTGCGGGCAGCCGCGACCACCACCGCCAGCTCGTCGCTGAGACCGGCATCGTTGTCCTCGGTGGGGCGTTCACCGGCCTGCTGCCGGGGGATCGGGTGTTGCACACCCTCCACCCCATCAGCCCCCTCGGGTCCGGTCATCCCCGGCCGGAACCATTTTCCCGTCCCACGGACAGGGGACATCCCTGGCCCGCATCTCCTCCTTGGGGATGAGATCAGGCCGGAACCGGCCCGACGCACACCACCGGGACCGCCGGGAACGCCGCCGACGGGCCCGGATTTCCTGACGGCTCGTCAGTATTGAATGTTGCGGGCCCTGCGGCTACGTTCCGCGACACCGAAGCCCGACACGAAGGGGTGGTCGCATGGCCGAAGTCAGCGCCGAGGCACGCATCGAGGCACCGGCCGAGAAGGTGTGGGCCCAGCTCACGGACTGGTCCGCGTACGGGGAGTGGAACGCGACCCACACCAACTTCCCCAAAGGCGGCCCCACGACCCTGGAGACCGGCGCCACGTTCCAGGAGAACATGAAGCTGATGGGCTTCCCGGCCGAGGTCGAGTGGACCGTGGAGGAGCTGACACCCGCGCGGGTGCTGGCGATTCGCGGCAAGGGCCCGATGTCCGTGATCGTCACCACGCGCTACACGCTGATCCCCGACGGGGACGCCACGACGGTACGCATCGACGGCGAGTTCACCGGCGCCGCGGTGTCCCTGATGGCCGGCAAGCTCAAGGACTCGGCGACGGCGGCACTGGACGAGTCGCTGCGGAAGCTGGCCGGGCTGGTGACCTGAGGCCGCCGCAGACCCCGGCCGCGGCTCACGGCGGAGCGCCCCGCGGACCGTTCCACGGGGCGCCTCCAGTACCGTCGGACAGGCGTCAGTCCTCGTCGGCGAGGATCAGGTACAGCTTCTTGCGGGCGTCGTTGATGACGGTGAGCGCCTTCTCGCGCTGCTCCTTGTCGCCGGTCTTCCAGACCTGGCTGAACGCCTCCATCAGCCCGAAGCCCGCCTGGCGGATCTCGCCGAGGGCCTCCCAGTCGACGCCGCGCGACGCCTCCTCCCACGGGGCTTCCGGTCCCTCCTCGGCCGCCGTGCGGCCCGCCTCGGTGAGCGAGAACAGTTTCTTGCCGCCCTCGGACGCGCTGACGATCAGCCCCTCGTCCTCCAGGAGCTGGAGGGTGGGGTACACCGAACCGGGGCTGGGCTTCCACGCCCCGCCGCTGCGCTCGGCGATCTCCTGGATCATCTCGTAGCCGTGCATCGGCCGGTCCTTCAGCAGGGCCAGGATCGAGGCGCGTACGTCTCCGCGCCGCGCCCTTCCCCTGGGGCCTCCGCGTCCTCGTCCGCCCCAGGGCCCGGGGCCGAAGCCACCGAATCCACCCGGGCCACCGTGACCGAAACCGTGTCCGCCGGGACCGAAGGGGCCGAACGCCGCGCGCAGGGCCTCGAAGTCACCACGACGGCGCCGGGGGCCGTCGTGACCGTGTCCACGCTCGTAGCCGTGGTCCTGCATGGTCATCACTCCAACCGTTCGTCGATCTGACGCAGACCTGCTGATGATCTGTCGCGATACTTCAACGATATATCGGAACAGTTCGCCGAACAAGCCTCCATCTCGTCGCGAGCCGTGCCCGGAAAGGGTCCAGTGCCCGCGCATTGGCCTTGGCCCGGGTCTTCGCGCGGGCCCTAGCGTCAGGGGTCATGCGGATTCGAATCGTCGACGCCTTCACCGACCACCCCTTCGCCGGCAACCCGGCGGGGGTCCTGCTCCTCGACGCTTTTCCCGAGGACGACTGGATGCAGCGCGTGGCCCTGGAGGTCAACCACGCCGAGACGGCCTTCGCCCACCCGCTGCCCGGAGGCGGCGAGGCCGACTGGGCCCTGCGCTGGTTCACTCCGGCCGCGGAGGTGGCGATGTGCGGTCACGCCACGCTCGCCACGGCCCACGTCCTGCACAGCACGGGTGCCTCCGAGGGCCCGGTGCGGTTCGCGACGCGCAGTGGCGTCCTGGTGGCCACGCCCCAGGAGGACGGTTCGACCACGCTGGACTTCCCCACCGCCCCCCTCACGCCTGTCGACGTCCCCGAAGGGCTCGCCGCGGCACTCGGCGCGCAACCACGGGCGGTCTTCGACACCGGCCCGAACGTCGGCGACCTGCTGGTGGAGCTCGCGGACGAGCGGACCGTCCACGCGCTGCGCCCCGACCTCCGGGCCGTGGGCGCCCATTCGTCGCGCGGCGTCATCGCCACGGCCCGCGCGAAGGAGCCGGCCCTCGGGTACGACTACGTCTCCCGGTGCTTCTTCCCGAACGTCGGCATCGACGAGGACCCGGTCACGGGCAGCGCGCACACCGCGCTGGCGCCGTTCTGGTCCGAGCGCCTCGGCCGCGCCGAACTGACGGGCCTGCAGGCCTCGCCCCGCTCCGGCCGGGTCCGCACGGAACTGCGCGGTGAACGCACCCTGCTCGGCGGCCGGGCGGTGACGGTCATCGAGGGCGAGCTGCTCGTCCAGCGCCGGTCGTCCGGCTCAGGCCACCGCGAGCCGACAGGGCGCTGCCGATGCCGGTGACCGGGCTCTGGTGGGCGCGGGAGAGGGGCGAGGCGACGGGGGTCCCGCCCGCGCGAGCAGGGCCGAGCGCGGGGAGGTCGGCTCCCGACGGCGACGCGGCAGCCGGGCGGGGCGGAGCGTTCGTCCGCGGCCTGAGCCGAACGACCGGCCCCGACGGAGTCTCAGGCGGTGGGGAGCCAGTCCACCTTGCCGGCGAGCAGGGCGTATCCCACGAAGGCCCCGATGTCGAGCAGCGAGTGCGCGACCACCAGGGGACCGACACGGCCCCAGCGCCGGTAGAGCAGGACGAAGACGACGCCCATCACCATGTTGCCGATGAACCCGCCGATGCCCTGGTACAGGTGGTAGGAGCCGCGCAGCACGGAGGCGGCCGCCAGCGACGCACCGGGTGACCAGCCCAGCTGGTCCAGCCGGCGCAGCAGATAGCCGACGACGATGACCTCTTCGACGATCGAGTTCTGCAGCGCCGAGAGGATCAGCACCGGGAACTTCCACCACACCTCGGGCAGCGCCTCGGGGACCACCGTGAGGTTGAAGCCGAGGCCCCGGGCGGCGAGGTAGAAGGCGATGCCGGTGCTGCCGATCACGGCGGCGACGACGGCTCCGCGTCCGAGGTCCGACCAGGGCCGGCTGCGGTCGAAGCCGAGTGTTCGAAGGCTCCGCCCCTCGCGCATCAGGAAGTGCGCGACCAGGGCGACGGGGATCAGCGCGGCGGTGATCCCGAACAGCTGCCAGGCCAGATCGAGCCAGGGGCGCCCGGGTGCGGCGGAGGCGTTGAGCGTCGCGGCCTGGTCCTTCAGACCTCCGGGCCTGGTGACGGAACCGACGAAGCTGATGAGCGCGGAAACGGCGCTCGCGCCCAGGGAGAGCCCCAGCACGATCAGGGTCTCGTCCCGCAGCACCCGACGCGAGGGCACCCCGTCCGCCCGATCACCCTTCACGGTTCCCGTCTCAGCCTGCACGCCCGCCTCCAGCCGCGTCGTCCCAGCGCACATCCTCGTCCTGGTCACCAGGACGTGCGCGGAACAGCCTCGCAGACGTGTCCGTGCGGCCGCCCCCGACCCCTCACCCGGTCCGGACAGCCGCCTCCGGAAGCCCGACCGGCCAGGTGTGCACCGGCTCGCCCTGCCGCATCAGTTCGGCGTAGCGCCGCGTCGTCGCGGCCAGTGCGGCGTCACGGGACAGGCCGGCCTCCGACGCCCGGTGGAAGGTCGCGACCTGCCAGGACGCGCCGTTCACCCGCCGCCGGCACCGCTCGTCGATCACCCCGAGGTACAGGTCGCGGTCGGCCGGTTCGACGCCCCAGGCGTCCAGTCCGGCGGCTGCCAGCGGCAGCAGTTCGTCCCGGACGAGGCTGACCGCGTCCACCTCGGTCGTCCCGCCGTACCGGACCCGTCGCGGCCACGTGAAGCGCGCCTCGATGCCGTACCGGCACGCGGCGTCGAAGTTGGCCGCGGCCGCCTCGAAGGGCAACCGGGTCCACACCGGCCGGGAGTCCTCGGCGAGCGCGCGGATGAGGCCGTAGTAGAAGGCCGCGTTGGCGATGACGTCGGTGATGGTCGGGCCGGCGGGCAGGACCCGGTTCTCGACGCGCAGATGCGGGACGCCGTCGGCGATGCCGTAGACGGGCCGGTTCCAGCGGTAGACCGTGCCGTTGTGCAGCACCAGTTCGGCGAGTTTCGGCACGCCGCCCGCGTCCAGCACGGCCAGCGGGTCCTCGTCGTCGCAGATCGGCAGCAGCGGGGGGTAGTAGCGCAGGTTCTCCTCGAAGAGGTCGTACGCCGAGCTGATCCAGCGCTCCCCGAACCAGGTACGCGGCCGGACGCCCTGCGCCTGGAGTTCGGGCGGGCGGGTGTCGGTGGACTGCTGGAACAGCGGCGGCCGGGACTCGCGCCACAGCTCCCGGCCGAAGAGGAACGGCGAGTTCGCGCCCACCGCAATCTGGGCGGCGGTGGCGGCCTGCGCGGCGTTCCACACGTCGGCGAAGCGTCCCGGGGTGACCTGGAGGTGCAGTTGCACGGAGGTGCAGGCGGCCTCGGGGGCGATCGACTTCGACGTGCAGGTCAAGTGCTCCACACCGTCGATGTCCAGGGTGAAGTCCTCGCCGCGGGCGGCCACGATCTGGTCGTTGAGCAGGACGTAGCGGTCCACGTCGGAGAGGTTCGAGGAGACGAGGTCGTCGCGTTCGAGGGTCGGCAGAATACCGATCATCACGATTCCGGCGTCCACCTCACCGGCTTTCCGATGGGCATATGCCAGTGACGTACGGAGTTCTTCCTCCAGGCGGTCGAATACCCGGCCCCCCAGCCGATGGGGGGCTATGTTCACTTCCAGGTTGAACATGGCGAGTTCTGTTTGGAAGTCACGGCTCGCGATCCTTTCGAGGACCTGTCCGTTGAGCATTCTGGGCATACCGTCGGCGCCGGCGAGATTCAGCTCGATCTCCAGCCCCATGAGGTTCTTGGGCCGATCGAACCGCTCCTCCTCCAGAAGCCGCCCCAGCCCCTGCAGGCACTGCTGGAGCTTGCTGCGGTAGCGCTGACGATCGGACAGGTCGAACGCGCCCGCCACGACCTTCTCCCCCATCGAAGCGTCCCTCCTCGGTGGGCGGGCCGAAAGATCCGGCCGCCGGTGTCCGGGTCAGGATGGATGATGCCCAGCCCCGGCGATCCATAACGCCCCCGGTGAACGACCGCAGCCGCTACTCTGACCCCTTGGGCCAGGAAGATCGGTGGCACATTCACCGGGCATGCCGCACCCTGCACTTTTGGACGCAGAAGACCTCGTGAAAAACGCCGACGAGAATTGGCCGACCGCTGTTCGGACATTCTTCGAGGTCATCGCGGTGTCCCCCCTTCGGAAACGGGATGATTTCCACGTATCGCTGACCGGATGAACTCTTGTGCGAGTGCCCGGAAACGGTTAGACGAAACACCGGCTGAACAAATGTCGTATAAACTCGGTCGGCAGGGCAGCAGGCCGGAGCTCATGGTCGGAGGAAACTGTCGTCGTCGATCACGCCCGGCAGGCCTCACACCCAGACCATCGTTCGCGGAGCCGGCCGTACCTGCCTTCCCACCCACGTGAGCTGACAGCGCCGTCCGCCCCGCCCGTCGCGCCACCCTGCCTGTCGAACGAGAGGCGACCCACCATGCCGCTGTTTGTCCCCCCGGCACCCGCGCCAGCACTTCGCTCCGTCCTCACGGCCCTCGGTTCCCCCACCGCGGTCCGCGAGGCCAAGACACCCGCACTGCGCAACGTCCAGGGCCCTGTCACACCCGAGCTGCCGCTGCCGGTCCATGTGCTGGACCGGATCACCGCGAACGGCGAGCCGGTCACCCGACTGGCCGGATGGCGCTTCCTGATCCGCTCCGGCGACCAGGTGGTCGCCGCGGCGGAGAGCATGCTCACGCCGGACGGCTGGGCGTTCTCGCACTTCTTCGAGGGTCCGTACCTCGTCTCCACCGAGCGCGCGCTGCGTCAGGCCGAGGCCCTCGCCGAGTCGTACCAGGCACGTCTGCTCTCGGTGCCGGGCCTGTACATGCTGACGCTGTGGCTGCACGGGGACCACGCCTCCGACGGCACCGCCGGTCACCCCGCGGCGGCCGATCTGCTCGTCCCGCTGGCTCCCGCCCCGCCCGGCATCGCGGCCAACCGCCCGCACCGGGTCGCCGAACTGCTCCCGGTGCTGACCCTCCGGGTGCCGCCGGCGCCGCCCACGCCGCTGCTCGGCTCCCCGGCCTGACCGCCGGGCGGATCCGAAGGGGCGTACTCCGTCCGCCGTACCCCGTCACCGGATCGCCGGTGGCGGGGTACGCCGCTGTCGCGCCCCGGGTCCCCGGACGGACTAGCCCCATCAGGCCACCTCGAACCATCCGAAGTGACAGTGCAGTTGGGCTGAACCGTCCGCGCGGGTGATGCGTCATCAACCTGTGAGAGGCGGTGCCGCGAAATCCCTGCGGAAAGACGCCCGTAGGGCAACACTGGGTTCGACCGACCGATGACAACGGGGGGCGGCCATGAACGAAGCTTCACGCCGCGGGACAGACACGACAGCGATCACCGACGACACATCAGAGCGAAAGATCCCATCCATGTGCCAGCACCAGTCACCGTGCCCGACCGCCGACTCCGCCGACCGGGAGTCCGCCCGTCTCGTGGCGCACCACCCGGAGCAGGGCTGGAGCCTGCTGTGCAACGGTGTCGTCCTCTTCGAGGACACCGGTGAGCTCCTGCCGGACGGCCAGGTCATCGCCCCGCACCGGCTGCCCGCCGGCAGCCAGGTGATGACCGCCGCCTGAGCCAGGACCGGGCGGCCGCGCCACCCGGGGAGAACAAGGGGCCGGCCCGCGGACGTACACCGCGCACCGGCCCCGACGCGTCTTCGGCCACGGTCACTGACCGTGGTCACTCATGCGCGTCCTACATCAGCCCTTCCGCCAGGGACCCCAGTGAAAGGGCCGGGAGGTAGTTGAGCAGCGCCAGCAGCAGTGCGGATCCGGTTGCCAGGACCACGAAGTTGACCCCGCGGGCCTGCAGCGTGCCCACGGTGACCACGCCCGGCCGTTGCAGGGCCAGCCGCCCGGCGAGCGCGAGCAGGAACGCCATCGGCAGATAGCGGCCGATCAGCATCGCCGCCGACATCAGCAGGTTGTGGAAGTCGGTCGCCCCGTTGAAGCCCGCCATCGCACTGCCGTTGCCGTTGACGTTGGAGGTGTACGCGTAGGTGAGTTCGGTCAGTCCGTGCGGTCCGGGATTGCCCATGGACGTGGGTCCGTGCCCGAGGCCCACCGCGAGCGCCACACAGACGAGCACGGCGGTCGGTGAGACCAGCGAGTACAGCACGACGTAGCGCATCTCCCCGAAACCGAGCCGCTTGCGCAGGTACTCGGGTGTACGGCCCACCATCAGGCCGCCGATGAAGACCGCCACCATCACGGCCATGATCAGGCCGTACAGCCCGCTGCCGGTGCCGCCGGGGGCGATCTCGCCGAGCATCATCGCCGAGAGCAGCACTCCGCCGCCCAGGCTGGAGAAGCTGTCGTAGGACGCGTTCGCCGCTCCGTCGGCCGAACCGGTGGCCGCCACGCCGAAGAGCGTGGAGGCGGGGATGCCGAAGCGGGTCTCGGTGCCCTCGTACTGGCCGCCGACCGCTTCCGTGACCGTGCCGTTGTGGGCGCTCTGGGCGAGGTTGGCGGCCGCGAGCAGCAGACCGAAGAGGATGCCCACGACGGCGAGCAGGGTCCAGCTCTGCCGCAGCGAGCCGATCATCCGGCCGTAGGCGCGGATGAAGGCGGTCGGGATCAGCAGCATCAGCACGATCTCGATCGCGTTGGTGACCGCGGTGGGGTTCTCGAAGGGATGCGCGCTGTTGGCGTTGAAGACGCCTCCGCCGTCACCCGTCATCAGCTTCAGCGGCTCCCAGGAGCCGACCGGGCCGCCCAGCAGCGTCTGCTCCCCGCCGGCGACCGTGGTGACGGTGTGCGCGCCGCCCAGGCTCTGCGGCACGCCCAGGGCGATGAGCACGATGCCGAAGACGACCGCCAGGGGCAGGAAGATCCGGAAGATCGAACGGGTCAGATCGACCCAGAAGTTGCCCAGCCGGTCCGTGTCGCCGCGCGTCAGGCCCCGGACGAGGGCCAGTGCCACGCACAGGCCGACGGCGCCGGAGGCGAACGCCTGGACGCCCAGGCCCGCCATCACCGCCAGGTGGCCGGTGGCCGACTCACCCGCGTAGTTCTGCCAGCTGGTGTTGGTGGTGAAGCTGATCGCGGTGTGCAGGGCGAGCCGCCAGGGCATGCCCTCGTGGCCGGTGGACCAGGGCAGCCGGCCCTGCAGGGTGAACAGCGCGAAGAGGGCGGCGATGCTCGCCGCGCTGAACGCGAGGAGCGCGAACAGGTAGTGGCGCCAGTCCTGTTCCTGGTCCGGGTCGATGCCGCAGACCTTGTAGAGCAGCTTCTCGGGGCGTCCGTGCCGTCCGCTGTCGAGGGCCCGAGCCATGTGGTCGCCGAGCGGGACGTGCAGTCCCAGGACGACCGCGAGGATGAGGGAGGCCTGAAGCCAGCCGTACATGTCGGTCAGTTCCCCTTCATGGGCCGGGCGCGGTCGAGTGCCGCGTTGAGCTCGACGACGTTCACGGCCGGCTCGCCGAGCACGCCGAGGCCGCGGCCTGCGGTGTATGTGCCGACGAGCCCCCGCACGGCGTCCTCGCTCATACCGCGTTCACGGGCGATCCGCGGGGTCTGGAGCGTGGCGTAGGCGGGGCTGATGTGCGGGTCGAGGCCGCTGGCGCTCGCGGTGACCGCGTCGGCCGGGACCTCGGGGGCGGCGGGCGCGTCGCCGCGGACCGGGGTGACGACGGCTTTGGCGTGGTCCTCGCCCGGCTCGGCGCACTCCACGGTCACGCCCTCGTACTCCGCGGTGAACGGCTTCGACGGGCATGCCTGGTTGAGACTGACCACACGGGTGGCGCGGCCCGTGCTGCCGTCCTGGCGGAAGACGCCGAGGACCGCGCCGACGCCGTCGTCCGTGCAGAACGGGCGGGAGCCGTCGACCTGTTCGAGCTCGCCGACGGCCTTGCTGCGTCCGCACACCTGGGTGAGCAGGCTCTGCTTGCCTTCGGGGCCGAGGACGTCCACCGTCGACTCCGGGCCGAGGTTGCCGGCGGCCGAGGCGGTGGCGTCGTAGCCCTCGCCGGCGTTCGAGGGCCGGGGCTGGAAGTAGTACGGGATCGGGTTGCCGTCGCCGTCCAGGAAGGACTGGCCGATGAGCGAGCTGCCGCCCTCGGCGAGCTTCGAGCCGCGGGCGTCGTCCCGCAGTCCCGGGACCTGGGCGATCGCGGTCATCCCCAGGGGATAGGCCAGACCGACGAGCACGGTGAGCACGATGACCATCCGGATCGCCGCCACATTGTGGCCGATCCAGGCAGGCGTCCTGGAGAGAAGTTTCATGATCAGATTCCCGGGATGAACTGGACCACGGCGACGTCGATGAACTTGATCGCGAGGAAGGGCAGGAGCAGTCCGCCTCCGCCGTAGATCCACAGATTGCGGGTGAGCAGCTTGTCGGCGCTGCCAGGGCGGTAGCGCACCCCGCGCAGGGCGAGGGGGATCAGCGCGACGATGATCACCGCGTTGAAGATCACCGCGGACAGGATGGCCGAGGTCGGTGAGTGCAGGCGCATGACGTTGACCGCGTCCAGCGAGGGGTAGAGCCCGGCGAAGATCGCCGGGAGGATCGCGAAGTACTTGGCGATGTCGTTGGCGAGCGAGAAGGCGGTCAACGCTCCCCGGGTGATGAGGAGTTGCTTGCCGATCTCGACGATGTCGATGATCTTGGTCGGGTCGGAGTCGAGGTCGACCATGTTGCCGGCCTCCTTGGCGGCCGACGTGCCGGTGTTCATCGCCACGCCGACGTCGGCCTGCGCGAGCGCCGGGGCGTCGTTGGTGCCGTCACCGGTCATCGCGACCAGCTTGCCCCCGGCCTGCTCCTTCTTGATCAGCGCGAGCTTGTCCTCGGGAGTCGCCTCCGCGAGGAAGTCGTCGACTCCCGCCTCCCGGGCGATCGCCTTGGCGGTCACCGGGTTGTCACCCGTGATCATCACCGTGCGGATGCCCATCCGGCGCAGCTCCGCGAAGCGTTCGCGCAGACCGGGCTTGACGACGTCCTTGAGGTGGACGACGCCGAGCAGTCGCGCCGGCTCGTCGCCGACCCGTTCGGCGACCGCGAGCGGGGTACCGCCGGTGGCCGAGACCTGGTCGACGCAGTCGTGCAGTCCGGCGGGGACCTCACCGCCGTTGTCCCGGACCCAGGCGGCCACCGCGGCGGCCGCGCCCTTGCGCAGCTGGTGGCCGCCCGGCAGGTCCACGCCCGACATCCGGGTCATGGCACTGAACGGCACCCATGCGGCGTCGGGGTCCGCGGTCCGCTCCAGGTCGAACTTCTCCCGTGTGTACGCGACGATCGAGCGGCCCTCCGGCGTCTCGTCGGCGAGGCTGGACAGCAGGGCGGCGTCGGCGAGCCGGCCTCCCGTCACCGCGCCGATCGGGAGCAGCTCGCCCGCCCGCCGGTTGCCGAAGGTGATGGTGCCGGTCTTGTCCAGCAGCAGGGTGTTGACGTCGCCCGCCGCCTCGACCGCGCGTCCCGACGTGGCGAGCACGTTGCGCTGCACCAGCCGGTCCATGCCGGCGATCCCGATCGCGGACAGCAGCCCGCCGATGGTCGTCGGGATCAGACAGACCAGCAGCGAGACGAGCACGATGCCGGTGATGCCGTCCGCCGTGAGCGCCTCGGTGTCGTGGGCGGCCGCCATGAAGTCCATGGAGAACACCGCCATCGGCTGGAGCGTGACCACCGCGACCAGGAAGACGAAGGTGAGCATCACCAGGAGCAGGTTGAGCGCGAGCTCGTTGGGGGTCTTCTGCCGGTTGGCGCCCTCGACCAGGGAGATCATCCGGTCCAGGAAGGACGCGCCGGGCTCCTGCGTGATCCGGACGACGATCCGGTCGGACAGCACGCGCGTGCCGCCGGTGACGGCAGTGCGGTCGCCTCCCGACTCGCGGATGACCGGTGCGGACTCGCCGGTGATGGCCGACTCGTCGATGCTGGCGACACCCTCGATCACATCGCCGTCGCCGGGAACGAGTTCGCCGGCCTCGACGACCACGAGGTCACCCTTGCGCAGCTCCGCCGCGCCGACCGGTTCCTCGACGTACTCTCCCGAGCGGACGTGCGCCACACCGCCCACGAGCCGGCGCGCGACGGTCCGGCCGCGCATGCCGCGCAGCGTCTCCGCCTGGGCGTGGCCACGGCTCTCGGCGACCGACTCCGCCAGGTTGGCGAACACGACCGTGAGCCAGAGCCAGGCGGTGATGAGCCAGCCGAACAGCGACGGCCGGGCGACGGCGAGTCCGGTGGTCAGCACGGCACCGATCTCGGTGACGAACATGACCGGGTTGCGGGCCAGCGTGACGGGGTTCAGCTTGTGCAGAGCGGCGGGCAGCGCGCGCCAGAGCTGCTGCGGATCGAGCAGGCCGGCGCCGATCCTGCGCGCCGGTTCCGACGCCGACGGCCGCACCGCCCCGGTGGGACTCTCCCTCACGGGTGCGGGCGCGGTCATCAGAAGCGCTCCGGCTTGATCAAAGCCACCACCAGGTAGGCGAGCAGGGCGATCGCGACGATCAGCCCCACCACGTTCTCGGCCGTCACGGGTTCCTCACATGTCGTTTCAAGAGGGGCGAAGTGACACCTCCGGCCGAGGTCGTGGCCGGCACTCGGCCGGAGGTGGTCGAGGGGGCGACGGGGGTCAGAGGCCCACGTCGCGGCTGCGGATGTCGTCCAGGGACTCCCGGCGGACCAAGAGCCTCGCGCGGCCGTCGGCGACGGCCGTCACCGGCGGCCGGCCGACCATGTTGTAGCCGGAGGCCATGGACAGGTGGTAGGCGCCCGCGACGGGGACGGCCAGGAGGTCGCCGGGCCGTACGTCCGAGGGCAGTTCCACATCGGCGGCGAGGACGTCGCCGGCCTCGCAGTGCCGGCCGACCACGGTCACGGGAGCCGGGGCGGCGGTGCTGTGGCGGCCGACCAGTCGCGGCGCGTACCGCACCCCGTACAGGGCGGGCCGCGGGTTGTCGCTCATCCCGCCGTCGACGGCGACGAAGGTGTGCGAGCCCGTCTGCTTCACGGCCAGGACGTGGTACAGGGCGACACCGGACGGACCGGCGATCGCACGGCCCGGTTCGATCATCAGACGGGGCACCTCGATGTCGGCCGTCGCGCAGGCGTCGGCCAGCTCGGCACGCACCTTCCGGGCCAGCGTGGTGATGTCCAGGGCCTCCTCGCCCGGGCGGTAGGCGATGCCGTGGCCGCCGCCGAGGTCGAGTTCCGACAGGACCAGGCCGTACTGCTCGTGCAGGCGGGCCATCAGGCCGACCATACGACGCACGGCCGAGAGGTACGGCTTGACGCTGGTGATCTGCGAGCCCAGGTGGCAGTGCAGGCCGGTCAGTTCGAGCTGCGGCTGGTCGAGGATGCGGGCGATGGCGTGCTGCGCGTATCCGTCGGAGATGGACAGGCCGAACTTCTGGTCGTCGGTGCCGGTACGGATCTTGGCGTGTCCGCCGGCGCTGATGCCGGGGATCACCCGGACCATGACCTTCTGATGTCCCTCGGGCCCGACGGCCGCCGCCAGCCGGGCGATCTCGGAGGGGCCGTCGATGACGATGCGGCCGACGCCGAGCCGGAGCGCGGTCTCGAGGTCGCGGGGCGACTTGGCGTTGCCGTGCAGCACGATCTTCTCCGGCGGGAAGCCGGTGGTGACCGCCAACTCCAGCTCACCGGCGGAGCAGACGTCGAGCCCGAGGCCCTCCTCCTCCACCCAGTGGACCATCGCCCGGCACAGGAACGCCTTGGCCGCGTAGAGGACGTCGGCTTCGGGAAAGGCGTGCCGGTAGGTGCGGCAGCGCTCACGCACTTCCGCCTCGTCGAGGACGTAGACGGGTGTGCCGAAGCGCTCGGCGATCCCGGCGAGCTGTACGCCGCCCACGGCGACTTCGCCCGGCTGGTGCTCGGTGGTGGAGGCCGGCCACACCGACATGGCGTCGGTGGTGGTGACGGCGGGTTCGTGAAGCGTGGTCATCGTGCGGTCCTCTCAACCGATCCACAGCGCGAGCGCCGAGACGAGGGCGGCGGCGCCGGTGACACGCAGGACACCGACGGCATGGGGTTTCCGGGAGGCGTCTCGGGGGGTCTCCGGCACCGCGCGCGACGCGGACTTCCGGGGAGCGGAGGCAGGCTCCGGTGCGGGCGGCGCCGTCGGCGCGGACGCCTTCGAGGTGTCACGGGCCGGTGCGGGTGCCGAGAACTGGGGGTCGATCGTGACGGTGGTGACCCCGAGCGGCGCGGTCAGTGCGCGCAGGGCGGGTTCGGCCAGCCGGATCCACGCCTGGTCGCGACCCAGGGTCGCCTTGAGCCGCTGCTCGGAGGTGAAGCCCACGGCCGTACGGTCGCCGAGGGGGCTGCGGAAGAGCCGAGCTGCGGAGCCTGCCGGTCCCGGCCGGACGGGGACGTAGAGAGGTCCGGCCGGGAACCGTTCGCAGGGTTCCGGGTCGTCACACGTGAGATCTGCCATGGGATGCCTCCTGGAGGATCCTGAGCTGGTTGCTTTCCTGGCTGACGCGCCTCGGTCGCCGGAAGACGGTCCGGGGCGCTCGCCAGACGCTATGCCCGGCATCCGCCGGCGCCGACGGCTCATGACGCGTTGCTGACGGCGAGCGTGCCGACGCTGACGGGTTGCTGACGGCGTGGCCGGCCGGCCCGCCGAAGGGCGCTAGAGGCGTGCCAAGAAGTGACGTTCCGTCTGTTCCCGTCCCGCGCGGCGAGGTGGGATGGGGGGTGCGGCCGTGTGTGCCGCACGCGGGCAGGGCCACGCGGGTGTGTGCGAAGGAACGGTGGAGCCATGACCGATCACGACCATTCCGGTGCCGCGCGCGTCGTCGTCGGCGTGAGCGGCTCCCTGGGGAGCCTGACCGCTCTCTGCCGGGCGGCCCAGGAGGCCCGCTCCCGGGGTGCCGAGCTGTGGCCGGTGCTGGCCTGGGAGCCGCCCGGCGGGCAGCTCGCGGCGAGTCGGTCCACCGCTTCGTGCGTGCAGGCCTACGAGTGGCGCGAGCCGGCCCGCGAGCGCCTGCTGACCGCGCTCCGGCATGCCTTCGGCGAGGAGGGCCCCGGGGTCGCCATGCACGCGCTGGTGGCCCACGGCACGCCGGCTCGCGCCCTGGTGGACGTCGCGGACCGCGCGGACGACGTCCTGGTGGTCGGCGCCGGGCGCCGGGATATCTGGCACCGGGCGTTCGCCCCCTCGGTGAGCCGGTACTGCCTGACGCACGCCCACTGCCCCGTGCTCGCGGTGCCGCCGTCCCCTCTGGAAGCCGAACTGGCGGTCCTGCACCGTCGCAACACCTGGGGGCTGCGCCTGGACTCCGGGGACTTCACCTGCGGTCCGGAAGCGGTACGGCCGGAGTCCTGAGGCGGGACCGCCGTGCAGCGCGATACCCCTTCACGCGCTGTCATGCGGCGTCATGCCCTTGATGCGCGGCGCCCCGGCCGGTCCCGGCGATCCGGGCGACGCACCACCCCGGTGTCATGCCGGAGCCCCCGACGGCATCCGCCTGGACACCGGGTACACGGGCGGCGACGAGATCGGCGTCCACTACGACCCCATGCTCGCCAAGGCCGTCGCCCACGCCC
>NZ_JBSFCI010000008.1:0-207507 GCF_053593375.1 Streptomyces sp. NPDC002309 | reverse complement strand
GCAGAACGCCACCCCCTTCAAACTCTTCCTGCGGCGCATCGCGAACATCTTCGTGCCGCTGGGGCCGTCCACCGGGAGTCCTCGCCGAGGGGTACCGATCGCCGCACGGGGCAGGCAGATTGTGAGGCACGCGGTTCACCACCGCCCCGCAGGGGTGCGCGGGGAACCGCGGGACCGGCCACGACGACGCCGCGGACGGGCGACGGCACGCGGCACTCACGGCGGAGCGCTTAGGCGGTGACGCGCACATGGCACTGGGTACGGCCACGGCCCCCTACGAGTTGCGGTTCGGCGCCGGACGGATCTGCCTCGATCTGCTGGCGACCTCACACCCCGTCGAACGGCTCTGTTCCGCCGGGGCGTTGCACGCCTGGATCACCGGATCCGGACTCCTCCCGCCCGGCACCGTGGCGGCCCGCGCGGACGCCTCCTGGCTCGCCTCCTTCCACGAACTGCGTGGCCATGTCGACCAGTTGGTCCGCGCCACGCTCTCACCTGAGCCCCGCCCCTACGACCTTCCGCTCGCCGAGGTCAACGCCGTCGCCCGGACCGCGCCGCCGGCGCCGTGTGCCCGGCGCGGTCGGGACGGGACGCTGGTGCGCGAGCTGTACGGCCCCCCGGAGCGCGCCGCGTTGCTCGGGGCGATCGCCCGGGACGCCGTGGAGCTGCTCACCGACCCCGTCGCACGCGCGGGGCTGCGGCAGTGCGCGGGGGACAACTGCCCCCTCGTCTACCTCGACTCGTCCCGGGGGCGGCGCAGGCGCTGGTGCTCCAGCGAGGTGTGCGGGAACCGCGAGCGGGTGGCGCGGCACCGCCGGCGTGCGGCACTGCCTCGACCCTGACAGTCCGTTATGCGGCATCTGCGCAAGTGGCGTTCGCGCCTGGCGAGGTGATTTCGGCAACACGCCGTTTCGGGTCGCGGCGCCGACCTGCGCGGCCGCCGCCTTGCCGATGCGGCGGAAATGTGAAGGGAGTGCGGGGGGAATGTGCGTCCATGTCCTCTCACGTCATGTCACCCCGAAGAAATTCGTTCCCCAGGTTTGAACGCGCGGCGCCTCCTGCCCGTACCCCGTGTCGAGCGACCGACTGGGGGAACCCCCGGACACCGGAGGTGGGCGTGCGCAAGGATGCGGCCGTGGCCAATGAACGTGGAGCGAGGGCCCGACATCGCATGTCCTCACAGCCCTCGGAACCTGATGAGGAGTTGATGCGTGCCCTGTACCGGGAACACGCCGGACCTCTCCTCGCGTATGTCCTCAGGCTGGTCGCCGGAGACCGCCAGCGTGCCGAGGACGTCGTGCAGGAAACGCTCATCCGTGCCTGGAAGAACGCCGGTCAGCTCAATCGGGCCACCGGTTCGGTACGCCCCTGGCTGGTGACGGTCGCGCGCCGCATCGTGATCGACGGCCACCGCAGCCGGCAGGCCCGGCCGCAGGAGGTCGACCCGTCGCCGCTGGAGGTCATCCCCGCGGAGGACGAGATCGACAAGGCGCTGTGGCTGATGACGCTGTCTGACGCGCTCGACGACCTGACCCCTGCCCACCGGGAGGTGCTCGTCGAGACGTATTTCAAGGGGCGTACCGTCAATGAGGCGGCGGAGACCCTGGGCATACCGAGTGGCACCGTTCGCTCCCGGGTGTTCTACGCCCTGCGGTCGATGAAGCTGGCTCTGGAGGAGCGGGGGGTGACGGCGTGATGAACACCTACGGGGGATACGGAGCGGGGGGTCCGGGTATGTCTGGCCCCATGCAGGGATCAACGGGCCCGAACGAACACGAGACCGTCGGCGCCTACGCCCTCGGAATCCTCGACGACCACGAGGCAACCGCTTTCGAGGTCCATCTCGCCGGTTGCGAGTGGTGCGCCCAGCAGCTCGACGAACTCGCCGGGATGGAACCGATGCTGGCCGCGCTCGCCGACCTGCCCGGCACCGGCACGCCCTCGATCGGTGAGTCGCTGTCCGCCCGGCCGAGCCCGCGACTGGCGGAGAAGCTGGTCGACGAGGTCGCCGAACGCCGCGCCCAGAAGCGCCGTCGCAGCATGTACATGATCGCGGCCTCGGCCGCGCTGATCGTCGGCGGCCCGCTGGTCTCCGTCGCGGCGACCGGCGGCGAGGACTCCGGCGGCGGCAACCGCACGGTGCAGGCGGTCAGCCCGGCCCAGCAGGCATTCAAGGGCATGCCCGACCGGGTCACCGCGACCGACCCGAAGACGCAGGTCAGCGCCACCGTGGCGATGCAGGAGAAGCCGCACGGCACCGACGCGGTCCTGGAGCTGAAGAACGTCAAGGGCCCCGAGAAGTGCTCGTTGATCGCCGTGGGCACCAACGGCGAGCGGGAGACGATCAGCAACTGGTCCGTCCCGGACTGGGGCTACGGCCTGCCGAACGCCACCACGGAGCAGGCCAAGAACCCGCTCTACATCCAGGGCGGCGCCGCCTTCTCCCCGAACGAGATCGACCACTTCGAGGTCATGACCTTCGACGGCGACCTGCTGGTGGAGATCGGCGCGTAGCGCGGTACGACGACTGCTGCGAAGCGGTGAGACCCGAGCCCCGGGGCCGTCAGGTGACGGACCCGGGGCTCACGCGTAGCCTTCAGGGGTCCCTTTCGCGTACGGTGGACGGCTGCCCAGCACGTCAGAAGGGGGCCCGGTGGCCGCTCAGGCTCAACAGGAAGCCGCGCTCGACCCGGCCCAGGACTCCGTACGCGACCGAGAGATCGGCGCGGAGCAGGAGCACCTGGACCGCGTGTACCGCCGCCTTGAGGAGAAGATCCACGAGGCGGAGTTCCTCATGCACGACGCCGCCCAGCGCGGCCACGTCGGCACACCCGGCGCGCTCGCCGAGCGCGACGCGCAGGTCTTCCGGGCAGGCGTCCACCTGAGCCGGCTGAACAACGAGTTCGAGGACTTCCTCTTCGGCCGCATCGACCTGCTGCCAGGCAAGGACGGCAAGAAGGGCCCGGACGGCGCCTACACCGCCGTGGAGCCGGCCGAGGGCGCAGTGCGCGCGGACAACACGGCCGACATCGCCGAGACCCTGCACATCGGCCGCATCGGTGTCCTCGACGAGGACTACGCCCCGCTGGTCATCGACTGGCGGGCGCCCGCCGCCGCCCCCTTCTACCGCTCCACGCCGGTCGACCCCGGCCGGGTCGTGCGCCGCCGGGTCATCCGCTCCAAGGGCCGCCGCGTGCTCGGCGTCGAGGACGACCTGATGCGCCCGGAGCTGAAGGCGTCCCTCGACGGCCACGAGCTGCCCGTCATCGGCGACGGCGCCCTGATGGCCGCTCTCGGCCAGGCCCGCAGCCACACCATGCGGGACATCGTCGCCTCCATCCAGGCCGAGCAGGACCTGGTCATCCGCGCGCCCGCCGCCTCCGTGACCTACGTCGAGGGCGGCCCCGGCACCGGCAAGACCGCCGTCGCCCTGCACCGGGCGGCGTACCTGCTCTACCAGGACCGGCGCCGCTACGCGGGCGGCATCCTGATCGTCTCGCCGACGCCGCTGCTGGTGGCCTACACCGAGGGCGTGCTGCCCTCCCTCGGCGAGGAGGGCCAGGTCGCGATCCGGGCGATCGGCTCGCTCGTCGACGGTGCCGAGGCCGCGCTGTACGACTCCCCGTCCGTGGCCCGTGCCAAGGGCTCGTACCGCATGCTCAAGGTCCTGCGGAAGGCCGCCCGCGGAACGCTGGAGCTGAACGATTCACCACAGCGCCTGCGCGTCGTGGCCTTCGGCCGCCGCCTCGAACTGGAGGCCGCCGAGCTGGAGCGGATCCGGCACACCGCGCTGAGCGGCACCGCCCCGGTCAACCTGCTGCGCCCGCGCGCCCGCAAGCTGCTGCTGGACGCCCTGTGGGAGCGGTCCGGCGCGGGCGGCCGGCACTCGGACCCGGAACTGGCCGCCGAGCTGCGGTCGTCGTTCGACGAGGACATCACCTCCGAGGACGACTTCCTCACCTTCCTCGACGCCTGGTGGCCGGAGCTGACTCCGCGCGCGGTCCTCGCCGCCATGGCCGACGAGCGGCGCCTGGGCCGCTGGGCCCGGCGGATCCTGAACCCCGGGGAGGTGCGCAAGGTCGCCCGGTCACTGAGACGCGACGGCCTCTCCGTGCACGACGTCGCGATGCTGGACGAGCTCCAGGCGACCCTCGGCGCCCCCGCCCGCCCGCGCAAGCGGCGCGAGCTCGACCCGCTGGACCACCTCACCGGCCTGGAGGAGCTGATGCCGGTGCGCGAGGAGACGCAGTGGGAGCGCGCCGAGCGGCTGGCCCAGGAGCGCACCGAGTACGCCCACGTCATCGTCGACGAGGCCCAGGACCTCACGCCGATGCAGTGGCGCATGGTCGGCCGCCGCGGCCGGCACGCCACCTGGACGGTCGTCGGCGACCCCGCCCAGTCCTCCTGGTCCGACCCGGACGAGGCGGCCGAGGCCCGCGACGAGGCCCTCGGCACCCGCCCGCGCCGCCGCTTCGAGCTCACGGTGAACTACCGCAACCCTGCCGAGATCGCCGAACTGGCCGCCAGGGTGCTGACCCTGGCCATGCCCGGCTCGCAGTCCCCGAGGGCGGTGCGCTCCACGGGGGTGGAGCCGCGCTTCGCCGTCGTCGGCGCCTCCCTGGGCGAGAGCGTGCGCGAGGAGGCGGCCCGACTGCTCGACCGCGTCGACGGCACGATCGGTGTCGTCGTCGCCATGAACCGGCGCGAGGAGGCCCGCCGCTGGCTGGCCGGGCTCGGCGACCGGGTGGTGGCGCTCGGCAGCCTGGAGGCCAAGGGACTGGAGTACGACGCGACCGTCGTCGTCTCGCCCGCGGAGATCGCCGACGAGTCGCCGGCCGGGCTGCGTGTGCTGTATGTCGCACTGACCCGGGCGACCCAGCAGCTGACCATCGTCTCGGGGGAGCGGGACGAGCCCGACACGGCCGGGGTGCCGGACCTGCTGAGGGACTGAACCGCATCGAGTGGCCCCACGGGAATGGCCCTGCGGGATCCGTTTGTTAGCCTGGTCAGTGACACCGGCCCGATCCAAGCCCCCGGGCCCAACCTTCGTCGCCACGAGCGACCACTTGCCGCGAGGCGAGCATGGCGGGTCGGTGTCATCGAACGGGTGAGGGGCCCGCGTCCGATGTGACGTGGGCCTCTTCTCATGCCCGATCGCCTCTCATATGGTGGAAGTAGTTTTCCGATATCGCCCACCGTGCGTGATCACGCGTCTGTGCGCCGTGAACTAAATGAGCGCAATCCAGGGCGGCTACCACGTACTCGGCGGTAGGTGCGACGATCGGACGGCAAGTCGCGACACGGTGAAAGCAGAGGAAGTCGGCCATGGCAACGGCGCCCAGCGTCTCCTACTCGATGACCATCCGGTTGGAGGTGCCCGCGAGCGGAACCGCCGTCTCGCAGCTCACCACCGCCGTGGAGTCCTCCGGAGGCTCGGTGACCGGCCTCGACGTCACCGCGTCCGGACACGAGAAACTCCGCATCGACGTCACGATCGCGGCCTCCTCCACCGCGCACGCCGACCAGATCGTCCAGCAGCTGCGCGGCATCGAGGGCGTCACGCTGGGCAAGGTCTCGGACCGTACGTTCCTGATGCACCTCGGCGGCAAGATCGAGATGCAGTCCAAGCACCCCATCCGCAACCGTGACGACCTCTCCATGGTCTACACGCCGGGTGTGGCCCGCGTCTGCATGGCCATCGCCGAGAACCCCGAGGACGCCCGCCGCCTCACCATCAAGCGCAACTCCGTCGCAGTCGTGACGGACGGCAGCGCCGTGCTCGGCCTCGGCAACATCGGCCCGAAGGCCGCGCTGCCCGTCATGGAGGGCAAGGCGGCCCTCTTCAAGCGGTTCGCCGGCATCGACGCCTGGCCGCTGTGCCTGGACACCCAGGACACCGACGCGATCGTCGAGATCGTCAAGGCGATCGCCCCGGGCTTCGCCGGCATCAACCTGGAGGACATCTCCGCGCCCCGCTGCTTCGAGATCGAGGCGCGGCTGCGCGAGGCCCTCGACATCCCCGTCTTCCACGACGACCAGCACGGCACGGCCATCGTGGTGCTCGCCGCGCTGACCAACGCCCTGCGTGTCACCGGCAAGGCGATCCAGAACATCCGGGTCGTCATGTCCGGCGCCGGCGCGGCCGGCACGGCGATCCTCAAGCTGCTCATCGCCGCCGGCGTCAAGCACGCGGTCGTCGCCGACATCCACGGTGTGGTGCACGCGGACCGCAAGGACCTGGTCGAGGCCCCCGTGGACTCGCCGCTGCGCTGGATCGCCGACAACACCAACCCCGAGGGCGTCACGGGCACGCTGAAGGAGGCCGTGCGCGGCGCGGACGTCTTCATCGGCGTCTCCGCCCCGAACGTGCTCGACGGCGACGACGTGGCCGCCATGGCCGACGACGCGATCGTGTTCGCGCTGGCGAATCCCGACCCCGAGGTCGACCCGGCGATCGCCCGCCAGACCGCGGCAGTCGTGGCCACCGGACGCTCCGACTTCCCGAACCAGATCAACAACGTGCTGGTCTTCCCGGGTGTCTTCCGCGGCCTGCTGGACGCGCAGTCCCGCACGGTCAACACGGAGATGATGATCGCGGCCGCGAAGGCGCTCGCGGACGTCGTCACCGAGGACGAGCTCAACCCGAACTACATCATCCCGAGCGTGTTCAACGACAAGGTCGCGGGCGCGGTCGCGGGTGCGGTGCGGGAGGCCGCGAAGGCGGCGGGGGCCGCCCCGGCCGACTCGTCCGGTCTCTGACCCCGGGACCCGTCCCGGCGGCCCGGACGGCCGGGCTGTGAGGATCACCACGACCGCCCCGCGGACCGGCGCGTCGCGGGACGGCGTACCCCTGGCCGCCCTCTAGGGTGGGCGGCCAGGGCGTGTTTCGGAAGTCCCTTCGTCGCCCGAAGGGCGGCCCCGCGGCGTCCGGTGCGTGCTCTCGGCGTGCCGGACGGAATGCCTTGTACTGGGCGTACTCGGCATTTCGTCCGGTGCGGCGAGAGTGCGTGCCGGGCATTGTGGGGCAGAAGGGACTTCCGAGACACGCCCTGGAGCCTGTCCGGAGGCAGGGTCCGCCGGACCGGCCCCTGGCCGGTGGCGCTTTTCGTGTGACTCCCAAGGGTGTTCTCACGACTCCTGCGGGTGCCGGATTGGCATTCCCGCCGCAGGTGGGGGCAGGATGCGTCCCTGGGCGCGAGCGTCTGACGACGGACCCGGGTCCGGGGACCGTCCGAGGAACCTGGCAGCATCGGCTTTCGCTGTGCCCGATATGCGGCTCCGCCGCGTGGCACGCCTCAATGGCAAGAAGAACACGGGAGTAACAACATGAACCGCAGTGAGCTGGTGGCCGCGCTGGCCGACCGTGCCGAGGTGACCCGCAAGGACGCCGACGCCGTGCTGGCCGCGTTCGCCGACGTCGTCGGCGAGATCGTCTCCAAGGGCGACGAGAAGGTCACCATCCCCGGCTTCCTGACCTTCGAGCGCACCCACCGTGCCGCTCGCACCGCGCGCAACCCGCAGACCGGCGACCCGATCCAGATCCCGGCCGGTTTCAGCGTGAAGGTCTCCGCGGGCTCGAAGCTCAAGGAATCGGCCAAGGGCAAGTAAGCCCGCGGCGCCGCGGAGGCTCGGCGCCGTGGACCGCCCGCGGGTCCGTCGTGGCCCGTCGCGCGGTTCCCCGCGCCCCTCGGGGCGCCGCAGCACAACGCCGATGGGGCGGCCACCCGGTCCGGGTGGCCGCCCCATCGGCGTACGTGATGAGCCCCGCTGTCAGCCGAGCGGCTTGCCGGGCAGTTCCACCTTCGCGCCGAGCTCCACGAGCTTCTCCATGAAGTTCTCGTAGCCGCGGTTGATGAGCTCGATGCCGTGCACCCGCGAGGTGCCCTGGGCGGCCAGCGCGGCGATGAGGTACGAGAAGCCGCCGCGCAGATCGGGGATGACCAGGTCGGCGCCCTGGAGGCGGGTCGGACCGCTCACGACCGCCGAGTGCAGGAAGTTGCGCTGCCCGAAGCGGCAGTTCGAGCCGCCGAGGCACTCGCGGTAGAGCTGGATGTGGGCGCCCATCTGGTTGAGGGCGGAGGTGAAGCCGAGACGGGACTCGTAGACCGTCTCGTGGATGATGGACAGGCCCGTGGCCTGGGTGAGGGCCACGACCAGCGGCTGCTGCCAGTCCGTCTGGAAGCCGGGGTGGACGTCCGTCTCCAGGGCGATGGACTTCAACTGACTGCCGGGGTGCCAGAAACGGATGCCCTCGTCGTCGATCTCGAAGGCACCGCCCACCTTCCGGTAGGTGTTGAGGAACGTCATCATGGACCGCTGCTGCGCGCCCCGGACGTAGATGTTGCCCTCGGTCGCCAGCGCCGCGGACGCCCAGGAGGCGGCCTCCAGCCGGTCCGGGACGGCGCGGTGGGTGTAGCCGCCGAGCTGGTCCACACCGGTGATGCGGATGGTGCGGTCGGTGTCCATCGCGATGATGGCGCCCATCTTCTGCAGGACGCAGATCAGGTCCTCGATCTCCGGCTCCACGGCCGCGTTCGAGAGTTCCGTGACGCCTTCCGCGAGGACGGCCGTCAGCAGCACCTGCTCGGTAGCGCCGACGGACGGGTACGGCAGCGCGATCTTCGTGCCGCGCAGCCGCTGCGGGGCCTCCAGATACTGTCCGTCCTCCCGCTTCTCGATCGTCGCGCCGAACTGCCGCAGCACGTCGAAGTGGAAGTCGATCGGCCGGCCGCCGATGTCGCAGCCGCCGAGGCCGGGGATGAACGCGTGGCCGAGGCGGTGCAGCAAGGGGCCGCAGAAGAGGATGGGGATACGGCTCGAACCCGCGTGGGCGTCGATGTCGGCGACGTTCGCGCTCTCCACCCGCGTCGGGTCGAGCACCAGTTCGCCCGGCTCCTCGCCAGGGCGCACCGACACGCCGTGCAGCTGGAGCAGACCGCGGACCACGCGGACGTCACGGATGTCCGGGACGTTGCGCAGCCGGCTCGGGGAACTGCCGAGCAGGGCGGCGACCATGGCCTTCGGTACGAGGTTCTTCGCACCGCGGACACGGATCTCGCCCTCCAGCGGGGTGCCGCCGTGGACAAGCAGGACATCGTCGTTGACGGTCATGTATCTCGCGTTCCGATGAGTTGGGCAAGGGCCGGAGAGACAGAGTAATCGCCGTCGACCCCCCTGCCGTAAGCCCGAGGACCACTCAGCCCTGTCATATCTCTGTCACAACACGAACCGTTTTCCGCCGGGCACATGGGGTCACCGGAGCCGCCGGGCGGACGGCCGTGCCCCCTGGGCGCTGAGCTGCGTTCACTCCCGCCACCGGATGGGCTCCCCATGCGGGGCGAAGATGCGGGATCATGTCTGGCATGACCGAGGTGTCCTCGCTCACAGGGCGGCTGCTCGTGGCCACCCCCGCCCTGGCGGACCCGAACTTCGACCGTGCGGTCGTGCTGCTTCTCGACCACGACGAGGAGGGCTCGCTCGGAGTCGTCCTCAACCGGCCGACGCCGGTGGGCGTCGGCGACATCCTGGAGGGCTGGGCGGAGCTGACCGGTGAGCCGGGGGTCGTCTTCCAGGGCGGCCCGGTCTCGCTGGACTCCGCTCTGGGCGTGGCGGTCATCCCCGGCGGCGCGTCCGGTGACGTCGCCCCGCTCGGCTGGCGGCGTGTGCACGGCGCCATCGGCCTGGTCGACCTGGAGGCCCCGCCCGAGCTGCTCGCTTCCGCCCTCGGCTCGCTGAGAATCTTCGCCGGGTACGCCGGCTGGGGCCCGGGCCAACTGGAGGACGAACTGGCCGAGGGCGCCTGGTACGTGGTGGAGTCCGAGCCCGGCGACGTCTACTCGCCGTTCCCCGAACGGCTCTGGCGCGAGGTGCTGCGGCGTCAGCGCAACGAGCTCGCGATGGTGGCCACGTACCCCGACGATCCCTCGCTCAACTGACGGACCTCCTTCCCGCAACCCGACCTGCCGCCTTCAGTACCCTTGGCCCTATGAGCACTCTCGAGCCCGAGCGCGGGACTGGTACGGGGACCCTCGTAGAGCCCACGCCGAAGACTTCCCACGGCGACGGTGACCACGAGCGCTTCGCCCACTACGTCCAGAAGGACAAGATCATGGCGAGCGCGCTCGACGGTACGCCCGTCGTCGCGCTGTGCGGCAAGGTCTGGGTGCCGGGCCGCGACCCGAAGAAGTACCCCGTGTGCCCCATGTGCAAGGAGATCTACGAGTCCATGGGTGCCGGCGGGGACGACAAGGGCAAGGGTGGCAAGGGCGGCGACAAGTAGTCGTCCGACCGTTTCCTGAGCGATGTCCGGGAGGCCCCCGGGGCGCGCCGCGGCGTGGCCCGGGGGCCTTCTCGTGGTCTCCCGCCGTCTTCTTGCATGTTCCTGCCACGAGGTGATGGAGACCTCATGTGGGCAGGTGGGCAGGTGGGCGTGTCGTGTCCATGTAGTTCATGACCCGGCTTGATGTTGCGCTCAGTGATATCGCCGTTGCGCATGTTGCAACACGACTCGGCCTCCTTTTATGGGCCCTCGCCCCGTCCCTGGATTCCTTCCGGCGGGTCTTCGGACGGCATGAATTCGGGCGGTACTTCGCCAACGGTCTCGTCGTCGCGTGCACCGTTGTGATCGCCTCGGCGCCGATCGCGTTTCTCGCCGCGACGACCGTGACACGATTCCGCTTCCGCTTCCGGACCACCCTGCTGATCATGTTCTTGGTGGCTCGCTGATCCTGCCGCACCTCGCCTTCTCCCCGCCCTTCGCGATCTGGATACTGAGGGGGTTCGTGGAAGCCGTGCCGGAGGCGCTGGAGGAGGCGGCGTACATCGACGGGGCGAGCCGGGCGCGATTTCCGCGAAAGCTCCTTTTCCCGCTGGTCTCCCGGGGTCGGTGGCCGCGAGCGTGTTTTCCTTCGGCTCGGCCTGGAACGACTTCCTGTTCGCCAAGTCGTGCATCTTCAGCGACACTTCGCAGCCCGCGCTGCCGACGGCGCTGCTGGTCTTCCACGAGCCGGAAGAGCCGGACCGGGGCGGCGTGACGGCGGCGTCCACCGTGATGACGATTCCGGTGCTGATCTTCTTCGTGCTCGTGCAGCGCCGACCGGTGTCGGGGCTGGGCGGAGCGGTAAAGGACTTGAGGTGACCGACATGACCGACGCGACTTCCGCGACGGAACTGATCCCCGCGCCGCGCTCCGTTCAGGGGCCGATGCGCTGCGGCGTCCTCCTCGACCAGGACACCACCCTGTGGGCGGCTCCCGGCACGCACACCGCGGAACGCTGGCTGCGCGCCACCCTCGGCCCGGCCCTCGGCCTGCCGCTGCGCCCCGGCGCGGAGGGTGACCGGAACGCCGTACGGCTGCTTCTGGACGACACGCTGGATCCGGAGGCCTACCGACTCGGTGTCGTCGTCAACTGGGGGGTGGAGATCCGGGGCGGCAGCGCGGCGGGCGTGTTCTGGGGTGCCCAGACGCTGCGTCAACTGCTCGGCCCGGACGCTTTCCGGCGTGCCCCCGTCCGGCCCGGAATCACCCTCGGAATCCCCCACCAGATCATCGAGGACGCCCCCCGATTCCGCTGGCGCGGACTCATGCTCGACGTGGCCCGGCACTTCATGCCGAAGGACGGTGTCCTGCGCTACCTGGACCTGCTGGCCGCCCACAAACTCAACGTCTTCCACTTTCATCTGACGGATGATCAGGGATGGCGCGTGGAGATCGGGAGGTACCCCCGGCTCACCGAGGCCGGCTCCTGGCGGGCACGCACGAAATTCGGCCACCGGGCCTCTCCGTTGTGGGACGACAAGCCGCACGGTGGCTTCTACACGCAGGACGACATCCGGGAGATCGTGGCGTACGCCGCCGAGCGGCATATCACCGTCGTCCCGGAAATCGACGTACCCGGCCACTCGCAGGCGGCGATCGCCGCGTACCCGGAACTCGGCAACACCGACGTCGTCGACACCTCCGCGCTCCAGGTCTGGGACACCTGGGGCGTCAATCCGAACGTACTCGCCCCCACCGACAACACCCTCCGCTTCTACGAGGGGGTGTTCGAGGAAGTCCTGGAGCTGTTCCCGTCGGAGTTCATTCACGTCGGCGGCGACGAATGCCCCAAGGACCAGTGGCGGCGGTCGCCCACCGCGCAGGCGCGCATCAAGGAACTCGGGCTGAGCGACGAGGACGAACTCCAGGCCTGGTTCATCGGCCACTTCGACGACTGGCTCTCCGCGCGCGGGCGCCGCCTCATCGGCTGGGACGAGATCCTGGAGGGCGGCCTCGCCAAGGGGGCTGCAGTGTCGTCCTGGCGCGGCTACGCGGGCGGGATCGCGGCGGCCCGGGCCGGTCACGACGTCGTCATGTGCCCCGAGCAGCAGGTCTACCTGGACCACCGGCAGGCCGGCGGAGCGGACGAACCCGTACCGATCGGCTATGTGCGCACCCTGGAGGACGTCTACCGTTTCGAACCGGTTCCGCCCCAGCTCACCGAGGCGGAGGCAGGTCATGTGCTGGGTGCGCAGGTCAACGTGTGGACCGAGGTGACGGAGGACCAGTCCCGCGTGGACTACCAGGCGTTCCCGAGGCTCGCCGCGTTCGCGGAGGTCGCCTGGAGCGCCCTGCCCGCACCGGCGGAACGGAACTTCGCCGACTTCGAGCGCCGGATGGCCGTCCACTACCGGCGGCTCGACGCCCTGGGCGTCGCCTACCGCCCGCCCGCCGGGCCGCGGCCGTGGCAGCGGCGCCCCGGGGTGCTCGGGCGCCCGATCGAGGGGGCTCCGCCGAACCGGTAGGCCCCGTCGCGAAAGCGGGCAGATATCGAACAGGCGGGCAAAAAAGCGGACAAGGGTCACCGAAGAGTGGCAATCTCCAGCCGACCGGCGACGCGCGACGATGTGCGTACAAATCGGTCCATCTGCCCGATGAGGTGGGCGAATGTCTCCTAGCGGACCCCCGTCTTCGGGTCCTGCGAAGATGTGCCAGAGTTGCCACGTCCGCCCTGTCGGCACGTACCGTACGGCCACACAGGCGGGACCAGGTGGGGCAGCGGGAAGGGGCAGCCGGTTTGACCACGCACGCACCGCAGGCGGGGCAGGCCGTCACGCTGCCCGCGACGCTGGACGAGGCAGTGGCGGCACTCACCGCCATGCCCGCCGCCGTGCCCGTGGCGGGCGGCACCGACCTGATGGCCTCGGTCAACTCCGGTCAGCTCAGGCCCGCCGCGCTGGTCGGCCTCGGCCGGATCAGCGAGATCCGCGGCTGGCAGTACCAGGACGGCCACGCCCTGCTCGGCGCCGGCCTCACCCACGCGCGGATGGGCCGCCCCGACTTCGCCGCCCTCATCCCGGCGCTCGCCGCCGCCGCGCGCGCCGCGGGTCCGCCGCACATCCGCAACGCCGGCACCCTGGGCGGCAACATCGCCACCGCCGCCCCCACGGGCGACGCGCTGCCGGTGCTGGCCGCCCTGGAGGCGGCCCTGGTCATCGCGGGCCCGGACGGGGCGCGCCGGGAGATCCCGGTGTCGCATCTGCTCGCGGGCGTGGAGATGCTCCGCGCCGGCGAACTCATCGGGTACGTGCGCGTGCCCCTGCTGCACGCCCCGCAGGTCTTCCTCAAGGCGACCGGACGGACCGGACCCGGGAGGGCCGTCGCCTCCGTGGCGCTGGTCCTCGACCCCGCCCGGCGCGGGGTCCGGTGCGCCGTGGGTGCCATAGCGCCGATGCCGCTGCGGCCCCTGGAGGCCGAGCAGTGGGTCGCGCAGCTCATCGACTGGGACAACAGCCGCACGATCGTCCCCGAGGCGCTCGCCGCCTTCGGCGAGTACGTCGCCGCGGCCTGCATCCCCGACGCGCCACCCGTCGAGGACGGTTCGGTGCCGCAGCTTCCGCCTGCCGTACTGCATCTGCGGCGCACCGTCGCCGCGCTGGCCCGACGAGCACTGGGGAGGGCACTGTCGTGACCGACGACCGGCACGGAGAGGGCGCGCCCCAGGGGCACGGGCGCTGGGACCCGCTGCCCCAGGGCGACTACGACGACGGCGCCACCGCCTTCGTGAAGCTTCCCGAGGGCGGCATCGACGCGCTTCTGGCCGCCGCGGACAGTCCGCTCGCCGCGCCCGGCCACGGGTATGTGCCCCCGCCGATAACGGTCACGCCCGCCACCGGAACCGACCCCGCGGACACCGGCGTCTGGGGTGTGCCGTCCGAGGGCGCGGGGTGGCCCGACCCGAACGCGATGCCCCAGGGCGGCGGTCAGGACGGGTACGCGTACGGCCTCGGGTCCACCGGGCAGTGGAACTTCGACGAGGGCGCCGGTCCGGACGCCGGGCACCCTCACCCGGGCCATCCGCAGGTCGTGCCCGCACCCGGCCACGACGTGACCGGGCAGTGGTCGATCCCCGTCGCGAACGGTGACCTTCCGGACGAGTCGGGCGAGTTCACCACGTCCGCGCTCGTGGAGCAGTGGGGCGGTACACCGCCGGCCACGCTCCCCGGGGGCGCGTCCGCGCCCTGGGCCACCGAGACGGGCGGGCAGCCCTGGGGGCACGAAGGCCCGCAGGGGCACGAAGGCCCGCAGGGACATGACGGCGCGCGGCACGTGGTCGGGTTGTACGCCGACAGCCCGGTGGAGCACCCGGCGGAAGGCGTCCCCGCGGGCGCCGGGACGCAGGACGCCGCCCAGGGGGCACCCGGCGCCCGAGAGGGCGCGGAGGCCGCTGAGAGGGCCGCTGAGGCGCCGGGAGATACGCGGGGAGTCTCCGGTGCGTCCGGGGGCGCGGAGGCCGCCGAGGGGCCGTCAGAAGGCTCCGGCGACAGCGTTGCCGAGCGCGGCCAGGGCGCCCCGGGCGCCGACGGAGGCTCCACGCGGGCCGCGGACACCGACGGCGGAGCGGACCCCGCCGGTCCCGACGGCGAACCGGGCGCCCCGGGCGAGCCGTCCGCCACCTCGCACGACGACCATCCCCTCGCCTCCTACGTGCTCCGCGTCAACGGCGCCGACCGCCCCGTCACCGACGCGTGGATCGGCGAGTCGCTGCTCTACGTGCTGCGCGAGCGGCTCGGGCTCGCGGGCGCCAAGGACGGCTGCTCGCAGGGCGAGTGCGGTGCCTGCAACGTCCAGGTCGACGGACGGCTCGTCGCGTCCTGCCTGGTGCCCGCGGTCACCTCGGCCGGCAGCGAGGTGCGCACGGTGGAGGGCCTGGCCACCGACGGACAGCCGTCGGACGTGCAGCGGGCGCTCGCCAAGTGCGGTGCCGTGCAGTGCGGTTTCTGCGTGCCCGGCATGGCGATGACCGTGCACGACCTGCTGGAGGGCAATCCGGCGCCGACCGAGCTGGAGACCCGCCAGGCGCTCTGCGGGAACCTCTGCCGCTGCTCGGGCTACCGGGCCGTGCTTGAGGCCGTCCAGGACGTCGTCGCCGAACGCGAGTCGCACGCCGCGGCCGACGCGTCCGATGCCGACGCCGACGAGCCGCGCATCCCCCATCAGGCCGGCCCCGGGGCCGGCGGCGTCAACCGGTCGGCGTTCGAGTCCCCCGGGGGACCGCCCGGAGCGCGTGACCAGCCCTACGGAACGGCACAGGACGGAGGCCAGGCGTGAGCAACGAATCCGCCACCGCGACCACCACCGCGGAGGCCGTTCCCGCCCCGGAGGCGCTCCCGCACGGCATCGGCGCATCCCTGGCCGCAGCCGACTCCCGCGCGAAGACCGAGGGCACCTTCCCGTACGCGGCCGACCTGTGGGCCGAGGGCCTGCTCTGGGCGGCCGTGCTGCGCTCACCGCACCCGCACGCGCGCATCCTGTCCATCGACACCACCCACGCGCGGGAGATGCCCGGCGTACGGGCCGTCGTCACCCACGAGGACGTGCCGGGCTCGCCGGTCCACGGACGCGGCAAGGCCGACCGCCCGGTGTTCGCCTCCGAGGTCGTACGCCACCACGGCGAGCCCATCGCCGCCGTCGCCGCCGACCACCCGGACACCGCGCGCATGGCGGCGGCCGCCGTCATCGTCGAGTACGAGGTGCTCGACCCGGTGACCGACCCCGAGCAGGCCTTCGAGGCCGAGCCGTTGCACCCGGACGGCAACCTGATCCGGCACATCCCGCTGCTGCACGGCGACCCCGAGGCGCAGGGCGAGGTGGTCGTCGAGGGCCTGTACCGCATCGGCCGCCAGGACCCGGCCCCCATCGGCGCGGAGGCGGGCCTCGCGGTGCCACGCCCCGACGGCGGCGTGGAGCTGTACCTGGCGTCCACCGACCCGCACGCCGACCGGGACCGGGCCGCCGCCTGCTACGGGCTGGAACCCGAGCGCGTCAAGGTCGTCGTCACCGGCGTGCCCGGAGCCACCGCCGACCGCGAGGACCCGGGCTTCCAGCTGCCGCTCGGCCTGCTGGCCCTGAAGACCGGCTGCCCGGTGAAGCTCACGGCGACGCGCGAGGAGTCCTTCCTGGGCCACACGCACCGCCACCCCACGCTGCTGCGCTACCGCCACCACGCCGACGCCGAGGGCAGGCTGGTGAAGGTCGAGGCACAGATCCTGCTCGACGCGGGCGCGTACGCCGACACCTCGGCGGAGGCGCTGGCCGCGGCCGTGGCCTTCGCCTGCGGCCCCTACGTCGTCCCGAACGCCTTCATAGAGGGCTGGGCCGTGCGCACCAACAACCCCCCCTCCGGCCATGTGCGCGGCGAGGGCGCCATGCAGGTCTGCGCGGCCTACGAGGCGCAGATGGACAAGCTGGCCAAGAAGCTCGGCGTCGAGCCGGCCGAACTGCGCCTGCGCAACGTCATGTCCACCGGGGACGTCCTGCCCACCGGCCAGACGGTGACGTGTCCGGCGCCGGCCGCGGAACTCCTCCAGGCGGTACGCGACTTCCCGCTGCCCCCGCTTCCCAAGGACACGCCCGCCGACGAGTGGCTGCTGCCCGGCGGCCCCGAGGGCGCGGGCGAGCCGGGCGCGGTGCGCCGGGGCGTCGGCTACGGCCTGGGCATGGTGCACATGCTGGGCGCGGAGGGCGCCGACGAGGTCTCCACGGCCACCGTGAAGGTCCAGGACGGCGTGGCGACGGTGCTGTGCGCGGCCGTCGAGACCGGGCAGGGCTTCGCCACCCTGGCCCGGCAGATCGTCCAGGAGACGCTCGGTATCGACGAGGTGCACGTGGCGCCCGTCGACACCGACCAGCCGCCCGCCGGCCCGGGCTGCCGCGGCCGTCACACCTGGGTGTCGGGCGGTGCGGTGGAGCGCGCGGCGAAGATGGTCCGTACGCAGCTGCTGCAGCCGCTGGCGCACAAGTTCGGCATGTCGACCGAGCTGCTCCAGATCACCGACGGCAAGATCACGTCGTACGACGGCGTGCTGTCGACGACCGTCACCGAGGCGCTGGACGGCAAGGAGCTGTGGGCGACCGCGCAGTGCCGCCCGCACCCGACGGAGCCGCTGGACGCGTCCGGGCAGGGCGACGCCTTCGTGGGGCTCGCCTTCTGCGCGATCCGCGCGGTGGTGGACGTCGACATCGAGATCGGCTCGGTACGGGTGGTGGAGCTGGCCGTCGCCCAGGACGTCGGGCGGGTGCTGAACCCCGCGCAACTGGCGGCGCGGATCGAGGCCGGGGTCACCCAGGGGGTGGGCATCGCCCTCACGGAGAATTTGCGCACCCCGCGTGGCGTGATACGGCACCCCGACCTCACCGGGTACGCCCTGCCGACGGCGCTGGACGCGCCCGACATCCGGATCGTGAAGCTCGTCGAGGAGCGGGACGTGGTCGCGCCGTTCGGCGCGAAGGCGGTCAGCGCGGCGCCGGTAGTGGCGTCACCGGCGGCGATCGCGTCGGCGGTACGGGCGGCGACGGGACGCCCCGTGAACCGGCTGCCGATCCGGCCGCAGGCGGCGGTGGTGACGGGGTAGTGACGCCGGTCGCGCCGGGCTCCGAACGCTGACGGTGCGGCGGGCGCGGCGGGGGCGCGGCGGGTGTGGCCTGCGGCGAGCGCCGCGGGCGCCGAGGGCTCCGTGCGTTGCACGCCGCGTGTGTCGTGCGCCGCGGGCGTCGCGTGCCGCGGGCGTCGCGTGCCGCGTGAGGGGGCCGGTGGCCCGTCGCGGCGTCGTTCGGCAGGAGCCTTTCGACCTTTCGACAGGCGTGGTTCGACAGGCGTGTTCGATGGGCGCCGTTCGCTCGGGGTTCGCGCAGGTCGAAGCGTTTGTCAGTGGTGGCGCGTAGTGTTCTGGGCAGTGGGGACGGCCGCGGGGCACGGACGGCGGGCGTACCCCGTGGACAACCACGCACGGGGGAACCATGAGCACGATCGACGCCGCCGCCGCGGTGATCACGCTGACGGAGGACCAACTCGACCCGCACGTCACCCACGCGCCGACGCGCCGCTGGCTGTCCGGCCCGGGTCTGCCGAGCGACAGTGCCCTGTTGACGTTCGACGCCCTGCGCAGGGACGGACTGCGGACGGTGGCCGACTCCACGGGCGACCCCGACCGCCTGCTGGCCCGGCTGCGTGAACAGCTCGTGATAGGCGGGCTCCTGGCGCCGGACGGCCTGGAGTCGGAGTCGATGCTGCTCGACGGCGCGACCGGCGAGGTCTCGACGGCGTACTTCCTCCACGACCGCCCCGAGCTGATGGACAGCCGCCCGCTGGCGCCGTCGCTGCGGACACTGGTGCGGTTCGCCGCGGCGACGGAGGAACTGGCGGATGTACGCGGCCAGTTCGCCTCGTACGCCGGCCGTTTCGGACCGAAGGCGGTGGCGGAGGCGACGCGGCAGTTGCTCGCGGTGTTCGAGGAGGACACCGGCCCGAAGGACGAACTGCCGCCGTACTGGCGGATGGCGGCGCTGATCCGCCCGCTCGCCCTGATGGCGGGCCCGGGCACGGAGTCCGGCCTCGCCCTGGATCTTCCCCCGCGCCTGCTGGACCAGGAGTTCGGTCCCGGCCGGATCGCCCGCTTCGAGGAGGTCGACTTCCCCGGGACCCTCACCCACGAGCCGACCCGCCGCTTCCTGCGCGAGACGGGCCTGCCCGAGGACGGCTTCCTCTTCTACCTCGACACGGACGTCCCGCTGCCGACGCTGACCGAGTACTACACCGAGGAGCGGCCGGGCGACTTCCCCACCGACCGCCTCCCCGTCCGCGCCGACCACCTCATACGGCTCGGCTACCTCATCGAGGACAACAGCCTGGTCGTTGACGGCGCCACCGGCGAGGTCCTGAACTGGAGCGAACCCGAGGCGAGGCTGTACCCCCTCAACACGGACGTCTCGACCCTGTCCTTCACCCTCTGGCTGCTGCACCGCGAGAAGGCGATCGACGCGGCGACGGACCACGAGCTGACGACGGAGAGGTACGACCAACTGGCGGCGACGATGATCGACGTCCTGCGCAGGATCGACCCGACGGGCTCGGTCGACCGCTCCGGCTGGCACTACTGGACGGAACTGTTCCAGGACGAGGCGGGCGGCGTGCTCTAGTTGCTCCAGCCGGCGCCGCACTGCTCGATGCCGTACTGGTCCGACGTCGCGCCGCCGCCTGCCGCAGCGCTAGTCATCCGGGGCATCGAACAAGTCGGCCAGGCGCGCGCGGGTGAAGACCGCGATCGTGAACGCGTCGGTGATGGCCCCGTTCGCGATCATCTCCTCCACAGCCGTCCGGGGAACCGTTGCCGTCCGCCGGATTCCTTCGGCCGTGTCCAGGTCGCCGGTGCCGTCGATGCGGGCCGCGTACAACTCGACCTGACTGCCGAGAATTCCGCTGTCGGGGTGCAGTTCTCCCAGGGAGATGAGTTCCTTGGCGTGTGCTCCGATCTCCTCGTGCAGTTCGCGGGCGGCGCTGGCGGCCGCGGAGGTGTCGGGGGAACCCATGCCCCGGGGGGCTTCCCAGTGCCAGGCACGAGTGGCGTGCCGGTAGTGCTCGACGAGCACGACCTGGCCGGATCCGGTGATGGGCAGGATCACCGCACCAGGAGTGGCGGAGGTGGGTACCAACCGCAGGTACAGGCCAAGTTCACCCCCGGGGAATCGCACCGCGTCGCGCACGATGGTCACGAACCGGTCGGCGTACACGACGCCGACCGGTTCGTCCACGCCCGCTCCGACACTGCGTCGTGCTGCCTCGATCTCGTCGGGGCTGAACAGGATCTCGATGCCCTCGGGGGAATTGGCGAACAATTCGGGGCGCGATGTACGCAGCATGTCGTAGGGGGTCATGTGGCCTCTCGTCCTACGGTTCAGTACTCTATTGTGGCGCTGTTGTCCTGCATCGTCGCGGCACTGGTGGCCGCCGTGTGGGTAGCGACCTGCTGGTACCCGGGAAGCTGCTCCACCGATCGGCGGAACTGCCTCCACTCGTTCACGGTGTCGAAGCGGACAGTCGCCAGTTCTCGCGCGAATTTCTGTTCATGGCGTCCGGCGGCGCGATTGCGAAGCACCATCTGCACCGAACCGCCGTACACGCTTGCCGCCGCGGTTCCTATGCTTCCGGTCAGGGACCAGGTCTCGTCTCCGGTTATCGCCGTGAAGACGGATCCGCCGACGCTGACGACGATCTCGATGACAGGCATCCACTTCCTCGCCTCGCTGTTGCGTCTTCTCGCGAGGTCGAAGATGTTCTTGTTGAGTTCGATGTAGTGCCGGAACACCGAGTTCACATGATTGTCGAACGTCGTCGGATCGGCGATGATGGAGTCGAACGACTCTATATACGCGTTCCACTCGTCTGTGGCCCGCAGAGACACAATGTCCGCCAATTCCAGCGAATCTATTCTGGCCGGGGTGAGGCCGGACTGCACCGTGTCGAATGCCTGGCGCTTCAGGTACAGCAGCAGTGCTTCCGGGTCGGTGACGGCCTCCCCCGTCGCCTGTCCGCGTATGTCCTGCCACTCCTGCAGGGCCAGGCGGCGCAGGCTGCCGGACGGGGTCAGGGGGTGCATGCCCATGGCGTCGGCGAGATTGACGTTGTAGATCAGGTCCAGGAGCTGTTTGATCTCTCCGGCGAACGGCTTGCTCCGGTCGTACCTGCCGTCGCTGACCGGAAATCCGGGTACCGATATGAACTTCTCATAGAGCACGTTGCGTGTGACGGGTCTGTCGTCGATTCGCAGCTCGTTGCTGTGATCCACGACCTGGCCTATGGCACGCGCGAACTCGCGAACTCTTTCGCTCGGAACTCCCACTTGAGCCGCAAGGAGCCGGATGTCCTTCGCGGTCAACCCCTGCACGCGTGCGGCGAAGGGGTTGAACAGTCCGTTCTTGGCGTCCCGCCTATTCTGTTCGTCGTTCCACGACATGCGCACGCACTTCACCCGGGCCGCCGACGGCAGTCCCGCTATCGTGTCGCGCCAGGCATCGAAAGCCGTGTCGTCGATGTCCACGTTGTCCGGGCGATCGGTCGGTTCCCGTTCGTGGAGCAGGAAGGGAACGAGCGCCCCCTTGCCGAGCAGCTCCTGATGGGCATGGCGGGCGGGACCGTCTTCGAGGAAGTCGCAACTCACTGCGAGATTGTTGTAGAAGTACACCCGGTTCACCACGACCTGCCGGGTGTTGATGAGGCTGCGGAAGTACTCGGCTCGTACGTCCTTGCTTCGTACGTCATCGACCTCTCGGAGCGAATGTCCTTTCTCTATCATCTTCTTGGTCAACTCCGCGTTGACCCAGTGGTTGTCCAAGGACTGCGCGATGACGGCGCCTTGCGCTAACCCCGTCGAATCTATTCGGGCTGTCCGGCCACCGTTCTCTTGCGACATTTCTCCCCCAGGTAGTCGAACGCGGGTGCATCCGGAGGCCGCCCGCATCCAGAGGCCGCCCGCAACCGTAGGTTGTCCACATCGGGCGCGCCCCACGCGTCCGCGTCAACGCTAGGTGTCTTGGCCTGGGCCTTACGCCTCGTGATCGGAACTGATCGAATGAGACCTGAACTGAGACAGGGCCGCCTGGTCGAGGCGTTGGAGGCCGTGGCGGGATTCGAACCCGCGTAACTCGCTTTGCAGGCGAGCCCCTGAACCGCTCGGGCACACGGCCGTGTGCTGGTGACGTGCTTCGACCGTAGGGGCCGGGGAGGGTGGGGCTCAAGGAAGGGCGAGGGGGCGCAACGGGACTGCCATACGCCGTTCACGAACGGGCCGGGACTACGACCAAGGACCGAGGCCGTCACCGTCTCCGGACAGGGGTCATATCCAGTTGTGCCCCTTACTCTGGCGTACATGGCTGCCCTGAATCCCCGCGACGCCGAGGTCGCAGACGCCCCGCCCCTTGCACCGGAAACCGACGGTGAGGGTGTGCTCGGCAGGTCGTACCGGGCGCTGAGCGTGGGCATCGTCTCGGTCGTGCTGCTGATCGCCTTCGAGGCGACGGCCGTGGGGACGGCGATGCCGGTGGCGGCGCGGGAGCTCGACGGGGTGTCGCTGTACGCGTTCGCCTTCTCGGGTTACTTCACCACGAGTCTGTTCGCCATGGTGCTCGCCGGGCAGTGGTCGGACCGGCGGGGCCCGCTGGGCCCGCTGACCACCGGGATCGGCGCCTTCGCGGCGGGGCTGCTGCTGTCCGGGACGGCGGGCGCCATGTGGCTGTTCATCCTCGGCCGGGCGGTGCAGGGGCTCGGCGGCGGGATGGTGATCGTGGCGTTGTACGTCGTGGTCGGGCGGGCCTACCCGGAACGGATGCGGCCGGCGATCATGGCGGCGTTCGCGGCGAGCTGGGTGGTGCCGTCGGTGGTCGGGCCGCTCGCGGCGGGCACGGTGACCGAACAGCTGGGCTGGCGCTGGGTGTTCCTCGGGATACCGGTGCTGGTGTTCCTCCCGCTGGCGCTCGCCCTGCCGCAGATACGGTTGCGGGCCTCCGGGGCGGTGCGGGGCGGGCCCGGAGAGGGACAGGGATCCTTCGATCAGCGCCGCATCCGCCTCGCACTCGGCATCTCCTTCGGCGCGGGCCTGCTCCAGTACGCGGCGCAGGACCTCACCTGGGTCTCCGTCCTGCCCGGGGCGGCGGGCGTCGCCCTGCTGGTCCCGGCGGTGCTGGGGCTCCTCCCGCGCGGCACCTACCGCGCGGCGCGCGGACTGCCCTCGGTCGTGCTGCTGCGCGGCGTCGCTGCGGGGTCGTTCATCGCCGCCGAGTCCTTCGTGCCGCTGATGCTCGTCACCCAGCGGGGCCTGAGCCCCACGCTGGCCGGTCTCTCGCTGGCCGCGGGCGGGGTGACCTGGGCGCTCGGCTCCTGGCTGCAGTCGCGGCCCCGTGTGGAGCCGTACCGCGAGCGCCTGATGACGCTGGGCATGCTGCTGGTCGCCGCCGCCATCGCCACCGCCCCGAGCGTCCTGCTCGACACCGTCCCGGTATGGATCGTGGCCGTTGCCTGGGCCTTCGGCTGTCTCGGCATGGGACTGGTGATCTCCTCCACCAGCGTCCTGCTCCTCAAGCTCTCCACCCCCGACCAGGCCGGCGCCAACTCCGCGGCCCTCCAGATCTCCGACGGGCTCGCCAACATCCTTCTCCTGGCCGTGGGCGGCGCCGCCTTCGCCGCCCTCGGCGGCGGCACGCTCACGCACACGGTGACGACGACCACTGCCTCCCACCCGACGGCGTTCGCCGCGGTGTTCCTGCCGATGGCGGTGGTGGCGTCGGTGGGGGCATGGGTGACCACACGGGTGCGGGAGCGGTGAGACGTGAAGTGACTCGCATCGCGGGGCGGCCGAGGGTCCTGTGACGTCGGTCCCACCCGTGGGGGAGGCGGGGGAGTTCGCTGCTCGTGGGGTGGGGGCCGCCGGTAGGGTGGCCCGGTTGTCGTACCCAGCCCGGCCGCTCTACCCCCACGGAGACCGTGTCTACCTCCCGCCCGTCGCCCGCCACCACCCTTAACGGAGGGCCCTCCGGGCCCACGCACATGTCTGCTTCCTCCTCGTCGTCCCATCACCTCTCGCCCGCCTTCCCGGGCCGCGCCCCCTGGGGTACCGCGAGCAAGCTGCGGGCCTGGCAGCAGGGTGCGATGGAGCGGTATCTCCAGGAGCAGCCGCGTGACTTCCTGGCGGTCGCCACGCCCGGCGCCGGCAAGACGACCTTCGCGCTGACGCTGGCGTCCTGGCTGCTGCACCACCACGTCGTGCAGCAGGTGACCGTGGTCGCGCCCACGGAGCACCTGAAGAAGCAGTGGGCGGAGGCCGCCGCGCGGATAGGGATCAAGCTCGACCCCGAGTACAGCGCGGGGCCGCTCGGCAAGGACTACCACGGGGTCGCGGTGACGTACGCGGGGGTCGGCGTGCGGCCCATGCTGCACCGCAACCGCGTCGAGCAGCGCAAGACCCTCGTGATCCTCGACGAGATCCATCACGCCGGTGACTCCAAGTCCTGGGGCGAGGCGTGCCTGGAGGCGTTCGAGCCCGCGACCCGGCGGCTGGCCCTGACGGGCACGCCGTTCCGGTCCGACACCAACCCCATTCCCTTCGTGGCCTACGAGGAAGGCGCCGACGGGATCCGGCGGTCCGCCGCCGACTACACCTACGGCTACGGCTCCGCCCTCGCGGACAATGTCGTGCGCCCCGTGATCTTCCTCTCCTACAGCGGCAACATGCGCTGGCGCACCAAGGCCGGGGACGAGATCGAGGCACGGCTCGGCGAGCCGATGACCAAGGACGCGATCAGCCAGGCCTGGCGCACGGCCCTCGATCCGCGCGGCGACTGGATGCCGTCCGTGCTGCGCGCCGCCGACCAGCGGCTGACCGAGGTCAGGAAGGCGATCCCGGACGCCGGCGCCCTGGTCATCGCCTCCGACCAGGACTCGGCACGGGCCTACGCCAAGCTCATCAGGGACATCACGGGCGACAAGGCGACCCTCGTGCTGTCCGACGACGCCGGCGCGTCCGACCGGATCGACGAGTTCAGCGGCAACGACGCCCGGTGGATGGTCGCGGTGCGGATGGTGTCGGAGGGCGTCGACGTACCGCGGCTGGCGGTCGGGGTGTACGCGACGACCATCTCGACACCGCTCTTCTTCGCGCAGGCCGTCGGCCGCTTCGTACGGTCGCGGCGACGCGGCGAGACCGCGTCCGTGTTCCTGCCGACCGTGCCCGACCTGCTGTCCTTCGCGAACGAGATGGAACGCGAGCGCGACCACGTCCTCGACAAGCCGAAGAAGGACGGCGAGGAGGACCCGTACGCCGAGGAGGACAAGCTCCTCCAGGAGGCGGAGCGGGAGCAGGACGAGGACACCGGCGAGCAGGACATGCTTCCCTTCGAGGCCCTGGAGTCCGACGCCGTCTTCGACCGGGTCACCTACAACGGCGCCGAGTTCGGGATGCAGGCCCACCCGGGGAGCGAGGAGGAGCAGGACTACCTCGGCATTCCGGGGCTGCTCGAACCCGACCAGGTGCAACTCCTGCTGCAGAAGCGCCAGGCACGGCAGATCGCGCACAGCCGCAAGAAGCCGGACGCCGAGGCCGACCTCCTCGAACTGCCCGCCGAGCGACGGCCGGTGGTCAGCCACAAGGAGATGATGGAGCTGCGGAAGCAGCTCAACAACATGGTGGGGGCCTACGTCCACCAGAGCGGCAAGCCGCACGGTGTCGTCCACACCGAACTGCGCCGGGTGTGCGGCGGCCCGCCGAGCGCGGAGGCGACGGCGGGTCAACTGCGCCAGCGGATCGCCAAGGTGCAGGAGTGGGCCACCCGGATGCG
Source organism: Streptomyces sp. NPDC002309 (assembly GCF_053593375.1). Classification (NCBI taxonomy): domain Bacteria; kingdom Bacillati; phylum Actinomycetota; class Actinomycetes; order Kitasatosporales; family Streptomycetaceae; genus Streptomyces; species Streptomyces sp. NPDC002309. Next base: position 181,865 of record NZ_JBSFCI010000008.1, on the reverse strand, counting down.
GTGACGCCGCTGTTGTGCCCGGCGGGGATTCACGCGGATGCGGTGACGCCGGTGTTGTGCCTGACCGGGGTCCACCTTCGTGTTCGGCCGCGGGGCGACCGTGGGTTGCTGGCGCGGTTCCCCGCGCCCCCTTCCGTGCGCTGCGCGCCGTACATATCAGGGCAAACCCGAGTACCCCATACCCGTCCCTGACCGGATTCTGGACGGAGACTTCCGCTGAGCGAACCAGCTTCGCTAATGTCCCGCTACGCACACGCCCCGTGGCAGCGCCGCCGCGGAGCGCAGCCGTGAAGCGACTGGGCCCGGACCACCGGCCGGGCCGTAAGCCGATCGGCAGCCTCTGAAGCGCGTCGCTGACGGGACTCGGTGACGCATTCGCCGCGAGAGGGCTGCCGACCTCACCACTTAAGGAGTGGGCGTCGTGACCGCGGAGACCTCTCAGACGCTCGACCGGGGACTGCGCGTCCTCAAGTTGCTGGCCGACACGGACCACGGGCTGACCGTCACCGAACTGTCCACGAAGCTGGGCGTGAACCGCACCGTCGTCTACCGTCTGCTCGCCACGCTGGAGCAGCACGCGCTGGTACGCCGTGACCTGGGCGGGCGCGCCCGGGTCGGGCTGGGTGTCCTGGGACTCGGACGGCAGGTGCATCCGCTGGTACGGGAGGCCGCGCTGCCGGCGCTGCGGTCGCTGGCCGAGGACATAGGGGCGACGGCGCATCTGACGCTGGTGGACGGGGCGGAGGCCCTGGCCGTCGCGGTGGTCGAGCCGACCTGGACGGACTATCACGTGGCCTACCGGGCCGGCTTCCGGCACCCCCTGGACCGGGGTGCCGCCGGCAAGGCGATCCTGGCCGCACGCCAGCGCCCGCCGGGCGACCCCGGCTACACCCTCACCCAGGGCGAACTGGAGGCGGGCGCCTGCGGAGCCGCCGCCCCCCTGGTCGGCGTGACCGGCGTCGAGGGCAGCGTGGGCGTGGTGATGCTCGCGGACGCGGTCCCGGAACGCGTCGGGGCGAGGGTGGTCGACGCGGCGCGGGAGGTGGCGGAGGCCCTGCGCTGACGCGGGCCACGTTCCGGCCCCGTCGACAGTGCCCATCCGCCTCCGCCGACATCGCGAACACCTCCGCGCGTTAGATTGACCTCGTGCTCTCTCGTCTCACGCGTTCCAAGGCCCTCGTCGTCTGTGCGCTGCCCGTCGTCGGTCTGATCGCCGCCACCGCGGTGGCGCCGTTGCCGTTCGTGGTGGCGCAGCCGGGGATGACGGCGAACGTGCTCGGGGAGGACCAGGGCGCGCCGGTGATCACGATCTCCGGTGCGCCGACCCGCGAGACCGACGGTCAACTGCGGATGACGACCATCGAGGCCACCAGCCCGGACACCCGGGTCTGGCTCGGCAACGTGCTCGACAGTTGGTGGCGTACCGACAAGGCGGTCATGCCCCGCGACGCGGTCTACCCGAGCGGCGGCTCCGTCAAGGAGATCGAGCAGCACAACGAGGCCCAGATGCGCGAGTCCCAGAACGCGGCGAGCGAGGCCGCGCTGAGCTACCTGGGTCTTCAGGACAAGGGCATCAAGGTCGACCTCGAACTCGCCGACGTCGGCGGGCCCAGTGCCGGCCTGCTCTTCTCCCTGGGCGTCATCGACAAGCTGGAGGGCGACGGCAGCGGCGGCGATCTGACCGGCGGCCGCACCATCGCCGGCACGGGCACCATCGACGCCGACGGCTCCGTGGGCGCGGTCGGCGGCGTCGCACTGAAGACCCAGGCCGCCCACCGCGACGGCGCGACGGTCTTCCTCGTCCCGGTCGCCGAGTGCGCCGACGCCAAGGCCGAACTCCCCGAGGGCCTGCGCCTGATCCCCGTCAAGACCCTGAAGGGCGCGATCCAGTCCCTGACCGCGCTGGAGAAGGGCACGGGCCCGGTCCCGAGCTGCTGACCCACCAGCGCCGACCTCGGCGGGGTGGCCGGCCGCAGCCCCACTTCCACGAGGGGCTGCGGCCGTGCGAGCGGTCACCCCTCCCTCACGAACCCCTCCTGCACCAGCCAGTCCAGCGCCACCTGATGGGGATCCTCGCCGTCGACGTCCACCTTCGCGTTGAGGGTCTGCGCCACTGAGTTGTTCAGCTTCTTCGTGATCGGGTCGAGGATGCCCGCGATCGCCGGCCACTTCTCCAGGGTCTTGGTGTTGATCACGGGGGCGGCGTTGTAGTTGGGGAAGAACTTCTTGTCGTCCTCCATCACCACCAGGTTCATGGACTTGATGCGGCCGTCGGTGGTGAAGACCTCCCCGTAGGTGCAGCTGCCCTTCGCCGTCTGGGTGTAGATGATCCCGGTGTCCATCTGGGTGACCCGGGACGGCGGGATGTCCATGCCGTACGCCTTCTCCATGCCCGGCAGCCCGTCCGCGCGGTTTGCGAACTCGCCCTCGACGCACAGCGTCACGGCCGCCGGGTCGGACTTCGACAGCGCGGCCACCTCGGAGAGGGTCCTGGTGCCGTACTTCTCGGCGTTGGCCTGGTTCATCGCCAGGGCGTAGGTGTTGTTCAGGGCCGAGGGCTCCAGCCAGGTCAGGCCGTTCTTCAGGTCCGCGTCGCGCACCGCCTCCCACTGCCGGCGCGGGTCGGTGATCGGCTTGCTGTTGCCCAGGTACGTGATCCAGGCCGTGCCCGTGTACTCGTACCCGGCGTCCGCCTCGCCGCTCTTGACCGCCTCGCGCGAGCCCACGGACCCCTGGATGCCGGTCCGGTCGAGGACCTCCGCGCCCGCCGCCTCGAAGGCGATTCCCATGATCGCTCCAAGGATCAGCTGCTCGGTGAACTCCTTCGAGGTGACCGTCAGATCGGCGCCCTTCAGCGGCTCGCCCTGCCCGATCGACCCGGGCCGCACGTCGTCGACCATGGGGGAGCCGCTGGTCAGCCCGCAGCCGGTGGCCAGCACCAGCGACGTCGTGAGACACAGCAACCGCCTCATCGGCCCACCTCCAGTCCTCGCGGCCGCAGAAGTACTTCGGCGAGTGAGGCCAGCCAGTCCATCAGCAGGGCGAGCGAGACGGTGAGGATGGACCCCAGGACCAGTACGGGCATGCGCTGACTGGTGATACCGGTCGTGATCAGCGTGCCCAGTCCGCCCCCGCCGCCGAAGGTCGCCAGCGTCGCCGTGCCGACGTTCAGCACCAGCGCCGTACGGACGCCCGCCAGGATCAGCGGGACCGCCAGCGGCAGTTCCACCCGGCTCAGCACTCCCGCCGGGGACATGCCGATGCCCCGGGCGGCCTCCAGCAGCGTCGGGTCGTTCGCCCTGAGGCCGGAGATCGTGTTCGACAGCACCGGCAGGATGGCGTAGGCGATGATGCCGATCAGGGCCGCCCTGCGGCCGATGCCCAGCCAGATCACCAGCAGGGCGAGCAGGCCGATCGCCGGGGTCGCCTGGCCCATGTTGGCGAACATCATCGCCACCGGGGTGACCTTCCGGAACGTCTTGCGGGTGAGCAGGATGCCCAGCGGGATCGCGATGATCAGCACGAAGAACGTGGAGATCGCGGTCAGCTGGATGTGCTGCCACAGTGCCTCCGACACCTGGCCGCCGGACAGCGCGTTCTCGGAGATGGTGTCCAGCTCGGCCTGCCGGAACCACAGCCAGGTCGCCAGCAGGAGGGCCACCACGAAGGCCGGCAGGAAGGTCAGCTTCTGCCAGGTCAGGCGGGGTGCCGTCCGGGCCGGCGGGGGAGGCGGCTCCTGGTCGGCGGGCACCTCGCCCTCGTCCCGGAAGGGATGCCCTTTGACGTCGTGCTCGCCGGGAGGACGGTCGCGCTCCGAAGAGGTGGTCACGCCTTGGGCTCCGCTCCGTGACCTTCCTGTTCCGCGTGCGTCTGTCCGGTCCGTGTCCCCTCCAGGTCGTGCTGGTGCTCCAGCGCGTCCAGCCGGTCGGCCTCCAGCAGCTCGTGCACCGAGTTCATCAGCGTCTCCATGTCGACCACGCCGATGTACTCGCCGCGCCGCCCGGTCACCGCGACCCGCCCGGTGTTGTCCGTCAGGACGGCTTCCAGCGCGTCCCGCAGGGTCGCGTCGCGGGTCACCGTGTCGTGGACCAGGGTCCCGGCCCGCGCGAGCGAGCCCTTGGCCCGCATCAGATCGCCTCGCCTGAGCCATTTGTAGGGGCGGCCCCGCTTGTCCAGCAGCAGGATCTCGTTCGTGCCGCTGGAGCGGAGCCGGTTGAAGATGCTCTGCAGCGGGTCGTCCACGGTCACCGTCGGGTAGTCGGTGATCTCCACGTCGCGGACGCGGGTGAGGTTCAGCCGCTTCAGCGCCGCCCCGGCGCCCACGAAGCCGGAGACGAAGTCGTCCGCCGGGTTGGTGAGGATCGCCTCCGGGGTGTCGAACTGCGCGATGTGCGACCGCTCCCGCAGCACCGCGATCCGGTCGCCCAGCTTGATCGCCTCGTCGAAGTCGTGGGTGACGAACACGATCGTCTTGTGCAGCTCGCGCTGGAGCCGGATCAGCTCGTCCTGGAGATGGTCCCGCGTGATCGGGTCCACCGCGCCGAACGGCTCGTCCATCAGCAGCACCGGCGGATCGGCGGCCAGCGCCCGCGCCACGCCCACCCGCTGCTGCTGCCCGCCGGACAGCTGGCGCGGATAGCGGCCGTGGAACTCGGCGGGATCGAGCCCGACCAGGTCGAGCATCTCCTCGACCCGGTCCCGGATGCGCTGCTTGGGCCAGCCGATCATCCGCGGGACGAGCGCGATGTTCTGGGCGACCGTCATGTGCGGGAAGAGGCCGGACGACTGGATCGCGTAGCCGACCTTGCGGCGCAGCTTGACCGGGTCGATGTGGGTCACGTCCTCACCGTTGATCCGGATGCGGCCACCCGACGGCTCGATCAACCTGTTGATCATCTTGAGTGTCGTCGACTTGCCGCACCCGGACGGGCCGACGAAGATGACCGTCTCGCCCGCCTTGATCTCCATGTTGACGTTGTCGACGGCGGGTTGCGGATTGCCGGCGTACCGCTTGCTGAGGCTCTCCAGCTCGATGGACGCCCCGTGGGACTCGGACTCAGGCACGGATCCCCTTAGAAATGGTCAGTCGCCCGAGCAGCACGTACGCCGCGTCGAACAGCAGGGCCAGGATGATGATGCCGACGGTGCCCGCGAGCACCTGGTTCAGCGCGTTCTTGCTGCCCAGGGAGGCGAGACCGCGGAAGATCAGGTTGCCGAGGCCGGGACCCGAGGCGTACGCGGCGATGGCCGCGATGCCCATCAGCATCTGCGTGGAGACCCGGATGCCGGTCAGGATCGGCGGCCAGGCGAGGGGCAGTTCGATCCGCATCAGCCGCTTCGCCCGGGACATCCCGATGCCGGTGGCCGCGTCCACCAGCGTCGGATCGACGCCCCGCAGGCCCACGATCGTGTTGCGGACGATCGGCAGCAGCCCGTACAGCGTCAGGGCGATCACGGTCGGCGGCACACCGAGCCCCACCAGGGGGATCAGCAGACCGATCATGGCCAGCGAAGGGATGGTGAGGATGGTCGAGGTGGCGAGGGTCGCCAGGCCGCCGGCCCACTCGGAGCGGTAGGTGGCCACGGCGATCAGCACTCCGATCGCGGTCGCCACGACCATGCACTGGAAGACGACGCTGGCGTGCTGGTAGGCGTCGGTGAGGATCTGCTGATGGCGGTCGCCGAGATACTCCCAGAAGTTCACACACCATCACCCCGCTGCTAGGGCCTGTCGTTCGGATCCTGTCGGCGTCGCGGGGGCCGCCGACAGGCGCGGTCGGTCCCGGCCGCACCGATCCGCACGACGGACCCCAGGTCGCTCACGTCCGTCGCCTTCCCGTTGATCGTCCGTTCACTCATGGAGCGCCGCCTGCTCCACCAGCGGGATGATCCGCAGCGGAACGGGGTTCTCCATCACGATCGCCGTGGCGGCCCGCACGATGCCATCAAAACCGACGACCCGGTCGATCACACGCTGAAGATCGGCGTTCGAGCGGGCCACCAGCCGGCACAGCATGTCCCCGCTGCCGGTCGTGGTGTGCAGCTCCAGCACCTCCGGCACGGTCGCCAAGTGCGCCCGTACGTCGGGCCCTTGTCCCTGCCGGATCTGGAGCGTGGCGAAGGCGGTGACCGGGTAGCCGAGGGCCGCCGGGTCCACCTGCGGGCCGAATCCGCGGATGACGCCATTCGACTGAAGCCGGTCCAGCCGTGCCTGCACGGTGCCTCGCGCGACCCCGAGCCGGCGCGACATCTCCAGCACGCCGATCCGCGGCTCCCGTGCGAGCAGCACGATGATCTGCCCGTCCAGCCGGTCGATCGTCATGGCGGCCTCCCGAAGTGGTCATCCTGTACAGAGCGTCCGCCGAATCGGCGAATCCGCTGGTCATTTTGCCCAGTGAAGACGCAGACTATTGCGCACCTTGTGCTACCGGCGAGACGCTGCGGCCATGACGCAGACCACACACCACACTCCCGACACCGCACGGCGGGCCGACCCCTTCCCGGTCAAGGGAATGGACGCGGTCGTGTTCGCCGTCGGCAACGCCAAGCAGGCCGCGCACTACTACTCCTCCGCGTTCGGTATGCGGCTGGTCGCCTACTCCGGACCGGAGAACGGCAGCCGCGAGACCGCCGCCTACGTGCTGGAGAACGGTTCCGCCCGGTTCGTGTTCACCTCGGTGATCAAGCCCGCCACCGACTGGGGCCACTTCCTCGCCGAGCACGTCGCGGCACACGGCGACGGCGTCGTCGACCTCGCGATCGAGGTGCCGGACGCGCGGGCCGCGTTCGCCCACGCCGTCGAGCAGGGCGCCCGCCCGGTCGCGGAGCCGTACGAGCTGAAGGACGAGCACGGCACGGTCGTCCTCGCCGCCATCGCCACCTACGGCGAGACCCGGCACACCCTGGTCGAGCGGTCCGGCTACGACGGCCCGTACCTGCCCGGCTACGTCGCCGCCGAGCCGATGGTGGAGCCGCCCGCCCGGCGCACCTTCCAGGCGATCGACCACTGCGTCGGCAACGTCGAGCTGGGCCGGATGAACGAGTGGGTCGGCTTCTACAACAAGGTCATGGGCTTCACGAACATGAAGGAGTTCGTGGGCGACGACATCGCGACCGAGTACAGCGCGCTGATGTCCAAGGTGGTCGCGGACGGCACGCTGAAGGTCAAGTTCCCGATCAACGAGCCCGCGATCGCCAAGAAGAAGTCCCAGATCGACGAGTACCTGGAGTTCTACGGCGGCGCCGGCGTCCAGCACATCGCCCTGAACACCAACGACATCGTCCACACGGTCCGTACGATGCGCGCGGCCGGTGTGCGGTTCCTGGACACCCCCGACTCGTACTACGACACGCTCGGGGAGTGGGTCGGCGAGACCCGCGTGCCGGTCGACACCCTGCGTGAGCTGAAGATCCTCGCCGACCGCGACGAGGACGGCTATCTGCTGCAGATCTTCACCAAGCCGGTCCAGGACCGTCCGACCGTCTTCTTCGAGATCATCGAGCGGCACGGCTCGATGGGCTTCGGCAAGGGCAACTTCAAGGCCCTGTTCGAGGCCATCGAGCGCGAGCAGGAGAAGCGCGGCAACCTCTGACGTGCCGGGGTCAGGCCGCCGGGACCGGTACCTCCGGCGGCTCGCCCAGGGCCTTGAGCCTCTCCCGTGCCGTGGGCGCGAACAGCGGTGAGAAGTACGGGTTGATCCGCAGCGCCTCCTCCAGGTGCCGCCGCGCGGACCCGGGCATGCCCAGGCTGTTCTCGATCATCCCGCGGTGGTAGGCGTACAGCGCACTGCGTACGCCGCCGCCGTGCTCCTTGTCGGTGGCCCGCACCGCGTACTCCAGCGCCTCCTCGTTCTCCCCCGCGCGGTGCAGCGCCCACCCGAGGGCGTCGGCCACGGCGGTCCCCGGCTGCTTGTCCCACTCGGCGCGCAGCACCCGGACGGCCTCCTCGGGATCGCCGTGGTCCGCCTCGTAGCGGCCCCGCACCAGCTCCTCGTCCACCCCGCCGGCGGCCGCGCCGCGCAGGTGCTCCAGCAGCAGGTCGTACTGCGCGCGGGCCGGCTGCTCCAGCCCCAGCGCCTCGTACAGCTCGCCCAGCTCCAGCGCGTACTGCGGCGACGGCTGCGCGGCGAGCGCCAGCCGGTACGCGCCCAGCGCCTCGTCCGTCCGGCCCAGTGCCGCCAGCGCGCGCGCCTGCCCGGCCGTCGCGCTCCCCTGGCCGGGGTCGGCGCGCACCGCCTCCTCGAAGTGCCCCAGGGCGACCTCGCGGTCCCCGCGCTCCCAGGCGAGCTGCCCGGCCCGCTCCAGCCACGCCGCCCGCTCGGCCGGCGTCTGCGCGCCCGCCGCCGCGTCGGACAGGGTCGCCACCGCGTCCTCACGCCAGCCCCGGTCCCAGTACACGGCGGCCGAGCGGACCATCACGCTCCTGCCGGAGTGCAGCTTCTGGAGCCGCTCGAGGGTGCCGCGGGCGGCCTTGTGGTCGCCGACCCCCGTGTACGCCTCGATCAGCAGCGCGTGCGTCGTCCAGCGTCTGCCGTCCGCCTTCAGCGCGGCCTCGCCCCAGGTCCGCGCGGCCCGGAAGTCCCGGCGCGCGTTCGCCAGCGCCGTCATGCCCTCCAGCGCCCCGGCGTTGCCCGGCCGCACCTTCAGCGAGGCGCGCAGCGCCCGCTCGGCGGCCGGATAGCGGGTGGCGTCGCCGGTCCGCCGGCCCCGCTCCACGTACGCCGTGCCCAGCACCGCCCATGAGCGCGCGTCCTGGGGATGCGCCCGCACCTGCCCCTCGCGCTCGCGGATCAGCACCGCCAGGTCCCGCAGCGCGGGAGGCGCCCCGGCACGCACCGCGGCCAGCGCCAGCTGGGCGGGCCCCGGCGCGGGCGGCGGGACCGGCCGCGGCTGCGGACGCTCCAGCCACAGCAGCCCGACCACGGCGAGGGCACCCACCGACAGGCCGAGCAGCACGCCCACGACCAAGCGGGTACGCCGCCTGCCGCGCCCCCTGCCCGCGCCGCGTGGATCGCTCGCCCCGGTCCGGATGCCGGTCCTGATGGCGGTCTTCACACCGGTCTTCATGGCGGACACTGTGCGCCAGTACGGCGACCGGGTCCCGGCACGGAGAGGGTGCCGCAGACGGGGTTCACACCGATGGCCCCGGGTGACACGCTGTGATCATGAGCCGTATCCAAGCCCCTCCCGGCGAAGCGCACGGCGACCTCACGGACCGGCTGCTGGCGGGCCTGCCGGCCGAGGCCGTCCTCACCGACCCCGACATCACCGTCTCCTACGCCAACGACATGGCGAGCTTCTGCCCGGCCGGCACCCCGGCCGTGGTCGTGCTGCCCCGCACCGTCGAGCAGGTCCAGCACGTCATGCGCGTCGCCACCGGGCTGCGCGTCCCCGTGGTCCCGCAGGGCGCCCGCACCGGCCTGTCCGGCGGGGCCAACGCCACCGAGGGCTGCGTGGTGCTCTCGCTGACGAAGATGGACCGGATCCTGGAGATCAGCCCGGTCGACCGCGTCGCCGTGGTCGAACCCGGTGTCGTCAACGCCGCCCTCTCCCGCGCCGTCGGCGAACACGGCCTCTATTACCCGCCGGACCCCTCCAGCTGGGAGATGTGCACCATCGGCGGCAACATCGGCACGGCCTCCGGCGGCCTGTGCTGCGTGAAGTACGGGGTGACCGCCGAGTACGTCCTCGGTCTCGACGTCGTCCTCGCCGACGGCCGTCTGATGTCCACCGGCCGCCGCACCGCCAAGGGCGTCGCCGGGTACGACCTCACCCGTCTGTTCGTCGGCTCCGAGGGCTCCCTCGGGATCGTCGTCCGGGCCGTCCTCGGGCTGCGGCCCAAGCCGCCGCCGCAGCTGGCGCTGGCCGCCGAGTTCGCCTCGGCGGCGGACGCCTGCGACGCCGTGTGCGCGATCATGGCGGGCGGCCTTGTGCCCTCCCTCCTCGAACTGATGGACCGTACGACGGTCAAGGCCGTCAACGACATGGCCGCGATGGGCCTGCCGGAGACCACCGAGGCGCTGCTGCTGGCGGCCTTCGACACGCCGGACCCGGCCGCCGACCTCGCGGCCCTCGGCGCGCTGTGCGAGGCCGCCGGCGCCACGCAGGTCGTCCCGGCGGACGACGTGGCCGAGTCCGAACTGCTCCTCCAGGCGCGGCGGCTGTCGCTCACCGCGCTGGAGGCGGTCAGGGGCACCACGATGATCGACGACGTGTGCGTGCCCCGCTCCCGGCTCGGCGACCTGATCGAGGGCGTCGAGCGCATCGCCGAGAAGTACCGGCTCACCATCGGGGTGGTCGCCCACGCGGGCGACGGCAACACCCACCCGACCGTGTGCTTCGACGCCCAGGACCCCGACGAGTGCGCCCGCGCCCGTGAATCCTTCGACGAGATCATGGCCCTCGGCCTGGAGCTCGGCGGCACGATCACCGGCGAACACGGCGTGGGCGTGCTGAAGAAGGAGTGGCTGGCGCGTGAGATCGGCCCCGTCGGGGTGGAGATGCAGCGGGCGGTCAAGCAGGTGTTCGACCCGCTGGGCATCCTCAACCCCGGCAAGCTGTTCTGAGTCCGCGCCGGCTTCACCGGGCCAGCAGCCGGTCCAGACCGTCGTCGATGCCCAGCTGCTCGCCCTCGCTCCCCGGGGGCACCACGCGCAGCGTGCGCTCCAGCCAGGCCGACACCTGTGCCGCCGGTGCCTCCAGCAGGGCGTCCCCGTCGGGTGAACTCAGCGCCATCAGCACGGCGCAACGCCCGCCCGCCTTCGAGGGCCACACCCGCACGTCACCGTGCCCGCACGGCCGGAACACCCCCTCCACCAGCAGCTCCCGGGCGAACGCCCAGTTGACGGGGTGCTCGGAGTTGATGTGGAAGCTGATGTGCACGGCGTACGGGTCGTCGGTGCGGTAGGCCAGGCGGGCCGGCACCCCGATGCCGCGCTCCGGCGACAGGATGAGCCTCAGCTCCAGTTCGCGCTCCACCACGGTGTGCATGGCGTGCCTCTCCCTCGGTCGGGGGCCCTGGGACGGACCCGTACCCGACGAGAGCGGGGAAGGGCGGGAGCATTACGCGGGTTTCCCGAAGTTCTTTCCCGAGGGTCCCTCGGGAGGACGGGCGGGACCGTGACGGCGGGGCCTAGTGCCGCGTCAGCCAAGGTTCGCCCCGTCGCGACGCCCGGCACGCCCTCCGGCCGGCACGTCGAGAGGACACTCCCCCACTCTCGGCTTCGCTCGAGCGGGAGGGGCCCCCACGACGCCGCTCCTCACGGGCGAACCTTGACTGACGCGGCACTAGCACAACCGTGCCCGAAAGGGGCGGGTCCGGCGGGACGTGCCATGAGGGCTGCGCCGGTCTGATAGATGTGGAGACCCCCATAACACCCCCGAGCAGATACGGGACGACGGACATGAGCGCCCCAACCCCGGCACCAGGCGACGACAGGCCCCGCGAGGGCTATTACCCGGACCCCTCCATCCCTGGATACGTCCGGTACTGGAACGGAGCCGCCTGGGTGCCGGGCACCAGCCGCCCGGCACCGGCCGACGGCGAGCCGCTCGCCCCGCCCTCCGGAACACGCCCCGCGCAGCCCGCCGTCGAGGAGACCGGGCCGTACTTCTTCGACGAGGAGTCCGCTTCCGGACGCCCCGACGCCCAGCACGGCAGTCGCCCCGAGCCCGCATCGGCCTGGGGCGCCGACCGCTCCCGGCAGTCCGGCTTCGGCGGCGACCAGGACCGGCGGGTCTCCTGGCCCGCGGCCCAGGGCGCCGACCCGCGCGTGCCGGCGGACCCCGCGGCGCAGCCGGGCGGCACCACGGCATCGCCCTCGCCCGCGGAACCCGACTTCCCGGCGGGGCCCGAACAGCCGCCCTCCGGCAACACGTTCGTGTTCCGCCGGCCGACCGCCACGGCGCAGGGCGGCGGGGGCGGCGCCGAGGCCGCCCCCGCCCCGCACACAGGGCCGCAGGGCGGGCCCAGCGGGACCCCGGTCACCGCCCCTTCCGGCTCCCCGGCGTCGGGACCGGTGACGGCCCCCCGGACGAGCCCCGCCGGACCGTCGGCACCGGCCGGCGGACAGGGTGCCGGACGGGGGCAGCAGCCGGCCGGTGCCCCCGGCGGTCCCGGCTTCGGCGCCGGGAAGGCGGCGGCCGCCCGCGCGGCGGCGTCGCAGTCCCCGGCGTCCGCCCCGCCGTCCGCGAGCGTTCCCCATCAGGCCCATGCCTCGGCACCCGTCACCTCGGGTTCGGGCGGCGGTCAGTCCTCGTGGGCGCAGCAGGTGCACCGGCTCGCCGGCGCGTCCGGCGGCGTCCCCGACGGGCAGCCCGTCGCCCCGTGGAAGCCCCCGGTGGAGGACCCGTTCCAGGCGGCCGCGCGACGGCAGGCCCAGTCCCGCCCGGCCGGGCTCGGCAAGCGGCTGACCGCCCGGCTGATCGACACCGTGGTCGTCGCGGGCGTCACCGCGATCGCCGCCGTGCCGCTCGGCACCCGGGCCCTCGACCACGTCCAGAGCAAGATCGACGAGGCCGAGCTCTCCGGGCGGACGGTCACCGTCTGGCTGCTGGACGGCACGACGGCCGTGTATCTGGGCATCGTTCTCGCCGTGCTGCTCGTCTTCGGCGTCCTCTACGAAGCGCTGCCCACCGCCAAGTGGGGGCGCACGCTGGGCAAGAAGCTGCTCGGCCTCCAGGTGCGGGACATCGAGGGCCACGACGCCCCGTCCTTCGGCGCGGCACTGCGCCGCTGGCTCGTCTACAGCGTCCCCGGTCTGCTCTGCTTCGGCCTCGTCGGTGTCCTGTGGTGCGTGTTCGACCGGCCGTGGCGCCAGTGCTGGCACGACAAGGCGGCGCACACGTTCGTCGCGGGCTGACGGGAGGGGCGTCGGGAGCAGCCGTCGGGGGCCGGTACTCCGGACGGCCCCTCGCCGGATGCGGAGCCGCGAGGTTCGGGTTCGACTCGGGCCATGAGCACCGAACCGCCCCCTGGTCCCGGCGGGCAGCCGCCGGAGGACGACCCCTTCAAGAAGCAGCCCCCGCCCGGCGAGGGGGCCGGCTCGCCGTACGACAGGCCCCCGGGCGGCGAGCAGCCGCCGCCCTACGGTGGCGGCCAGCCCCCGCCCGACGGCGGCGGCGCGTACGGCGGCGGGCCCTATGGCGGTGGTTCCCAGGGTGGTGGACCCTACGGCGGCGGTCCCTATGACGGCGGCGCCTACGGCGGCGGTGAGCACCCTGAGGACCCGCTCGCCGGTATGCCCCCGCTCGCCGACAGCGGCAAGCGCACGGTGGCCCGGATCATCGACATGGTGCTGGTCGGCATCGTGGTCTGGCTGATCACCTGGGGCTTCAACGTGGACGAGTACCAGGTGGACGCCGAACGGGTCAACGTGGGCGACTCCATCGCGCAGTCCGTCATCGCGGCCGTGCTCTACATCGCGTACGACACGATCATGATTGCCAAGTCGGGGCAGACGCTCGGCAAGAAATGGCTGAACATGCGCGTGGCGCATCTGGACAACGGAGCCACGCCTTCCGTTCAGGCCTCGCTGCTCCGTGCGTCGGTGCTGTGGATCCCGTTCGCGTTCTGCTGCGCCTGCGTCTGGACCGCGATCTGCGGCGGCTGGAGCTTCTTCGACAGGCCCTACAAGCAGGGTCTGCACGACAAGGCGGCGAAGACCGTGGTGGTCAGCACCTCTTGACCCGGCACCTCTCGACCCGGGTCGGTATACCGGCGGGCCCGTCACCCGGTAGGTGACGGGCCCGCCGTTGCGTGTGCCGTGGGTGAACTCCTCAGTGGGCCGTCGGCTCCCGCACGGGCTCGCGGCGAACGGTCGCCGGCATCGGCGGCGCCACGTCGGTGGCGGGCCGTGGCGCGGGTGTCGGGGTGCGCTTCGGCATGGGCACCGTCATGGCGACCAGCAGCCCGAGCAGGAGTGCCGCGACGGCGATGACGGCGATCCCCGCACCCGAACTCGTCTGTGACAGCAGCAGCATGGCGAGGGTCGAGAAGATCACGGTGCAGGAACCGTAGGCGATCTGTGCGGCGGTCGGACGAGGCATGGCAATCGTGTCCTCGATGAAGGGGGTGGACTCCCCCCGTGCCTCACGCTGCGGGGGAGGGTGCGGACAGAATCTCTTCGCGTGCATGCCCGACCGGGACGAACGGTAAGCGTGACCTGACCAACAGTGCCGATGCACGGGGGGCGCACCGAGTCATGCGGGCCACCGGATCGGCCGTCCCGCGCGCCCGGAGAACGAATCCCGACTTGTTCGGTGAGCGAGATGTCATCTCCGCATAGTGCACTTGTTCTGCTCAAGTCAAGGTCTGTCTTTTCTCCGCAACCTTTAGTCAAATGTCGGCACTTGACTACACGCGTCGATCAGGCGCGCGCGGACGCACCATCTCCACCACCCCCCTTTCCTTTCCGCGCGCCCCGGACGCTGGGGAGGATCTCAAGTGACCAGTAGACCCTGGACGTCGAGAGCCGCCGCGACCGCGGTCGCGCTCGCCGCCGCCACCGCCACGCTCTCCGGCCTCACCGTGGCCCAGGCGGACTCGGCCGGTCCGGCCGCCAAGGCGCCCGCCGTCGACCGGCATGACCCCGCGTCGCCGGAGAACCACAAGGGCCACGAGCACAACCTCGACGGCCCGCTGAGCAAGACGGTCGAGGCCCAGCGCGAGGAGGCGCTGAGGCAGGTCATATCCGGCCAGGCCTCGGTCAAGCAGCGCCACGGCTCGAAGGTCGTGCAGCTCAAGAGCAAGAAGGGCGACGCCAAGTACGTCGAGCTGGGCCGGGAGAAGACCGACAAGATCTTCACCATCCTGGTCGAGTTCGGCGACCGGACCGACCCCCGCTACGGCGGCACCGCGGGCCCGCTGCACAACCGGATAGCCAAGCCGGACCGCAAGAAGGACAACTCCACGGCCTGGAAGGCCGACTACGACCAGCAGCACTTCGAGGACCTGTACTTCGGGTCCGGCAAGGGCGTCGACTCGGTCAAGACGTACTACGAGAAGCAGTCCTCGGGTCGCTACTCGGTCGAGGGCGAGGTCTCCGACTGGGTCAAGGTCCCCTACAACGAGGCCCGCTACGGCAACAACGCCTGCGGCGACACCAACTGCCCGAGCGTGTGGAACGTCGTCAGTGACGGTCTGAACGCCTGGGTCGCCCAGCAGAAGGCGGCCGGCCGCACCGACGCGCAGATCAAGGCGGACGCCGCGCGCTTCGACGAGTGGGACCGCTACGACTTCGACGGCGACGGCGACTTCAACGAGCCCGACGGCTACATCGACCACTTCCAGGTCGTGCACGCCGGCGAGGACGAGTCCGCGGGCGGCGGCGCGCAGGGCACCGACGCGATCTGGGCCCACCGCTGGTACGCCTTCGGCACCGACGCCGGCGCCACCGGCCCCGAGCAGAACAAGCTCGGCGGCGCGCAGATCGGCTCCACCGGCATCTGGGTCGGCGACTACACGGTCCAGCCGGAGAACGGCGGACTCGGCGTCTACGCCCACGAGTACGGTCACGACCTCGGTCTGCCGGACCACTACGACACCGCGGGCGGCGAGAACTCCACCGGCTTCTGGACGCTGATGTCGTCCGGCTCGTGGCTCGGCACCGGCAAGAACGAGATCGGCGACCTCCCCGGCGACATGACCGCCTGGGACAAGCTCCAGCTCGGCTGGCTGAACTACGACACCGCCAAGGCCGGGGTCAACTCCTGGCACAAGCTGGGCGTCGCCGAGTACAACACGAAGCACAAGCAGGCGCTGGTCGTCACGCTTCCGAAGAAGGCCGTCACCACCGAGATCATCGCCCCCTCCGAGGGGCAGACCCAGTGGTGGAGCGGCAGCGGTGACAACCTCAGGAACACCCTGACGCGTTCGGTCGACCTCACCGGGAAGTCGGCCGCCGAGCTGACCTTCGACGGCTGGTACGACATCGAGGCCAACTACGACTACCTCTACACCGAGGTCTCGACCGACGGCGGCGCCAACTGGACCGCCCTCGACGGCACGGTGGACGGGCAGCCGATCGCGCGTGACGGCAGCGACAAGCCCGCCCTGCACGGCACCCTCGACGGGTACAAGAAGTTCGCGTACTCGCTCGACGCCTACGCCGGCCAGAAGATCGGCCTGCGGTTCCGCTACCAGACCGACGGCGGCGTGGCCCAGAAGGGCTTCACCACCGACGCGATCAAGGTGACCGCGGACGGCGCGCCCGTCTTCTCCGACAATGCCGAGACGGCGGACGCCGCTTGGACCGCCACCGGCTTCTCCCGCGTCGGCGCGTCCTTCACCAAGGACTACGCGCAGTACTACATCGCCGAGAACCGGCAGTACGTGTCGTACGACAAGACCCTCAAGGTCGGGCCGTACAACTTCGGTTTCACGGCGCGTCCGGACTGGGTGGAGCACTACGCCTACCAGAACGGCCTGTTGATCTGGAAGTGGGACACCTCCCAGGCGGACAACAACACCAGCCAGCACGCGGGTACCGGTCTGGTGCTGCCGGTCGACTCCCACCCGACCGCGCTCAAGTGGGCCGACGGCACGCTGATGCGCAACCGCATCCAGGCCTACGACTCGCCGTTCAGCCTCGGCCGCACCGACGGCATGACGCTGCACAGGGCCGACGTGGCGAAGTACATCCCGGGGTCGAAGGGTGTCCCGCTCTTCAACGACCGCACCGGTGACTACTACGACGAGTCGAACCCGACCGGCGGCGTCAAGATCACTGACACCAACACGAAGATCAAGATCCTGAAGGAGGCCTGGAACGGCTCGACGATCGAGCTGGAGGTCGGACCCGCGGGTAGGTAGTCGGTATCTGCGCAGGTCAGAACGTGATCGGCGGTGACCCTCTGGCGGGTCACCGCCGATCCGTGTTTAGGTGCGTCCTGTGGTTCTCTTATTGACACCGGCTGATACGGGGGTGTGACGACATGGCCGCAGGAGGTTTCTGCAAGCTGCCGAACGGCACGGTGGTGGTGGCGCTGAACCTGCCCAGCCCCGCCGCCGACGGCTCCGCCGCGGTACGGGTCCTCGTCCATGCCCAGAACCGGGCGCGCGCGCTGACCAGGCTGCGCAACCTGGGGTTGCGGGCGGTCTACCTGCGCGGCAACGCCGCGCCGCCCAGCCCGGACGAGATCACGGCGGTCCTGCACCACCCGGACGGCCTGATATGGCGCACGGCCCCCGACACGAGCCCCGGCGGCCCCGACCTCACCCAGGAGCTCTGGCGCCCCATCCGGGCCCTTCTGCGCCGTCCGACGGCCCAGATGTGACCGGGACGGGGCGGGACCCACAGGCCCAGAGGTGACCGGGACGGGGAGGGCGGGCGCCGCTCGCCGTCCTTCCGGCACCGCGGACGTCGCCCGGCGCCCTGCCCCGGCCCGGGTGGCCCGGGTGGCCCGGGAGGGCTCAGGCGACCACCGGCTTCCCCGAGAGTTCCACGCCCGCCTCGCGCAGCTCCTCCAGGGCCTTCTCCGTGGTCGCCTCCGCGACGCCGGCCGTGAGGTCCAGGAGGACATGGGTGCGGAAGCCCTCGCGGGCCGCGTCGAGGGCCGTGGCGCGCACGCAGTGGTCGGTCGCGATGCCGACCACGTCCACCTCGTCGATCCGCCGCTCGCGCAGCCACTGCGCCAGCGAGGTCCCGTTCTCGTCCACGCCCTCGAACCCGCTGTACGCGGCGGCGTACGCGCCCTTGTCGAAGACCGCGTCGACCGAGCCCGAGGCGACGGCCGGTGCGAAGTTCGGATGGAAGCCGACCCCCTCCGTACCGGCCACGCAGTGCGCGGGCCAGGTACGCGTGAAGTCGGGATTGTCCGCGAAATGGCCACCGGGCGCGATGTGATGGTCACGGGTCGCCACCACGTGGCGGTACCCGGCGGGAGCCTGCCCGATCAGCTCGGTGATCGCGGCGGCCACATCGGCGCCCCCGGCCACCGCGAGACTTCCCCCTTCGCAGAAATCGTTCTGCACGTCTACGACGATCAAGGCGCGGCGCATGGTCGGTGTCCTTCGGCTATGGGGTCTGGTGACCGTGGTCCCGGCGGTTCGGTGCGAGGCGGTGCGGAGACTGGTGTCGAGGGGGCGGGAGCCCGGTCCGGCGGGTGGAGCTCAACCTCCGAGCCTAGAGACTCCGGGCACGCGGCGGGAGGGGGCGCTACGGGGCGCGTGCGCCCGCGCCCCTCCGTCGCGGCGACAGGTCTAGCCCTCGGTGGCGTACTCCGTGGGAAGGACCGGCTCCCCCCGGGACAGCTGGGTGGCCGACAGCGGCAGGTTGGCGCGGGCGGCCATGTGCCGTTCGCGGGCGGCGTCGAGCGGCTCGCGGGCGACCACCTCACCGCCCTTGACCAGCTCGACCAGCAGCCCGCGGTCGGCCAGCGCCGCGGGGACCGCTCCGGTGCCGACGACCTCGGCCTCC
The DNA here is from genome assembly GCF_053593375.1 of Streptomyces sp. NPDC002309. NCBI lineage: Bacteria > Bacillati > Actinomycetota > Actinomycetes > Kitasatosporales > Streptomycetaceae > Streptomyces > Streptomyces sp. NPDC002309. Next base: position 163,449 of record NZ_JBSFCI010000008.1, on the reverse strand, counting down.
GCCACGCCCTGTCCGTCCAGCCGCCGAGCGGCCCATTTGCGGCCCCCGATGGAGATCTTGCCGCTGGACGACTTCTTCGCCACCGGTACCAGCGGCCCCTTCGGGTCGTCCGACACGGCGCGGGCGACCAGCTTGTAGACCATCGAGGCCGTCGGGTGCCCGGAACCGGTGACCAGCTGGGTGCCCACGCCGTAGGCGTCCACGGGCGCCGCCGCCAGCGAGGCGATCGCGTACTCGTCGAGGTCCGAGGTCACGATGATCCTCGTGCCGGTGGCACCCAGCTCGTCCAGCTGCTGCCGCACACGGTGCGCGACGAGCAGCAGGTCGCCCGAGTCGATCCGCACGGCGCCCAGCTCGGGCCCGGCGACCTCCACCGCCGTACGGACGGCCTCCGCGACGTCGTACGTGTCCACCAGCAGGGTCGTCCCCCGGCCCATGGACTCCACCTGGGCCTGGAAGGCGTCGCGCTCGCGGTCGTGGAGCAGGGTGAAGGCGTGGGCCGAGGTGCCCACCGTCGGAATCCCGTAGCGGAAGCCGGCGGCCAGGTCGGACGTGGAGGCGAAGCCGCCGACGTACGCGGCGCGCGCGGCGGCGACCGCGGCGAGCTCGTGGGTGCGCCGGGCGCCCATCTCGATCAGCGGGCGGCCTCCGGCGGCCGAGGACATCCGGGAGGCCGCCGCGGCGATCGCCGAGTCGTGGTTGAGGATGGACAGGATCACCGTCTCCAGCAGCACGCACTCGGCGAAGCTGCCCTCGACCCGCATGATCGGCGAGCCCGGGAAGTAGACCTCGCCCTCGGGGTAGCCCCAGATGTCCCCGGAGAAGCGGTAGCCGGCGAGCCAGTCCAGGGTCTCCTCGCCGAGGATCCCGCGCTCCCGCAGGAAGCGCAGGACGTCCGCGTCGAAGCGGAAGTTCTCGACGGCGTCCAGGACGCGGCCCGTCCCAGCGACCACGCCGTAGCGGCGCCCCTCCGGGAGGCGCCGGGTGAAGACCTCGAAGACACTGCGCCGTCCGGCGGTGCCGGCCCGCAGCGCGGCCTGGAGCATCGTCAGCTCGTACTGGTCCGTGAAGAGGGCGGTCGAGGGGACGTCCACCGGCAGCCCAAGGTCCGCTGTGCTCACCAAAGCTCTCCTCGCGATGCGGCGCCGTGTGTCCCCGTCCGGCCGGGGCTTTGGGGGTCGGCCCCCTGATGTGCGGCGTGGCAACCGATGCTACACCCCATTTCGTCAGTGTGACGATTTGTGGCGCCCATGGCAGCATGGGACCTGTGACGTCAGCCGCTCCCATCGAGATCGAACGCACCGAGTCGGCACAGGAGGTCTCTGCCGTACCAGAGCCGGACGTCCCCTGGGTCACGATCGTGCACAACGACCCGGTCAACCTCATGAGCTATGTGACGTACGTCTTCCAGTCGTACTTCGGGTACTCCAAGGACAAGGCCACCAAGCTCATGCTCGACGTCCACCACAAGGGCCGGGCGGTCGTCTCCAGCGGTAGCCGCGAGGAGATGGAACGCGACGTGCAGGCCATGCACGGCTACGGTCTGTGGGCCACCCTCCAGCAGGACCGGAAGTAGCGATCGCCGCCATGCCAGGAACCTTCGAACCGCTCCCCGGCGGCGGCGCGGCCGTCGCCCTCGACGACGTCGAGATCTCCATCATCCGGTCGCTGGCCGTCCAGCTGCTGGAGCTGATCGGCCCCGGCCCCGGCGAGGACGCCTCCGCCGACCCGCTGGCCGAGCTGTTCGCCGAGGGTCCGAGCGAACCGCCCACCGACCCGGTGCTCCGCCGGCTGTTCCCGGACGCGTACGGCGACCCCGGACGTGCGCAGGAGGACGAGGAGCAGCGGGAGCACTCCGCGGAGTTCCGCCGCTACACCGAGAACGACCTGCGGGCCGGCAAGCGGGAGAACGCCCTCGCGGTGATCCGTTCGCTGGACGAGCTGGCCTCCGCCGGGGACGGCGGGGCGGTGCTGCAGCTGACGCCCGAGCGGTCCCAGCGGTGGCTCGGCGCCCTCAACGACCTGCGCCTCGCGATCGGCTCCCGGCTGGAGATCTCCGACGAGGACGACACCGATCTGCTGTACGGGCTGCCGGACGAGGACCCGCGCAAGCCGATGGTGATGGCCTATCTGTGGCTGGGCGGGCTCCAGGAGACATTGATCTCCACCCTTTTGCCCTGATTGTGGAGATGGTGTGTTCGCTCAGCGGACGCTCAAATCCGGATAACGATCCTGTTACCAATGTGGCCGCATTCGCCCATTTTCATCCCCTTATGTCCGGTTTTTCCTGTGTCGTGCGTCACAACGTGCCCAGGCGATCAGTGTTGCCGTCGTGATAAATCTTCACGACCGCCTGGCGAACACCACCCTTATGTCGCGCCGGGTGCGCCACCGAGCCGGCGACCGTCGGCCAGGCACGAGCGGCCTTGGGAGGGCTGCTCAGCTCCATCAATCCGGGGGGATAGAAACCCGGTCCGAGGCCGACGAGAGGTCCGGATCGGCATGGAGAAAGGCGCACAGCACATGGCCTCTGAGAAGGTCGCGGACACTCCCGAAGAGGGATACGAGCGCGGGCTCGGCAGCCGTCAGGTCCAGATGATCGCGATCGGCGGCGCCATCGGCGTCGGCCTGTTCCTGGGTGCCGGGGCGAACATCGCCAAGGCCGGCCCCAGCCTGATCCTGATGTACGCCCTTGCCGGCGTGATCGTCTTCTTCATCATGCGGGCGCTCGGCGAGCTCCTGCTGTACCGGCCGGTGTCGGGTTCCTTCGCGGAGTACTCCCGTGAGTTCCTCGGCCCGTTCTTCGGCTACTTCACCGGCTGGACGTACTGGCTGATGTGGGTGGTCACCGGCATGGCCGAGCTGACGGCCGCCGCGATCTACGTCCACTACTGGTTCCCGGACATCCCGCGGTGGGTCACGGCCCTGGTCTTCCTGGTGGTCCTCTTCGGGGTCAACCTGATCTCCGTCAAGGTCTTCGGTGAGCTGGAGTTCTGGTTCTCGATGGTCAAGGTCACCGCCCTGATCGGCATGATCGTGATCGGCCTCGGCGTGCTGACCTTCGGCTTCAGCAGCGCCGGTGACACGGCGGCCGTCTCCAACCTGTGGGCCTTCGACGGCTTCTTCCCCACGGGTGTCGGCTCGTCCCTGATGACCCTCCAGGGCGTCATGTTCGCCTACCTCGCCGTCGAGCTGGTCGGTGTCACGGCCGGCGAGTCCGAGAACCCGGAGAAGACCCTCCCCAAGGCGATCAACACCCTGCCCTGGCGCATCGCGCTGTTCTACGTCGGTGCCCTCACGGTCATCCTCTGCGTCGTGAAGTGGACCGAGTTCGCGCCAGGCGTGAGCCCGTTCGTCGAGGCGTTCGCCCAGATCGGCATCCCGGCGGGCGCGGCCATCGTCAACTTCGTGGTGCTCACCGCGGCGCTGTCGTCCTGCAACTCCGGCATGTACTCGACGGGCCGCATGCTGCGGAACCTGGCCGAGAGCGGCGAGGCCCCGCGGGTCTTCACCAAGCTGTCGTCGACCAAGACCCCCGCCGTGGGCATCCTGGTCTCCGTCTGTTTCATGGGCATCGGCGTGGTGCTGAACTACGTCGTCCCCGAGAAGGCCTTCGGCTACGTCACCTCCATCGCCACCGCCGCCGGCATCTGGACCTGGCTGATGATCCTGATCAGCCACGTCCTGTACCGCCGGGCGGTCGTCGCGGGGCGGCTTCCCGCCTCCTCGTTCCCGGCACCGGGCGGTGCGACCTGCTCGTACATCGCGATCGCGTTCCTGCTCTTCGTGACCGGCATCATCGCCTACGACGCCGACGCCCGCGTCTGCCTCTATGTGATGGCCGGCTGGGCCGCCGCCCTCTGGGTCGGCTGGAGGGTCCTCAAGGCGCGCAACCCGCAGATCGCCGAGCGCCGCACGCCGGAGTTCGAGAAGGTCGGCTGACCCACCGAGGACGCCCGGCGGCAGCGAGCGCTCCTGGTGCTCCCTGCCGCCGCCGCTCCGGGCGTCCGGCATATGGGCCGTCCCGTACCACCCCTCGGTACGGGACGGCCCTTCTGTCGCCCGCCACCGCCCTGCCTGACGCGCTCCGCGCGGCCCCCTGCGCTTAGCTGCTTATCCTGACGGGCATGCTGACCATCACCCAGGCCCTGCACGACCGGATCGTCGCCCATGCCCGTGAGGACCACCCCGACGAGGCGTGCGGCGTGGTCGCGGGCCCGGTGGGCGAGGGCCGCCCCGAGCGCTTCATCCCGATGCTGAACGCCGCCCGCTCGCCCACGTTCTACGAGTTCGACTCCGGCGATCTCCTCAAGCTCTACCGCGAGATGGACGACCGCGACGAGGAGCCGGTGATCATCTACCACTCGCACACGGCGACCGAGGCGTACCCCTCCCGCACGGACATCTCCTACGCGGGCGAACCCGGCGCCCACTACGTCCTCGTCTCCACCGCCGACACCGACAGCCTCGGCGACTTCCAGTTCCGGTCCTTCCGGATCGTCGAGGGCGAGGTCACGGAGGAGGAGGTCAGGGTCGTGGAGTCCTACTGATCCCGGGATTCGGTCAGGATCCATCCACCATCCGAGATCACCTTCCAGGACCCGGACCAGGAATCGATACGATGAGCCCATGGTTTCCCTCGACGTGAGCGACAAGACGCCGGGCGCCCTGCTCGTCGCGCGGCTGCACGTCGACCTGTGCAGGCTCGCCAGCGCCATCTGTTGACGCCGACGCCTGCCGCCGCACGGCCGTGAGCCGCGGCGCGACGTACGCACGATCTGCCGTCACCGCGCCGCCGCGCGCCCACCGAACCTGACTTCTCCCGACAGGAGCCCTGAGCCATGGCCATCGAGGTCCGCATCCCCACCATCCTCCGCCAGTACACCGACGGTCAGAAGGCCGTCGACGGCACCGGGGCCACCCTCGCCGACCTGTTCGCCGACCTCGACACCCGGCACGCGGGCATCCAGGCCCGCATCGTGGACGGCGACCAGCTGCGCCGCTTCGTCAACGTCTATCTCAACGACGAGGACGTCCGCTTCCTCGAGGGCATCAACACCAAGCTGACCGACGGCGACAACGTCACGATCCTGCCGGCCGTGGCCGGCGGCATGGCCTGAGGCCCCGACCCCCGATGCGTTACGACTCCCCGCTGGCCGCGGTGGGCAACACCCCCTTGGTGCGCCTGCCGCGTCTCTCGCCGTCCCCCGAGGTCCGGATCTGGGCCAAGCTGGAGGACCGCAACCCGACCGGCTCGATCAAGGACCGCCCCGCGCTGCACATGATCGAGCAGGCCGAGAAGGACGGCCGGCTCACCCCGGGCTGCACCGTCCTGGAGCCCACCTCGGGCAACACCGGCATCTCCCTCGCCATGGCGGCCAAGCTCAAGGGCTACCGCATGGTGTGCGTGATGCCGGAGAACACCTCGCAGGAACGCCGGGACCTGCTCGGCATGTGGGGCGCGGAGATCATCTCCTCCCCGGCCGCGGGCGGCTCCAACACCGCCGTACGCGTCGCCAAGGAGCTGTCCGCCGAGCACCCCGACTGGGTGATGCTCTACCAGTACGGAAACCCGGACAACGCCGGCGCGCACTACGCCACCACCGGCCCGGAGATCCTCGCCGACCTGCCGTCCATCACCCACTTCGTCGCGGGCCTCGGCACCACGGGGACGCTCATGGGAGTCGGCCGCTTCCTGCGCGAGCAGCGGCCGGACGTGAAGATCGTCGCCGCCGAGCCGCGCTACGACGACCTGGTCTACGGACTGCGCAACCTCGACGAGGGCTTCGTACCGGAGCTGTACGACGCCTCCGTGCTGACCACCCGCTTCTCGGTGGGCTCGGCCGACGCGGTCACCCGCACGCGTGAACTGCTCCAGCAGGAGGGCATCTTCGCGGGTGTCTCCACCGGCGCGGCCCTGCACGCGGCGATCGGCGTCGGCAACAGGGCGCTGAAGGCCGGCGAGAGCGCGGACATCGTGTTCGTCGTGGCCGACGGCGGCTGGAAGTACCTCTCCACGGGCGTCTACACGGCGGCGACCACGGAGGAAGCGATCGAGACCCTGCAGGGACAGCTCTGGGCGTGAGCCCCGCCTTCGCGGGAGACGCCCCCTAGGTCGCCAGGTGGCGGACCTGGTCCCACAGGACCGGGTCCACCACCCCGACCCGGCGCCGGAAATCCCACAGCGCGAGCTCGCGCAGCTCGTCCGTCTCCAGGAAACTCGCCCGGCCCTGGGTGTCCCCGACCGAACCCGGTGGCAGCGGGATCACCCCGGCCCGCTCGTCGTGGTACTTACTGGTGATCTTCGCGACCGTCGCCCGCCGCCCGTGCACCGCCAGCACCAGGCAGGGCCGGTCCTTGGCCCCGGGCCCGTCCTCGTAGGGCACGTTGGCCCACCAGATCTCCGCGGCGCGCGGCCGGGTGGCCGGTCCCTCCGCGCGACCCGGTGGCCGCGTCCGCCGGCCCGCGGGCCGGCGCCGTCCCCAGCCGTCCACGAGCGCGGCGACCAGCGCGAGCAGCACCACCGCTGCGAGTGCCAACCACCAGGACGTGTCCATACGATGACGTTACCGGCGTACGCACCCCCACGCGCGCCCTCCGCCGCGCCGTACGCCCCACCGGTCCAGCCGAACCGGTGACAGCACAGGTGAGTTCCCCCACAACGGCCCCTGGCGGAGGAGCGACCCGAGGTTTTGCGCCTTACGCTCGACGGACCGCACGACCCCCCGTCTCCCATCCGCCCGCGGAGGTTTCTGCTTCATGAAGCTCACCGTCGTCGGCTGCTCCGGGTCGTTCCCGTCCGCGGAATCGGCCTGCTCGAGCTACCTCGTCGAGGCCGACGGCTTCCGGCTGCTCCTCGACATGGGCAACGGCGCCCTGGGCGAGTTGCAGCGTCACTGCGGTCTCTACGACCTCGACGCGATCTTCCTCAGCCATCTGCACGCCGACCACTGCATCGACATGCTCGGCTACTTCGTCGCGCGCTACTACCGCCATGACGGCGGCCGCTGCGCCCCCCTCCCGGTCTACGGACCCGAGGGCACCGAGCACCGTCTGACCACCGCCTACGCCGACACCCCGTCGGCCTCCTCGATGAGCGAGGTCTTCGACTTCCACACCGTCAAGCCGTCCACCTTCGAGATCGGCCCCTTCACGGTGCACACCGAGCGGGTGGCCCACCCGGTGGAGGCGTACGGCATCCGGATCGAGCACGCCGGACGGACGCTGACGTACTCCGGCGACAGCGGTGTCAGCGGCGCGCTCGACGAACTGGCCCGGGACGCCGACCTCTTCCTGTGCGAGGCCGCCTTCACGCACGGCAAGGAGCACATCCCCGACCTGCACCTCAACGGCCGCGAGGCGGGCGAGACGGCGGCCCGGGCAGGCGCCCGCCGGCTGCTCCTCACCCACATCCCCCCGTGGACCGACCCCCAGGTCAACCTCGCCGACGCCCGCGCGATGTACGACGGTCCCGTGGAACTGGCGCTGCCCAGGAAGTCGTACGACGTCTGATCCGTACGGCGCACCACGCCCCTCCCGCCCGCGACATGACGAAGGCCCCCGGAGCTCCATCGCTCCGGGGGCCTCGCGTCGGTGCCGTGGTCTCACGCCTTGGTGAGGTCCTCGACCTCCTCCTCGGGCTCGCGGCCCGGGGTCGGGAGGTTCCACTTGGTGATGGCGAAGCGGAAGAGCACGTAGTAGATCACCGCGAACACCAGACCGATCGGGATGATCAACCAGGGCTTGGTGGAGAGGTTCCAGTTCAGCGCGTAGTCGATGAAGCCCGCGGAGAAGGTGAAGCCCGCGTGGACTCCGAGCGCCCAGGTGATCGCCATGGACAGGGCGGTCAGGAGCGCGTGGATCACGTACAGCGCCGGGGCGATGAACATGAAGGCGAACTCGATCGGCTCGGTCACACCGGTGACGAAGGAGGTCAGCGCCAGCGAGATCATCATGCCCATCACGGCCTTGCGGCGCTCGGGACGGGCGGCGTGCGCTATGGCGATCGCGGCGGCGGGGAGACCGAACATCATGATCGGGAAGAAGCCCGACATGAACTGGCCGGCGTCCGGGTCACCGGCGAAGAAGCGGTTCAGGTCACCGTGCACGACCTCGCCCGCGGCGTTGGTGAAGTCACCGATCTGGAACCAGGAGACGGTGTTCACGAACTGGTGCATGCCGATCGGGATCAGCGCGCGGTTGATCAGGCCGAACAGACCGGCACCGAGGGCACCGAGGCCGGTGATCCACTCGCCGAAGCTCGAGATGCCGTTACCGATCGGCTCCCAGACCAGACCGAAGAAGACGCCCATGAGGGTGCCGACGAAGGCCATGATGATCGGCACGAGCCGGCGGCCGTTGAAGAAGCCGAGCCAGTCCACCAGCTTCGTGCGGTGGTAGCGCTGCCACAGCACGGCGGCCAGCAGACCCATCAGGATGCCGCCGAGGACACCGGGGTTGTTGTACGTCGCCGCGATGTCCGCGCCGTCCTGGACCTTGGCCTCGGTGACGGGGAAGGCCTTGAGGACGTTGGCGTAGACCAGGAAGCCGACCAGGGCGGCAAGGGCGGTGGAGCCGTCGGCCTTCTTGGCGAAGCCGATCGCGACACCGATGCAGAACAGCATCGGCAGGTTGTCGAAGAGCGCGCCACCGGCCGTGGCGAAGACCGCCGTGACCTTGTCGGGCAGGTTCAGCTTCTCCTGGACGTCCGCCTGGCCCAGGCGGAGCAGGATGCCGGCCGCCGGCAACACGGCGATCGGAAGCTGAAGGCTGCGGCCGATCTTCTGCAGGCCCAGGAACAGGCCCGATCCCCACTTCTTTGTGGGGGCCGCCGATGCGGTGGCGGTACTCATACGTCCTCCATCGGGTGGTGGTCTACACCACTCAGTGGTGTAGACCTTTTGTAGCACGATGAAGGCCGCATAAGGAACCCTCGCTCCGCAGGCCTTAAACCTTCGTTACATCCTCCACTTCGTCGTCCGGTTCCCGGCCCGGAGTCCTCAGGTCGAACCTGGTGATGGCGAACCGGAAGACCGCGTAGTAGACGGCCGCGAAGGCCAGTCCGATCGGTACCAGCAGCCACGGTCTCGTCGCCAGGTTCCAGTTGATGACGTAGTCGATCAGGCCCGCCGAGAAGGTGAAACCGTCCCTCGCGCCCAGGCCCCAGGACACCGCCATCGACACCCCGGTCAGCAAGGCGTGCACGACGTACAGCGCGGGGGCGACGAACAGGAACGAGTACTCCAGCGGCTCGGTGATCCCGGTGACGAACGACGTCAGGGCCACCGACAGCATCAGGCCGCCGACCTCCTTGCGGCGCTCCGGCCTCGCGCAGTGCGTGATCGCGAGGGCCGCGGCGGGCAGCGCGAACATCATGATCGGGAAGAACCCCGTGGTGAACTGGCCCGCGTCCGGGTCGCCCGCCAGGAACATGTTGATGTCGCCGTGCACCACCGTGCCGTCCGGTTCCACGTACGTCCCGAACTGGAACCAGATGGGCACGTTCAGGAACTGGTGCAGGCCGACCACGAGCAGCGCCCGGTTCGCGATCCCGAAGACGCCCGCGCCCCACGCGCCGAGGTCGCTCATCCAGTCGCTGAAACCCTCCAGCGCCGCGCCGATCGGCGGCCAGACCCACAGGCACAGCACGGCGAACGCGATCGCCACGAACGCCATGACGATCGGCACGAGGCGGCGGCCGTTGAAGAAGCCGAGCCAGTCCACCAGTCTCGTGCGGTGGTAGCGCTGCCAGAAGAAGGCGGACAGCAGCCCCATCACGATGCCGCCGAAGACCCCGGGGTTCTGGTACGTGAAGACCGACACCGTCCCGTCCTCGGCCCGGCAGCCCGCGACGACCACCCGCGCCCCCGCCGGGCACTCCAGCGGGAACTGCCGCAGCACGGCGAAGTAGACGAGGAACCCCGCCACCGCGGCGAGGGCCGTCGAACCGTCCGACTTCTTCGCCATGCCGATCGCGACACCGACACAGAAGAGAAGGGGAAGACCCAGGGCGCTGTCGAGCAGTGCCCCGCCCGCCCCCGCCATCACCTTGGAGACATTGGTCCAGCCGAGCCCCTCGTCGCCGAACAGATCCGGCTGGCCCAGCCGGTTGAGGATGCCGGCGGCCGGGAGGACGGCGATCGGGAGCTGCAGACTGCGGCCCATCTTCTGCATGCCCTGGAAGAGGGTGTTCCAGCGGGCGCGAGCGGGGAGCGCACCGCCGTCGGCACTCATCGGACTCCTCCCGGGGGGACTGGGTTTGGCGAGCGTCCGCCAGGTGGTGTAGACCAGTCGCGGAAGGTTCCGCTGTCGTGACGCCATCATTCGGCACGCAGGCCATGACCGCTCGCGAAGCTGGGCCAACTGTGGATTACTGCGTGCAAACGCTTCGGACCAGGCCGGATCAGGGAGAAGGACATGGCCAACAAGGCTGAGAAGATCGTCGCCGGGCTGGGCGGCATCGACAACATCGAAGAGATCGAGGGCTGCATCACCCGGCTGCGGGTCGAGGTGTCGGACCCCGCCCTGGTCGACGACAGCGTCCTCAAGGGCGCCGGCGCCCACGGCGTCGTGAAGATGGGCAGCGCCATCCAGGTCGTCGTCGGCACCGACGCCGACCCGCTCGCCGCGGACATCGAAGACATGATGTGAGCCTCGGCCCAGCTCCGGAAGGGGCCCTTCCCGCGACGGGAAGGGCCCCTTCCGTGTGCGGGTCCGGGCAGGGGCGACCGGGGACTAGGCTCGACCCATGTCTCGAATCGACGGCCGCACTCCCGAACAGCTCCGCCCGGTCACCATCGAACGCGGCTGGAGCAAGCACGCCGAGGGCTCCGTCCTCGTCTCCTTCGGCGACACCAAGGTCTTCTGCACCGCCTCCGTCACCGAGGGCGTGCCGCGCTGGCGCAAGGGCAGCGGCGAGGGCTGGGTCACCGCCGAGTACGCCATGCTGCCCCGCTCCACCAACACCCGGGGCGACCGCGAGTCGGTCAAGGGCAGGATCGGCGGCCGCACGCACGAGATCTCCCGCCTCATCGGCCGCTCACTGCGCGCCGTCATCGACTACAAGGCGCTCGGCGAGAACACCATCGTCCTCGACTGCGACGTCCTCCAGGCCGACGGCGGCACCCGCACCGCCGCCATCACCGGCGCGTATGTCGCCCTGGCCGACGCCGTCACCTGGGCCCAGGGCAAGAAGCTGATCCGCGCCGGCCGCCAGCCCCTCACCGGCACCGTCAGCGCGGTCTCCGTCGGCATCGTCGGCGGCGTCCCGCTGCTCGACCTCTGCTACGAGGAGGACGTGCGCGCCGAGACCGACATGAACGTCGTCTGCACCGGCGACGGACGTTTCGTCGAGGTCCAGGGCACCGCGGAGGCCGAGCCGTTCGCGCGCGAGGAACTGAACGCGTTGCTCGACCTGGCCGTCGCCGGCTGCGCGGAACTCTCCGCGCTGCAGCGGGCCGCGCTGGAGGCGACGGCCGGGAAGTAGGGGGCGGAAGACCTCCCCGCGAACCGGGCGCGGAAGCCGCGCCGGGCACCCCGTAAGGTAAAGGGCGCACAAAAAGCGGTGGTCGGTGCGGGCAACCGTACCGACCTTCGCCGCGTCTCATGAGGTACGGACGACACGGCTCATCCCGTGCGTCCAGCCGGCAACCGGGCCCGATGGGGGCCCGGCAAGAGGGAGGGACCGTTCCATGGCCGCGAGCCGCCGCCGAAGCCGTACCGCAGCCGTCGCCGCCACTGTGGCGGCCGTCGCGCTGACCGCAGGGCTGACCACCGGCTGCGACGCCGTGAGCAAGGCACTCGACTGCGTCCAGACCGCCGACGCCGTCGCCGGCAGCGTCACGGAGCTCCAGCAGGCGGTCGCGAGCGCCGCCAACGACCCGACGCAGCTCGCCGAGTCCCTCGACTCCATCGAGCAGAACCTCGGCGAGATCGGCGACAAGACCGACAACGCCGACGTCAACAAGGCGGTCGACGACCTCCAGCTCGCCGTCGACAACGTCCGCACGTCGGTGGAGAACGGCGACCAGACCCCCGACATAGGCCCGATCACGGACGCGGCCGGCGAACTGACCAAGGTCTGCACGCCGTAACCCGCTCCGGGTGGCCGGGATACTGGGCGCATGACCCGCTTGATCCTCGCCACCCGCAACTCCGGAAAGATCACCGAGCTGAAGGCGATCCTCGCCGACGCAGGTCTGACGCACGACCTCGTCGGCGCGGAGGCCTACCCCGACATCCCCGACGTCCGCGAGACGGGCGTGACCTTCGCCGAGAACGCCCTGCTCAAGGCCCACGCCCTCGCCCGGGCCACCGGTCTGCCCGCGGTCGCCGACGACTCGGGCCTGTGCGTCGACGTCCTGGGCGGCGCGCCGGGTATCTTCTCGGCCCGCTGGTCCGGCCGGCACGGCGACGACCGCGCCAACCTCGAACTGCTCCTGGCCCAGCTGTCGGACATCGCCGAGGAGCACCGCGGCGCCCACTTCGCCTGCGCGGCGGCGCTCGCCCTGCCGGACGGCACGGAACGAGTCGTCGAGGGCAGGCTGACGGGCGTACTGCGCCTGGAGCCGGCAGGCACCCATGGCTTCGGCTACGACCCGATCCTCCAGCCCGCCGGCGACACACGGACCTGCGCGGAACTGACCCCCGACGAGAAGAACGCGATCAGCCACCGCGGCAAGGCGTTCCGGGGATTGGTACCGGTGGTGCGGGAACTGCTGGGCTGAGTCTCCCTATGCCAACGGCCCGCGCATCGATCCTCGATTCGCAGGCCGTCGCGTGCGGCGGAAGGGATTCGAACCCTCAAGCCCGATCAAGGGCCACAGATCCTAAGTCTGCTGTGTCAACCATTGCACCACCGCCGCTGGTTGTCCGCCATCGTAGCGGCCCGCACCGGGGTGCCCGGTGCGGGCCGCCGAGTGACGGGACGGTGGGGTCAGACGCCCAGGTCCTTGATGATCTTGGCTACGTGGCCCGTGGCCTTGACGTTGTAGAGGGCGCGCTCGACCTTGCCCTCCTCGTCGACGATCACCGTGGAGCGGATGACGCCGACGACCGTCTTGCCGTAGAGCTTCTTCTCGCCGAAGGCGCCGTAGGACTCCAGGACCTGCTTGTCGGGGTCGGCGAGCAGGGTGACCTTCAGGGACTCCTTCTCGCGGAACTTCGCCAGCTTCTCCGGCTTGTCCGGCGAGATGCCGATGACGTCGTAGCCGGCGCCGGCCAGCACGTCGAGGTTGTCCGTGAAGTCGCAGGCCTGCTTGGTGCAGCCGGGCGTCAGTGCCGCGGGGTAGAAGTAGACGATGACCTTGCGGCCCTTGTGGTCCGCGAGGGACACCTCGTGGCCGTCGGCGTCGGGCAGGGTGAAGGCGGGGGCCACGTCGCCGGGCTGGAGTCGTTCGCTCATCGATCCAGCGTAACCGGGGGTCCTGACCGTGCGGTCGCCCGGCGAGCTGACAGACTGTCCGGAACAGCATCAGCAGACTTCGGAGGCCGTACGGTGGCGGAATCGTCGGACACCAGAACCCCGGCGCAGATCGAGGCGGACATCAGGCGCCGCCGCGAAGTCCTGGCCGAGACCCTCGACGAGATCGGGGTGCGGGTGCACCCGAAGACGATCGTCGGGGACGCCAAGGCGAAGGTCGTGTCGAACGTCGATCACACCCTCGGGCGTGCCTACGTGCAGGTCAACCGGGCGGTGAGCGACATCAGACGGCAGTTCGTGGACGAGGACGGCTCGCCCCGGATCGCCCGTGTGCTGCCCGTCGCGCTCGTCGCCGTCGGTGTCGTCGGGCTGCTGGCGCTCGGCACCCGGCGCCGCAGGCGCTGACCCCTCGAGCGTACGAATCCCGCGGATGCAGGTAGGTTCAAGGGTGTGAGCGGCAACAGAAACGACAGCACCCATCCCGACAAGCTGCCCATCCGGATGCTGCACGACCGCGTGCTCGTGCGGCAGGACGCCGGCGAGGGCGAGCGGCGATCCGGCGGCGGCATCCTGATCCCGGCCACGGCGGCCGTGGGCCGTCGGCTGGCGTGGGCGGAGGTCGTGGCGGTCGGGCAGAACGTACGGGCCGTCGAGCCCGGCGACCGGGTCCTGTACGACCCGGAGGACCGGGCCGAGGTGGAGGTGCGCGGTGTGGCGTACGTGCTGATGCGCGAGCGCGACCTGCACGCGGTGGCCGCAGACCGGTTCGAGGGGTCCGAGGACTCCACGGGCCTGTACCTGTAGGTACCTGTAGGCGAGACCCTCGGACGAGGGTACGAAAGGGCCGGTGACGGTGGTCACCGGCCCTTTTCCTCTGCCCCGAGGCGGGTGCCCCTTTGCTACCTTGGACAGGCACCCACCCCGACGAGACGCGCCGTACCGGGGAGAAGGCAAAGACGACGCACCCCCGTCAGTCCGTCTCCCGGAGGTGCCTGTCATGGCCTGGGTTCTGCTGATCGTCGCCGGCCTGCTCGAAGTCGGCTGGTCGGTCGGGATGAAGTACACCGACGGCTTCACCCGGCTCGTCCCCAGTCTGCTCACCGGCGCCGGCATCGTCGCCAGCATGCTGCTGCTGTCGCAGGCCGCGAAGTCCCTGCCCATCGGTACCGCCTACGGCGTGTGGGTCGGGATCGGGGCGGCCGGCGCGGCGGTGTTCGGCATGGTGGTGCTGGGTGAGCCCGCCACCGCCGCCCGGATCTTCTTCGTGTGTCTGCTGCTGGTCGCCGTCGTGGGCCTGAAGGCGACCTCCGGTCACTGACCGGTCAAGGACCGTTCATTGATCGCTCGCGTCCCTGCGCGGGCCCTGCGTCCCCGAGACCGTCGTGCCCGTGGTCGTTCCGCCGCCGGGGGTGCCCCCCTGGGTGCCGCTCGTGGTCGGGCCGCTCGTGGTGGGGTCGCCACCGGTGGTGGCGCCGCCGTCCGCCGTGCCGCCGTCGCCGGTCGTGCCTCCGTCCGTGGTGGCACCGCCGTCGGTCTCCCCGCCGGTGGTCCCGCCGTCCGTGGGCGTGCCCCCGGTCGTCGTACCGCCGTCGCCCGTTGTGCCGTCGGTCACGCCGCCCTGCGCCGCGCCGGGGACCTGCGGATCGCCGGCGCCGGGCGTGGCCTCCTGGCCGGGGTCGGCGGTGTCCTCGTCGCGGGTGGGCGGGGCCGGGGGCGCGAACACGACGTCGGCGCCCTCCTGGAGCCGCAGGTCGAAGTCGCTGACGGGGGTGCCTTCCAAGGCGTCCTTGGTGAACTGGGCCCAGATCTCGGCGGGCGCTCCGCCCCCGTTGACGCGCTCCAGGCCCATCGCGCCGTACAGCGACTTGTGGGCGGCCGTCTCCGGGTCCTGGCCCATCACGGCGACGACGGTGGCCAGGTCGGGGGTGTAGCCCGCGAACCAGGCCGCCTGGTCCTCCTCGGCGGTGCCCGTCTTGCCCGCCACCGGGCGTCCGGCGGCCTGCGCGGCGGTGGCGGTGCCGTTGTCGACCACGCTCCGCAGGACCGACGTCGTGGTGTCCGCGGCCTCGCGGCTGACGGCCTGGGTGGTCCGCCGCTCGGGCAGCTCGACCTCGGAGCCGTCCTTGGTGATCTTCTCGATCAGGGTGTACGTGCCGTGCTCGCCGTGGTTGGCGAGGGTCGCGTACGCCTCGGCCATGTCGAGGACGCTCGCCTGGGCGACACCGAGCGCGATCGACGGGTACGGGCCCAGCTCCGGCGTGCTGGAGGGCAGGCCGAGGTCGACGGCGGTCCGCATGACCTTGTCGGGGCCGACGTCGACGGCCATCTGCGCGTACACCGCGTTCACGGACTTGTCGGTGGCCTCGCGGACCGTGAGGGCGCCGTAGGACACCTGGTCCTCGTTCTCCGGGGCGTAGGCGCCGTTCCAGCCCTGCACCGGACGCTTGTTGGTGCCGTCGTAGTACGTGTTGGGCGTGATGCGCACGCCCTGCTGGGTGGTCGAGCCGTTCTCGACGGCCGAGGCGAACACCAGCGGCTTGAAGATCGAGCCGACCTGGAAGTCCCGGCGGGTGGCCCCGTTGGTGTACTGCTTCACGTAGTCGATGCCGCCGTACATCGCGACGACCTTGCCCGTCCTGGGGTCGACGGCGGCGCCGCCCGCGCGGACATAGCTGTCGACCTCGCGGTTCTCCTTGTCCAGCTTGGACATCAGCTTGTCGTTCACGGCCTTCACGAAGGCGTCCTGCCGCGGCTTCTGCAGGGTGGTGGTGATGCGGTGGCCGCCCGCCTCCAGGGACCCTGCGTCGATGACGTCGTGCTCGACCAGGTACTGCTTGATCGCGTCGACGACATAGCCGCGCTGCCCGGACATCCCGGTCGAGACGGTCGCCTGCTTCGGCATCGGGAACCTCAGGCCGGCCCGTTCGGAGCGGGTGAGCCAGCCCTCCTTGACCATGCCGTCCAGGACGTACCTCCAGCGGGCCTCGGCCGCGGGCCTGCTCTCGGGGTGTGCGACGACGTCGTACTCGCTGGGCGCGTTCAGCAGCGCGGCGAGGTAGGCGCCGCGGGCCGCGTCCAGCTCGGTGGCGTCGATGCCGTAGTAGGCCTGGGCGGCGGCCTGGATGCCGTAGGCGTTGCGGCCGAAGTAGCTGGTGTTGAGGTAGCCCTCCAGGATGTCGTTCTTGCTCTTCTCCTGGTCGAGCTTGATCGAGATGAAGAACTCCTTGGCCTTCCGGGTGACCGTCTGCTCCTGCGCCAGGTAGTAGTTCTTCACGTACTGCTGGGTGATCGTGGAGCCCGACTGCTTGCCCTTGCCCGTCACCGTGTTCCAGCCGGCGCGCACCATCGCCTTGGGGTCGATCGCGGACTCGGTGTGGAAGTCGCGGTCCTCGGCGGCCAGTACGGCGTGCTGCGCGTCCTTGGAGATCTGGGCGAGGTCGACGTTCTCGCGGTTGACCTCGCCGTCCCGGGCGAGCTGGGAGCCGTCCGCGTAGAGGTAGACGTTGCTCTGCTTGGTCGCCAGCGCGTTCGCGGAGGGGATCTTGACCATCGAGTAGCCGACGTAGAACAGGCCGATCAGCAGCAGGACGCCGATGACGAAGGTGCCCAGCAGCATGCGCCAGGTGGGAAGGAGCCGGCGCAGGCCGGTGCGCTTCGGCCGCCCGCTGCTCCCCTCCCCGGGCCCGTCCGGGTTCGGCTGCTGAGGCTGCGGCTCGTCACTCATGTGGTGCACGGACTCCTGTGTGTTTCCTCGTACGTCATCTGCGCCCCCATCTGAAGACTCTCGTACCGGCCGTTCCGTTCCCGGATCCGGGCACGTGTCCCGCCCGGAAAATGCCTGGCAGGCGTTCCCGGCCGCGTACTAGGCTCCTGCGCTTCGGTGTCGGGACGGTCGGGGACGGTGGTTCGGTGTGGGAGCGGGACGGTTGTACGCGGCCGTCGCGGTGGGGAATTTCCGACGGTACGCGACGTATCGGGCGGCCACGGCCGCCGGGGTGTTCACCAACACGGTCTTCGGGATCGTCCTCGTCTACACCTACCTAGCCCTGTGGGACGAGAGACCGCAGCTCGGCGGGTACGACCAGGCGCAGGCCGTCACCTACGTGTGGCTCGGGCAGGCGCTGCTGTCGACCCTGGCGATCGGGGGCGGCGGCTTCGAGAACGAGCTGATGGAACGCATCCGTACGGGTGATGTGGCCATCGATCTCTACCGCCCGGCCGACCTTCAACTGTGGTGGCTCGCGGCAGACTTGGGCAGGGCCTTCTTCCAGCTGCTGGGGCGTGGTGTGCTGCCCTTCGCGTTCGGGGCGCTGGTCTTCGACGTCGCGCTGCCCTCCGACCCGGTGACCTGGGGTGCCTGTCTGGTCGCGGTGCTGCTCGGGATGGTGGTCAGCTTCGGGATCCGGTATCTGGTGGCGCTGAGCGCGTTCTGGCTGCTGGACGGCACGGGCATGACGCAGATGCTGATGGTCACCGGCACCTTCTGCTCGGGGCTGCTGTTGCCGCTGAACCTGTTCCCGGGCGTGCTGGGCGACGTCGTACGGGCGCTGCCGTGGTCGTCGCTGCTCCAGGCCCCGGCGGACGTGCTGCTGGGCCGGGCCGATCCGCTGGGCACCTTCCTCTTCCAGGCGGCGTGGGCGGTGGCGCTGCTCGCGGTGGGGCGGCTGGTGCAGTCGGCGGCCACACGGAGGGTGGTGGTGCAGGGTGGCTGAGCCCGGCAGGGTCACCGCGGGGGTGCGGGCCTACGGTCTGATCGCCGGGATGTGGATCCGTTCCACGCTGGCCTACCGCACCTCCTTCGCGCTGACCGTACTCGGCAACTTCGTGCTGACCTTCCTGGACTTCGCGGCGATCCTGCTGATGTTCTCCCAGGTGGACGCGCTCGGCGGGTACACACTGCCCGAGATCGCCTTCCTCTACGGCATGACGAGCGTCTCCTTCGGTCTCGCGGACCTGGCGATCGGCTCGATGGACCGTCTGGGGACGCGGGTGCGCGACGGCACGCTGGACACCCTTCTGGTGCGCCCGGTGCCGGTGCTCGCGCAGGTGTGCGCCGACCGCTTCGGGCTGCGCCGCCTCGGCCGGGTCGTGCAGGGCGCGCTGGTCCTCGGCTACGCGGTGGCCACCGTCGACGTCGACTGGACGCCGCTCAAGGTGCTGCTGCTGCCGATGGCGCTGCTCAGCGGGGCGGCGATCTTCTGCGCGGTGTTCGTCGCGGGTGCCGCCTTCCAGTTCGTGGCGCAGGACGCCTCCGAGGTGCAGAACGCGTTCACCTACGGCGGTACGACGCTCCTTCAGTACCCGCCGACCGTGTTCGGCAAGGAACTGGTGCGCGGCGTGACCTTCGTGCTGCCGCTGGCCTTCGTCAACTGGCTGCCCGCGAGCCACATCCTGGGGCGGCCGTACCCGCTGGACCTGCCCGGGTGGGTGGCGTTCGCCCCGCCCCTGGTGGCGGTGGCGTGCTGCGCGCTCGCGGGGCTGGCCTGGCGGGCGGGACTCAAGTCGTACCGGAGCACAGGGAGTTAGGAGGATGGCGGTGGCAGAGGCGGACGGCAAGGGCGCCGAGGGTGTCGACGGGGTGGAGGGCTTCATCGAGGTCGACCGGGTCGAGAAGGTCTTCGACGTGCGCAGGAAGACCGGCTTCCTGAAACGGGAGCGGCGGCAGGTGCGGGCGGTCGACTCGATCTCGTTCCGGGTGGCGCGCGGCGAGATGGTCGGCTACATCGGGCCGAACGGCGCCGGGAAGTCGACCACGATCAAGATGCTGACCGGCATCCTCACCCCGAGCGGCGGGCGCGTGCGGGTCGCGGGCATCGACCCGTCCCGGGAGCGCACCCGGCTCGCGCACCGCATAGGGGTGGTGTTCGGGCAGCGCACGACGCTGTGGTGGGACCTGCCGCTGATCGACTCGTACCGGCTGATGCGCCGCATGTACCGCATCCCCGACGCCCGTTACCACGCCAACCTCGAACGCTGCGTCGAACTCCTGGAACTGTCCGACCTGCTGGACGTGCCGGTACGGCAGCTCTCGCTGGGCCAGCGGATGCGCGGGGACATCGCGGCGGCACTGCTGCACGACCCCGAGGTGCTCTATCTCGACGAGCCGACCATCGGCCTGGACGTCGTCTCCAAGGCCCGGGTACGGCGGTTCCTGCGCGACCTCAACGCCGAGCGCGGCACGACGGTGCTGCTCACCACGCACGACCTCCAGGACATCGAGCAGCTCTGCTCCCGCGTGATGGTCATCGACCACGGCCGCCTCATGTACGACGGCCCGCTCGACGGGCTGCACGAGGCGGGGGAGAGCGAGCGCACCCTCGTCGTCGACCTGGAGCGGGAACTGCCGCCGATCGACGCGCCGGCACCGGCGCGGGTCGTCCGGGTGGAGGGGCCCCGGCAGTGGCTGGCCTTCCCGGCGGCGCAGTCGGCGGCGCCGCTGGTGGCGCGGATCGCGGCGGAGTACCCGCTGGTGGACCTCTCGGTGCGGGAGCCGGACATCGAGGCTGTGATCGCGCGCATGCTGCATTCCCTGGGCGACACCACCCCACCTCCGACGGAGCGGGCGACCGCGTAGTGCCGGGACCGTGGGAAACCGTAGGCTGCTGCCCATGACCGACGATGCCCCGGAGCTGCGAGCCTCCGACGCCGATCGCGAGCGAGTCGCCGAGGTCCTGCGGGACGCCGTCGCGGAGGGGCGGCTGGACATGACGGAGTTCGAGGAGCGCCTCGACGCGACGTACCAGGCGCGCACCTACGGGGAACTCGCCCCCATCACACGGGACCTGCCCGCCGGGGCCGGGACGCCGGGACCGGCGGTCTCGATGGTCAAGGAACCGGCCGCACGCGGGAGTTGGGCCTCTCGGATCACCGGGGGCGGGGGTTCCTCCTCGGCGGGCATCGCGGTGATGTCCGGGTTCCAGCGCAAGGGCCGCTGGACCGTGCCGAAGCGGTTCACCTGCTTCACGTTCTGGGGCGGCGGCGAGATCGATCTGCGCGACGCGCTCTTCGCGGAGCGCGAGGTCGTGATCAACTGCGTGGCGATCATGGGCGGGGTGAGCATCGTCGTGCCGCCGGGCGTCGAGGTCGTCGTCCGCGGCATCGGGATCATGGGCGGCTTCGACAGCCGCGAGGACGGGGTGCAGGGCGACCCGGGCGCCCCGCGGGTGATCGTCTCCGGGTTCGCCTTCTGGGGCGGGGTCGGCATCGAGCGCAAGCAGGTGCGGGTGCGCGGCGGCCGTGAGGACCGGGACGTCGAGGGCGGCGACCGGCGGATGCTGGGCCACGGGGACCAGACGCACGGCTGGGGCCACGACGAGCGCCGGAACAGGGACTAGGGCAGCGCGTCGCGGGTCCTTCGCGGTCGTCGCGCCGCCGCTCGCGGGAGATCGGCAGCGGCGGGGCGGGCGGGGCCATGCACCGCCCTGCGGAAGATACGTCGGTGCGTCCGCCGACATAACGCCCCTCGTGTCGGTGCGTCCGCCGACATAACGCCCCTCGTGTCGGTGCGTCCGCCGACATACCGCCCCGCGTGCCCAGGCCGTCGGACGGGGCTGAGCAGAGGTTGAGCACAGGCTGAGTATGGGCTGAGTATGGGGTGAGCAGGGAAAAGGACGGCAGGAAACCGGGCCGTCCCCGAGTCGTCCGCCGACGTCGGCGGCGCGTTGTCACATTCCGCCAGTGCCGTCGGTCATTCGGAGGCGGCGTCTGCCGCGCACAAATGTGCACTGACTTATGCCCCCTCCTTGCAAGGACCCACCATGTCTGATGAGCCCGCACAGATGAGCGGAACCAACCGCCGGACGTTCCTCAGGCGCGCGTCCATCGCCGCCGCGGTTCCCACCGCCGCGGCCGTGCTCGGCGGCACGCTCCCCGGGAACGCTTTCGCGGCCGAGCCGGACACCAAACTGCCCGACTTCGCACCCGTCCCCTCGGGCTCCTTCGGCCCCAAGCTCAACGAGGACGGCTACTACGTCGGCCAGATCAAGGGCAACCTCCACTGGGTCACGGACGGCAGCTACCAGGCCATGTTCCTGACCACGCGGGACGGCGTCGTGCTCGTCGACGCGCCGCCCACCATCGGGCACAACCTGAAGCGCGCGATCGACAAGGTCACCGCGGCCAACGGCCGCCCCAGCAAGGTGACGCACCTGGTCTACTCGCACTCCCACGCCGACCACATCGGCGCCGCCTCCATCTTCGGCAAGAAGGTGACGATCGTCGGACACGCGGAGACCCGCCGCCTGCTGCGCCGCGACGGCGACGTCAACCGCCCGGCCCCGTCGGTCACCTTCACCGACCGCTACACCCTGCGTGTCGGCGGAGAGACCCTGGAGCTCGCGCACCACGGCCCGAACCACTCGCCCGACAACATCTTCGTCTACGCCCCCGCCTACGCCACCCTGATGGTCGTGGACGTCATCTACCCCGGCTGGGTGCCGTTCAGGAACCTCGCCGTCTCGGTCGACATCCCCGCGTGGATCAAGGCCCACGACATCGCCATGAAGTACCCCTGGACGACCCTCGTCGGCGGTCACCTCGGCCGTCTCGGCGTCCGGGCCGACGGCGAGCTGCAGAAGCAGTACGTCAACGACCTCATGGCCAGCACGCGTGCCGCCTCGGCGTCGGTCGACCCGACGCCCTTCTTCGAGAAGTACGGTCCGACCGGCAACGGCTGGGCCATTACCAAGACCTACTTCGACGCCGTCACCGAGGAGGCGGCCCGCCCCGTCATCGAGAAGTACCTCGGCCTGCTCGGCGGCGCGGACGTCTTCACGTACGACAACGCCTTCACGATGTACGAGTCGCTGCGCATAGACGCCGGCGAGCTCGGCCCCTTCGGCATCAAGCAGTAAAGCCCGATCCGTCGGCGCTCGACACGGTTCCGCGGAACCGTGTCGAGCTCGGCCGCGCCGGATCCAGGTCCGCGCAGCCGAGTCCCGGGCCCCGCGCCCGCCGCCCACGCTCACAGCCGCGCCGGAGCCGATCCCTTCAGCGCCGTCAGGTCGACCTCGCGCGCCATCCGCTCGTAGCCCCGGTCGTTGGGGTGCAGATGGTCGCCGGAGTCGTGGTCCGGGCGGAACCTGCGCGGGTCGTACGGATCGCGCACCGCCCGGTCGAAGTCGACGACCGCGTCGAAGACGCGCCCCGAGCGGATCTCGGCGTTGATCTCCTGCCGTACGGCCTCACGCTCGGCGCTGTACCCGCGGTGCCCGCCGAAGGGCATCAGCGTCGCGCCGACGACCCGGACGCCGCGGGCGTGGGCCTGGCCGACCAGCGTGCGCAGGCCGTCGAGGACGGCGTCGGGGTCGATGACGGTGGGGGAGCGCAGGATGTCGTTGACGCCGAGGTCGATGACGACGACCTTGACGTTCGTCCGGCCGAGCACGTCCCGGGGGAAGCGGCTGAGGCCGCTGGGGTTGTCGGCGGGGCGGCCCAGACCGCCGGTCAGGACGCGGTTGCCGCCGATCCCCTGGTTGACGACGCCGTACCGGGGCACGTCCCGGCCCGCGGCGGCCGCCTCGCGCAGCCGGTCGGACAGGACGTCGGGCCAGCGCCGGTCGGCGCCCATGGTCGAGGAGTGGCCCTCGGTGAGGGAGTCGCCGAAGGCGACGAGGGTGCCGTCGGCCTCCCCGCTGAGCACGTCCAGGGCGGTCAGATAGCGCCAGGCCTCCACCTGTTCGGTGTACGGCGTGCCGGTCACGTCCTCGGTGCGGTCGCCCCGTGCGGCGTACGAGATCTGCCGCACGTGCGTGTGCACCGTGACGGGGCCCGGCTCGGCCGGGGCGTACGTCGTGACCAGGACGTCGCTGTCGGGCGGGACGGGGAGGCGCACGCCGTCGCTCGTCACCTGCTCGCCCGGTGGGATCACGACTGTGGGCAGGCCGTCGAACGTCAGCCGCCGCATGGTCCCCGGAGCCGCGGCCGCGCCGTCGTCGCCCGCGGCGAGGGCGATCGTGGCCCGGGTGAGGGTCAGCGGCAGCCGGCCGTAGAGATTGGACAGCGTGATCCGGGCACCCGTGCCGCCGACGCTGGTGTGGACGACGTTGCGGATCGTCCGGTCGTGCAGGCCTGCGGTCTCGGTGCCGGGCTCGGCGGCCGCAGGGGAGGTCGACCAGGAACCGACCCAGGCGCCGGTGGACGCCGGGGCGGCGGGATCGTGCGGGGAGCGGGGACCCGCGAGCGCGCCGGGTGCCGTGCCGTCGTCGGAGGCGGCTCCGGCGTATATGGCGACCGACAGGGCCACGATCAGCGAGACGACGGCGGCGAGCAAGGCATAACCGTGATGACGCCTGGCCATGCGGTGCGTATCTCCTCGGGCAGAAGTGGAGCCCGAGGCTCCGTTGTGATCACCTCATGATGCGTCATGAGGCGGGGGAAGGTGACCGGGCCCTCGGAAGGAGACCCGTTCGGCCGTGAGCGCCCCGCTGCCGGTCCACTCGCTCGCCGCCCCTACCGACAGACGCCGGGAACTCCTGTCGCGTTCCAGGAGTCGGTCAGGAAGGGACAATGAGGAGTGGAGGCTCGGGAACGGGTGGAGCGGATGGATCGCACGACATCGGATCAAGTACGTGAATCGGGTGAGGCTGCCCCGGAGCGGCACGCCGGGCCCGCGACGTCCGCCGGCGAGCGCGCCGCCGGTAAACGTCGCAGGCCCGGCTCCGCCGTCCGGGCGATGACGACGTTCACCCCCGCCGACGAGGAGAAGCGGCGCGGCGTGCGCCGGATGAAACTCACCGCGACCGGCCTGCTGCTCCTCGTCGCCGTGGTGTACGTGCTGGCCAAATGGGCGCAGAACTCGGGCGCGGGCCCCTGGGCCGGCTATGTGGCCGCCGCCGCCGAGGCGGGCATGGTCGGCGCGCTGGCCGACTGGTTCGCCGTCACGGCCCTGTTCCGTCACCCGCTCGGCATCCCCATCCCGCACACCGCGATCATCCCGACCAAGAAGGACCAGCTGGGCGTCTCCCTGGGCGAGTTCGTCGGCGAGAACTTCCTCTCCGAGGACGTCGTACGGCAGCGGCTGCGCGCCGTCGGCATCGGCGGCCGCCTCGGCGCCTGGCTCGCCGAACCGCAGAACGCCGACCGGGTGACCGCCGAGCTGGCGACGGCCCTGCGCGGCGCGCTCACCGTGCTGCGCGACTCCGACGTGCAGGCGGTGGTCGGCGAGGCGATCACCCGGCGGGCGGGCGTCCAGGAGGTCGCGCCCGGCCTCGGCAAGATGCTGGAGAAGGTCGTCGCCGACGGCGGCCACAAGCGGGTCGTCGACCTCGTCGTCTCCCGCGCGCACGACTGGCTGGTGCTGCACGGCGACTCCGTGATGGGCGCCGTGCAGGGCGGCGCGCCCGGCTGGACCCCCCGTTTCGTGGACCGCAAGGTCGGCGAGCGGGTCTACAAGGAGCTGCTGCGCTTCTGCGCCGAGATGCGGGACATGCCGTCCCACCCGGCGCGCGGCGCCCTGGACCGCTTCCTGTCCGACTTCGCCTCCGACCTCCAGTCCGACACCGAGACGCGGGCGAAGGTCGAGCGCCTCAAGGGCGAGGTGCTGGGCCGGGGCGAGGTCCAGGACCTGATCGCCTCCGCCTGGACGGCCGTACGCTCCATGATCGTCTCCGCGGCGGAGGACGAGCGCAGCGAGCTGCGGCTGCGCGTGCGGGCCTCCCTGCTCTCCCTGGGCGCCCGGATGGCCACCGAACCCAAGCTCCAGGACAAGGTGGACAGCTGGGTCGAGGGCGCGGCGGTGCACGTCGTGACGACGTACCGCAGCGAGATCACGCTGCTGATCACCGACACCGTGGCCGGCTGGGACGCCGAGCACACCACGCGGAAGATCGAGGCCCATATCGGCCGTGACCTGCAGTTCATCCGGATCAACGGCACGGTGGTCGGCGCGCTCGCCGGGCTGCTGATCTACACGGTCTCCCGCATGCTGGGGGCGTGACCCCGGTCCGCGCGGGCGTGACCTCCCGCCTTCCGGGCACACGGCAGGGGTTCGCCCGACGGAGAGGGAGCCATGACAGCAGCGGCGTCGTCGCCCGGCCCTGTGCCCGCGTCCACGGGAACCGTCACCACGTCCGTCCCGGCCCGGCTGGACCGGCTGCCGTGGTCCCGGTGGCACTGGATGATCGTGATCGGCCTCGGCACCGTCTGGATCCTGGACGGCCTCGAAGTCACCATCGTCGGCAACGTCGCCGGCCGGCTGGCCGAGGACGGCAGCGGCCTGGACATCAGCGTGGCCCAGGTCACCGGCGTCGCGGCGGCGCTGTACGTGGCGGGCGCCTGTACCGGCGCCCTGTTCTTCGGCTGGCTGACCGACCGCTACGGCCGCAAGAAGCTGTTCATCGTGACGCTGGCGGTGTACCTGGCGGCCACGGCCATGACGGCGCTGTCCTTCGAGTCCTGGTGGTTCTTCCTCTTCCGCTTCCTCACCGGCTTCGGCATCGGCGGCGAGTACGCGGCCATCAACTCCGCGATCGACGAGCTGATCCCGTCCCTCTACCGGGGCCGGGTCGACCTGATCATCAACGGCAGCTACTGGCTCGGCGCGATCGGCGGCGCCCTGCTGTCCATCGTCATGCTCGACACCGCGATCTTCCCGAAGGACCTGGGCTGGCGGCTGAGCTTCGCGCTGGGCGTCGTCCTGGGGCTCGTCATCCTGCTGGTACGACGCCATGTCCCGGAGTCGCCCCGATGGCAGTACATCCACGGCCAGGGCGAGACGGCGGAGGAACTCGTCGCGTCCGTCGAACGGGAGATCGAGCGGGAGAAGGGCGAGCCGCTGCCGCCCCCCGCCGGCGCGATCACCATCCAGGTGCGCAAGAGCATCGGCTTCGGCCTGATCGCCAGGACGGTCTTCGGCCGCTACCCGCGCCGCGCGACGCTCGGACTCTCCCTCTTCATCGGCCAGGCGTTCCTCTACAACGCCATCACCTTCGGCTTCGGCACCATCCTCAGCACGTTCTTCGACGTGCCGACCGGCAGCACCGGCTACTACTTCGCCGTCATCGCGGCGGGCAACTTCCTCGGCCCGCTGCTGCTCGGCAAGCTCTTCGACACCGTCGGCCGCCGGGTGATGATCTCCTCGACGTACATCCTCTCCGGCCTGCTGCTGTTCGTCACGGCCTGGCTCTTCGACCGGGGCTCCCTGACGGCGACGACGATGACGGCCTGCTGGTGCGTGGTGCTGTTCTTCGCCTCGGCGGGCGCTTCCAGCGCCTACCTCACCGTCTCGGAGATCTTCCCCATGGAGACCCGGGCCATGGCCATCGCCTTCTTCTACGCCCTCGGCACCGCGGCGGGCGGCATCAGCGGCCCGCTGATCTTCGCCGACCTGACCGAGTCCGGCGTCGTCGCCGACACCGCGCTCGCCTTCCGGATCGGCGCGGGCCTGATGTGCGCGGCGGGACTGGTGGCGGTCTTCCTCGCGGTACGGGCGGAGCGGCGGTCCCTGGAGGACATCGCCACGCCGCTGTCGGTGACCGACGCCCCGGGCCCCTCGGGGACCAAGGCGCCCGGCGCGACGGCCTGACGGCCGGATCCGCGTCCGAGGCCGCGATGTGACACGCATCCGGCCGGGACGGGGCTCAGGCGCCGGTCGTCGACCCCGGCCGGACGATCATCAGCACCGTCACCACCGCCCACAGCAGGTTGAAGATCCCGGTGAACATGGCCAGTCGTACGGTCGCCTGCCGCGTCCCACCGCCCTCCACGAGCGCGCCCTGCCGGGGCAGCACCAGGCCGACGAGCACGACCGCGGCCACGGTGGTCAGCACGATCGACACGATCAGCCAGGCGTCGCCGAGCACCCCCATGGCACTCGCCGTGGCGAGCCCGAACACGGGTACGACGACACCGACGCCGGCGTACACCCGGCAGATGCGGTGCAGCAGGTGAACGGTCTCGGTGGCCTTCGGGTCGTCGGACGCGGCCATGGCCAGGCGCGCGGCGGGCGGGAACATGCTCGCGGCGACCGTGACGGGCCCGATGGCGACGATCGCGGCGAGGACGTGGACGGCGAGAAGGAACTTGGTCACGGGCGTCGACGCTAGGGGGCCGATGGATCACGGAGAAGTGGCGAGAGTGCCAGGCTTCGACGGATTCTCGCCAGCGTTCTAATAAGGGGGGACGGTCCTTCCTCCGCGCTTGTGCGGGTTGGCGAAAGCCCGTCGTACACCTACGATCCCGCCATGCACACCGTGGCCGTACTGGCGCTGGACGGCGTCATCCCCTTCGACCTCTCCGCCCCGATCGACGCCTTCGGCTGGGCCCGGCTGCCGGACGGCCGCGAGGCCTACCGGGTGCGGGTCTGCGCCGAGCGGGAGGAGGTGAACGCGGGGGCCTTCACCGTGCGGGCGCCGTACGGCCTGGAGGCGCTGGCGGAGGCCGACACGATCATCCTGCCCGGGGTCGAGGACCCGCCGGAGACGCTGCCGCCCGCGGTCACCGAGGCACTGTGCGCGGCGGCGGCGAACGGCACGCGGATCGCCTCGGTGTGCGTCGGGGCGTTCCTCTTCGCGGCGACGGGCCTGCTGGACGGCATGCGCGCCACGACGCACTGGTTCGCGGCCCAGGAACTCGCGCGGCGCCACCCGAAGGTGACGGTCGACCCGAACGTCCTCTACGTCGACAACGGTCAGTTCCTGACGTCGGCGGGCGCTGCCGCGGCGATGGACATGTGCCTGCACATGGTCCGCAAGGACCACGGCTCGGCCGTCGCCGCGCACACCGCCCGGATGTCGGTGATGCCGCTGGAACGGGAGGGCGGACAGGCCCAGTTCATCGTGCACGACGTGCCGCCCGCCCCGGCGGGCGCGACGCTGGAACCCCTGCTCGCCTGGCTGGAGGACAACTGCGACCGCGACCTGACGCTGGACGACATCGCCGCGCGGGCCGGGATGAGCACACGCACCCTCAACCGGCGGTTCCGGGAGCAGTCGGGGACGACGCCGTTGCAGTGGCTGCACCGGGCGCGGGTACGGCGGGCGCAGTACCTGCTGGAGACGACGTCCTACCCGGTCGAACGCATCGCGGCACAGGCCGGCTTCGGCTCGCCCACGGCGTTCCGGGAACGCTTCCGGAAGGTCGTCGGGACCAGCCCGCAGGGGTACCGGCGGGCGTTCAGATCGGCGTCGTGAGGGGTTCGACTGACGCCCAGGGGGTCCGGGACCGGTACCCGACCGGTGCGGCCGTCGGTCGACGACCTCCCGTCGGCGGGTGCGCACCTCGGCGCGTACCCGCCGACGGTCCGGGCCGGGAACCGGCTGGGATCCGGCCCGGTTCCGACCCGGTTCCGGGCCGGATTCGGCTCGGAAGGTGTCAGTGCATCAGCGCGAATCGCCCTGCGGGCAGGTGGAGCGTGCCGTCGGCGCCCCCTGGGCGTCCGAAGAACCCAACGGTCGGAAGTAGTGGGTGACCGCCCAGACGCCGATGCGGCTGCCGGCCCGGCACCCGGCCACATCCGCGGAGCGGAAGTGGATCCCGGCCCAGACGCGGGCGTCGATCATGTCCTCGTTGATCCGGTCGGCGTATGCGTAGTGCCGTGTGGTGCCGGTGGCCTCGGAGAAGAAGGTGAGGTCGAGGCGCGTGGTGCCGAGCAGTCCGCTCAGGGTCTGGGTCACGGCGCCGGCGACCGCCGCATGGCCGCTGACGTAGTCGGGGTGAGGTGGAGTGACCAGCAGCGGCTGCCACTGCGGATCGGCCGTGGTCGCGGGGTTGCCGTCGGTGTCGGCCAGGTGGATCGCGGTGATCGGGCGCCAGAGTCCGTAGTGGAGTTTCGCGTCCCACGCGGCGACGACGGCGTCGGTGGCCGAGGTGTTCGCCGCGGCGAACAGCCGTGCCGTCTCGGCGATGCCCAGACGGTGCCGGGCCGTGTGGTCCCGGAGCGCCGCCTGGACCTGCACCGCCAGGTTGCCCCCGAAGAACAGGGCCGTCTCGGTCTGCAGGGCGGTGCGGGACGACCCGGTCCTCGCCCCCATGACCTTCACCTCGTTCACGTCCCGGGCATAGCGGGCCGAGGACAGCGCGGGCGGGCCTCCAGGACGGAACTGGGCCGGGGAGTCGAGCAGCATCGGGCGCATTCCGCCCAGCCAGGGGTCGATGAAGGGCTGGTGACCGGGTGGGGTGGGTCGCCAGACGCCGGGCGCGGGCGGGGCGGTGAACTGCACCGGTGCGTCCCGGCCGTCCCCTTCACGCAGGTCGATGAGGTGCTCGGCAGCCCGCTCCCCGAAGGCCACGCCCCGCGTCTTCGCGCTGCCCTCGGGGATCCTGGCGAGGGATCCGGCGTAGGCGGCGTCGAGCGGCGCCTGGGAGGCGGGGAAGTAGGTGACCAGCACGCGGTGGGCGGCGGCCACGGCGGCCGCCTCGGGCGAAGCGGTGGAGGGACCGCGCACCCGCCACTTGTACGGGGCGTAGTCACCCTGGATGCCCACCACCGCGTTGTAGACGGCGGCCGAGACGAACCCGTGCCAGATGACCACCTGGCCCGAGGGGCGGGTGGCGCCGAGGTGGGCGCTGATGGTGTCGGTGGCGATCGTGTTCCATTCACGGATCGCGTCCGGGTCCGCCGCGGGCGGCGTGTGACCGCCGGCGGTGGCTGGGGGTCCGTTGAGGACCGTGACGAGGAGAAGGAGGAGCGACATGACGGCGCCTACGGCAGCCGGTCTACGCGAAGGGGATGCCTGCATGTCCGGAGTAACCGCCACACGCGAGGTCGGTCACGCGTCGGAGGCACTCCGGCGCTGACCGCGCCGGGACAGGAGCCGGGCGCCGACAGCGCGGGCCGGGCGGCACGGCCTGGGCTCGGCCCTCGATGTAGCCCTGACCGTACCGGTGATCACGGCGTAGACCGCTGCTTCCCATCCCCGTCCGAGGCCGCCCAGCCGAAGGCCGAGAGCGGCTTCGCCGACGTACCGCCGGAGCGGATGACGCGAGCGCAGATGAACTGGCAGCCCGCTACAACGGCGGCCCCTACTACGAAGGTGACGATGCCCAGGCGTACGGAAGGGGCTTTGACCGGCGCATGGACGACGCGAGGGAGGCGCTGAGGTGAGCTCCAGGTCCGTGACCGATGTGCGTGAGAACCAGCAGCCGAAGTCCTCCGGACCGGTCGGGGCCGCCGTATGCGCAGGCGTTCTCGCCCTGGGCACCCTGGTAACAGGCTATGTCGTGCTCACGGCCTACATGGTCGAACCCGACGGCCCTTGGGACAGGCAGGCGGTCACCAACTCCGGCGTCGCGGCTGGTGTCGGCGTCGCCTTCTCCGCATTCCTGGCCCTGTTGACGTGGGCTTTCGTCCAGGCCAAGTGGCTGCGTAAGTGGTGGTACGCCGTCCCCGTGACGCTGGCCATCGCCGCGCTACTGCGGCTGACGGTGCTCGCACCGGGGCTCTGACGCGAACTGCGGCGGTCCGTCCTGACACCCGGTTGCCTGTCCCCGCCGAGGGCAATCGTGAACGCCGGCGGCGGTGTTCACCCCGGCAGGATGCTCCCGCTCTTCAGCGCCTGCACGAACCCGATCCAGGTTGCTCTTGTCATCCTTACGGCGGGACCCTGAACCTTCTTGGAATCGCGCACAAGGGTGTCTTCATCGGTCAGCGCGCACTCCACGCACTCGCCGCCCGCGCCGTTGCTGTACGACGACCGGAACCACACCGGACGGCCTTCGTCGAGCGACTCTTCCCTGCTCATTCGGCGTATTCCTTCAGAACGGACTTGATCAGCCGGGCGGAACGCTGAGGACTCAGAGCTGCGGCACGCAAGCCGTCGAACGCCCTGGCGTACTCCCGAACATGATGCTCGCCCTCCAGGTAGACCGCGTCGGTGATTCCGTCGCGATACACCAGGTCGAGGTCCTCCTGGGCCGGAAAGCCGAGCATGGTGAAGGAACCGGTGGTGGGGTAGGTGCCCGAATCGAAGGGAAGCACCTGCAGAGTGACCTTCGGCAATTCCGCCGCGTCCAGGACCCGTTCAAGCTGGTCACGCATCAGGGAACGATCTCCGATGACGTTGCGTACGACGGCCTCGTTCACGATGAACCACGCCTCGGGAGCGTCCGGTCGCGTGAGCATGACCTGGCGTTCCAGGCGCACACGTACTGCCTTGTCGATGTCCTGAGAGGACATGTGCGCCCCGGTCGCGTGGAGTTCGCGAGCGTACGGTCCGACCTGCATCAGACCGGGAACCACCTCGCACTGGTACTGGCGGATCGTGGATGCGTCCTGCTCCAGACCGATGTAGATGTTGAACCACTCGGGAACGCCGGCACCGTGCACCTGCCACCAGCCGCGTGTCTTGGCCTGACGCGCGAGTGACTTGAGGAAGTCGCGCAGTTCGTCGGTGGTTCCGTAGAACCGACACAGAGCATCGATGTCCGATGGTTGGACGCGACCGCTCCCCGTCTCCATGCGATTGACCTTGGAGCCGCTCCAGTCCAGGGCCTGGCCGACCTGAGCGCAGGTGAGGGCACTCGTCTCGCGGAGCTTCTTCAGCTCGATCGAAAGACGGCGACGGCGTGCCGTCGGAGAGCCTGCCATCACAAGCACCCTTCTGGTAGCGGACGTTCAGTCTCGCGCCAAGGGCTGGGCTTGCCAATCACTCGTACGCGGGAATCCCGTCGTGCACATTGCACGACGGGATGGGCAGGCCGCATGCTGGCCGTCGATGCCGCTCACGGTGGGCATCCGTGACGCTACGTCGTGTCACCGGCGTGGCAAGCAAGTGATGAGAGGGGTCGACCTTTCGTGCTCAACACTGCGTGTCTGCGGCGGAAGCCGTGGGATCTGGCGTTCACGGCCGAGCCCGAGGAGGTGGCGGCACTGCGGCGCATCATGAAGCTGCACATGGGGATCTGGGGGCTTCACGAGGTCGCGGACGAAGCGCAACTCTGCGTCAGCGAGCTCGTGGCGAACGTCATCACCCACGTCGGCCGTGGCACTCCCGCCACGCTGGCGGTCTCGATGAACGACACGTACTTGCGCATCGAGGTCCACGATCCCGGCTGCCGGGCCCTGCCGACGCTGATGCAGGCCGGGACCGACTGTGAAAATGGACGCGGTATGGCGCTGGTCGCAGCGACCGCCGATCGTTGGGGTGTCGATCTTCACTTTGATCGGAAAGTGACGTGGTGCGAGTTGGCGACCCAACCGACCGATCGCACTCTGTCCCACGGCATGCAGGCGCCGGCCGGTCCGGTGAGCGGTGCTTCGCGTCCGCTCGGTACGGCCTTGGTCGAGGACGCAGCGGTCGACGTCATCGCCGGCGTGCTCCACTGGCTCCGGGCACAGGGCCACGACGCGGATGAGCTTCTGGACCGGGCGCAGACGCGTTTCGAGGCGGAGATCGGCACCTAGCCGCGCCGGGTTCGAGTCGGGCCGCTTCGCAGAGACGCGCTCTGCGAGGCGGTCCGACACACACGGCGAGTCGCTAGCGACTCAGTATGTTCGCGAAGAAACCCACGTGGGGTTCGTCCGGGGTCCCGACGAGGAGTGCGCGGTCCAACAGGATGTTGTTGTGCTCGCAGCTCGTCTCCGGGAGCATCACGCAGGCGTGGCAGGCCGCCAGGTTGATTCCGCCGGCTCCGGACGCCTCGGTCTCCATGCAGAGCGGGTCCGAGGAGCACCACTCGGCACGGCGGACGGCCGAACGCGCCGTACGGGCAAGAGTCTGCGGCTCACCCTGAGTGACCAGACCACCCAGACTGCCCGCGGAATCGCTCGTCGCCGTGTAGACGAGCACCCCGGCCATGTCGTCGGCCGCGTAGAGGCGCTCGCGCAGGGATGCAGCCGGGTAGCCCGCTTCCAGGCTCCATTCGTTGATCAGGACATGGGCCAGGGTGTGCAGCAGCACCATGCGTGGCGTGGCGGGGGAGGCGACGACGTGGTTCGGGTCGTCGGCTCGCTGCTCCAGCAGCCGCTGGTGGGCGCTGCGCATCCGTTCGATCCGGGCCGTCACCGCCGGTGCCTTCTCCCAGGCGTCCAGCCGGCTCTCGTCCAGGCGCAGGAAGACTCCCTCGCCCCGCACCTCCATGGCCGGGAGCCAGCGCAGGGGGTGCTCGGACAGCGGCATCTCCTTGGAGTCGGTCGTCGATTCGGCATCGACGAGCCGGGTGAACGCCTTCAGGGCGCGAACCTCGCGGAGCTTCTTGACCAGCATCGGGCCGGTGACGCCGAGCGGATCGAGCACACCCTGGTCGCCCAGCGGGGTCTCGCAGACGAACTGCTCGTCGCGCGTGTGTTCGCTCTCGTCGTTGCCCGCGCGGAGACGCTCGTACTCCTTGTTGCGCAGGGCACGGTAGCGGTGGTCGAAGGTGGGGGCCGACTCGCCGTCGGGATCTTCTTCGCGCTCCGCGTCGAGCAGTGCCATCACCTCGTCCACAGGTACGGGACACTTTCCCTTGAAGACACCTTTGAGGTAGATCTCGACATGATCGCGCTCGTCGTACTCACGCAGCGCGTCCCAGTGTTCGGCGAGTGGATCCGAGCGGCCGTCGCTCCACGGCGGAATGGAGAGCGCCGACTTCAGTACCGGCTGCCATACCGCCGAGGAACCGCGTTGCAACGTGCGCAGAGGGAGTCCGCACTCCTGAGCGGGGGCGGACGCACCCAGCCATGGACGGGTGCCCCGGCACTTGAGGCCCAGGTCCTTGAGCGCGTTCCTGCGGAAGGAGCCCTCCATCGAGACCTCGGGAGCCTGCCCGCAGGTACAGGAGACCAGGATGGAGCGGAGCGAGGAAGTGCGCCCGGACGTGCGCAGCCTGAGCTTTCCCCCGCACTGCGCGGTCGGCGAGGCGCCACGCTCCTTGGAGCGGTGCACCCACTGCCAGTACGGAAACTCGCCGAGGTGTCCGGCCTCGCACGCGACGACGAAACGCGAGGGGACCAGGTCGACCTCACACGTGCCACAGACGCTTCTGCCGGCCGGCGGGTTGAAGTCGCGGTGCCGCTGCAGGTCGTTGCACTCCGGGCAGGAGTGCATCAAGGGGAACCGTCGGACCCGGAGACCGTCCTTGCTGGAGTCGTCGGACGCGGGAGGGAGCTGGAAGCAGTCGACGCCGAGCAGCCGGGCCAAGCGCCGTTCGTGGATCCGCGGGGACTCGTCACCGCTCCAGCTCTGCTCGGCCTCGTCGAGCCCCGAGACGATGAACGACTCGTGATCCACGGCGATGAGGGAACCGACGCCGTACGTGGTGATCGCCTGGGCACGACGGACCGCGCCACGCCGCGGAAAGTTGTGGACGGGTGCGGCGCCGTTCGCGCCGGTCCGGCGACGGCGAGCGGGAGGCGGGGTCATCGGGTTCCCTCCAGGAACAGGGCGGATTCGGCGTCGACGTCGCGCAGGCTCCACAACGTGGACCATGCGTCCGCGTCCTCCGACTCGTCGTCGTACGCCTTCAGGAGCGAAGGGGTACGACGGCCCCGCTGAGGTTCGAACAGCAGTCCGCTGTGGATGTCCGCCTCCTCGCACCACCACTCGACGAACTCGTCGAAGGCCCGGGAAACCGCGCCGGACTCCTCAGGGGTGACCGCCTCCACGCGTTTGAGGAGGATCGACTTGATACGACCCCGGAGCACGTCCTCATAGGACTCGACCTGGCCGGCGCCCTCGTTGGGGCGGGCGGCTGGGATCATGATCCGGGCGAGGGCGACGATCACCGCGTGGAGGCCCCGGTCACGGGCACGGGCGGAGAACGGGGTGACGGAGGTGGACTCGACCTCGCGATACAAGGCCGAGTGGAAATGCTGGAAGCTCTCGTAATGAGAGCGGTCCCGGGACCGGGTCGAGTTGAGCAGGACCGTGACCAGACCTGGGTGCGCGCGACCGACGCGGCTGGTCGCCTGGATGTACTCGGCGGTTGTCTGGGGCTGGCCCATCACGGCCATGAGACCGAGGCGGTCCACGTCCACACCGACGGCGATCATGTTGGTGGCCAGGAGGACGTCCACGGTGTCCTCGTCGGGCAGTCGCTTCTCGATGCCCTTGAGGCGGGTGGGGATCTCGCTGGCGTCGATACGGCTGGTCAGCTCCGAGTAGTTGGCGACGGAACGGACGTTCACCCCCTCGCGCTCGGCGAGCAGCTCCAGATAGGCCACCACGTCGTCATGGACCTGGAGTTCGGCCGCGGACAGCAGCCTGAGGCTGTTGAAGTAGCCGACGAGACTCCAGTACGCGTCACGCACGTCGTCGTCGGTCTTCGCCTGCTGGGCCCGGTGCAGCAAAGTGGCGTACGTACGGATCAGCAGGGTGGACTGGCTGGTGCCGGGGGCCAGCAGGCCGACGTAGCGCCGGCTCGCCTTCTCCTCGCGTGGAGTCTCCACGGCGAACCACGAGTCGCGGGCGTCCAGGCCGGCGGGCGGGAACTGCCGTACCTCTCGGGCGAAAAGGTGGAGTCCCTGGTCAGCGGCGCGACGGATGGTCGCAGTCGAGGCGATCACCTTCGGCCGGTCGGAGAGGGCGTCGACGGCGGTCTCGTACAGGCCGGTGAGGGTGCCCAACGGGCCGGAGATGAGGTGAAGCTCGTCCTGGACGATCAGCTCCGGGGGTGGGGTGCCGCCGTCCGGATCGTCGTCGCGGTTGAAGAGCGCGGAGGTGGCGGGACGCCATGGCATCGAGGCGAACTTGTCGACGGTGGCGATCACGAGCGTCGGTCGGGCGTCGTACACCGCCTCGTCGATCAGGTGAACGGGCAGACCGTCGGTGAAGTCGCAGTCCGCGCCGGTGCATCGGACGTGCATCCGCTTGACGTCCTCGTCGACCTCGTAGTTCCGGGCGTCAAGACGTGTTCCGCACCAGGGGCAGGCGTGCAACTGGACGGGATTCTCGGTGGCGAGACGCTTGTCGAGGTTCCTCCGCAGTTCCTCGAGCCTCTGGCCGGCCGAGGCCAGCGTGTTGGGAGTGGCAGAACGCCCCACCCACATGCCCACGGAGAACTCCTCCTGGCCCAGATCGGGCGTCCGGCGTCGAATGTTCTCCATGGCACAGAGCAGGATCGCCGCCCGCTCGAACTGCTGCAGGGTGAGCAGCCTCAGCGTGTAACGCATGAGGACGGTGACCCCACCACCGTCCGCACCCCTGCGGATGCGACGCAGGAACGACGTCAAGGCGATCAGCCCGAGGTAGGCCTCGGTCTTGCCACCACCGGTGGGGAACCACAGCAGGTCGGACACCTGCCGATCCTGGTGCGCTCGGTCGTCGATGCCGGCCAGACAGAGCAGCAGGAACGCGATCTGGAAGGGACGCCAGCGTCCGGCTGCCGGGGCGGGAGCGCCGACGCGTCCGTCCTTGACCCACTTGCTGCGGGCGCGCTGGTCCGCCATCGCCCGGTTCGCCAGGCGGAAGGCACGCATGACATCGGGCTTGGTCCGCAGCAGCTCGATGCCCTCACGGACACGGTCGAGTGCCTCGCGGCAGGCGCTCACCTGCTGTCGTGCGGGCTTCTCGTGGACGGTACCCGCCAGAGCGTCCGCCTCGGTCGACTTGCGGTCGATCCATTGTTCGTACCCTGCGGCCAGCCCTTCCAGAGCGGCCAGGACCTCGCGGTCGGACCGCTCGGCCAGGCCCAGCATCGACAGTGCCGAACTGTCGATCTCCGGGTTGGAGTCGGTCAGCAGCACCTCCACCGTGGGCACGCACTGGCTTCGCACCTCGGGGACGGCGGGTTGCTCGGCTTCGGTCATACCGATCGGCTGCGGAGTCCAGTCCCACTCGGCGGCGCAGCCGTGGCCGACCGCGAAGGTCGGGGCATGGCGGTGCAGCAACCGACTTGTGGCGATCTCCCCGTCGTGAGCGGCGGCGGGGGCCGGACGCTCGACGAACGCGGTGGAGCCGTCGACGGCCCGGACCGTCAGACCGCACTGGAACAGGGAGAAGGCGTCCTGGAGATCCCGCTCACCGACCTTCTGGGTATTGATCAGGGTGACCGTGACCGTGACCGTGTCGGTGGTCCGATCGTGGCGTCGGACATTGACGTGCAACGCGGCTTCCGGCGTGAGCGTGATCGTCTTCCTCGGATCCGGAAGGGTGATGTCGATGTGCTGCTCGGGGAGGGCGAGTTCCTTGCGGCGCCACTGCTCCCGCTGGTCGGCGGTGGTACGGGCCTCGGCGCGGCGGGCCGGGACAGGCCTGCCCTCGGCGTCGGTGGGCTCGTAGACGGCCGCGCGGGCGGAGACCACGATCGAACTGCTTATGGTCGGGCGGACCGCGAAGGTCAGACCCATCGACGAAGGTCGTCTGTCACCCGCGGCGCCGACCTCCTGCGCGGTGCCGGACTCCTCGACGTCCTCGCGGGCGAGCACAGGGGCGGCGTCGAGGCCTTCCTGCTCGGCGGCGTCCTCGTCCTTCCGTTCCCGCGCCGTGCTGTCCGCGGCGCGGGGATACAGGACGCCCGTCAGGTAGCGGTCGATGGGCGCGTCCTGGGAGAGGACCTCGCCTCGATCGTCCGGCTCGGCGTTCTCGGCGGGGCCCAGGAGTTCACGGCGGAGCCCCACCAGGAGTTCCTCGTCCCGGACCCGGTAGTGCTCGGCGTGCGGGCCTGCCACCTGTGTCATGCGTGCTGCTCCTCGTGATCGTCGGCTCTCCTGAACCGGCCGATGCCGGTTATCCGCGGCGCGATCCACACGCCTCGTTCACCGAGTCCGGCGTTCGCGCCGGCGGCGGTGCTGCCGGTCACGGTCTCCAGGGTGTCGATCCGCAGGTCATGGATCTCGTCGGGCCACCAAGGGACCCAGGTGCGGTTCACCTTCTGCACCTGGAAGAGATCCTCGCGGAAACGCCGCGAAGCCTCCCCGATCTCCCTGCCGTCGTGCATCAGTGCGTACGGCGGGCTCTCGACCTCGCTCATCGGCACGTCGTGGCGCTTGCGCAGCAGTACCGCCTGACCGGGACGCACCTGTTCCAGCAGATACGCCTGGGTGGTGACGGCGTCGGTCTCATGACTGGGCGGGTTGTCCCGGCACACGTCGCCGGACTCCGCGACGATCCCGTACCTGTCGTACGACCGCCACGACCCGAGGTAGCGACGTCCGTTCCGTCGTCCCCCCGCCCGTCTGAAGTGCGGCAGTTCGGGAGGCGCCACGTGGTACAGGTCCTGGCGGGCACGCGTCATCGCCACGTACAGGGCGCGAGCTTCGGCGGGAAGGTCCAACTCGTCCCGGTACCGCTTGTGGAGCTCGGCGACGGTCGGCGGCGCCAGGACGATCACCCGGTCGAACTCCAGGCCTTTGGCCCGGTGCACCGTCGAGAGGACGACACGGCTGGCCTCGGGGTCAGCCGCCTCGTCGGGAAACCTGCCGTCGGCGATCGCGCGACGTAGTCGGTCCAGATCGAGCACCCCGCGGCCCGCTCCGCGCGCGACCCGACGCAGCACCGTCCACAAGGCGGCCGCGTTCGGTTCGTACGGGAGTGGGATCTCCGAGAGGAGGGTGCGGAACCGGTCCTCGGTGAGGCCGGTCGCCTCCGTGCGGCGCAGCAGCTCGGCCACCCAGTACGGCACCGGACGTTCCTCCAGCGGGCGCCGCAGCAGGTGGTCGATGCCGTGCGCGTGCAGCAGGCCGGAGACGACGAGGGCCTGCTGGTTGTCACGGGTGAGGACGGCGCAGGTGTCCGAGAGGTCCCGCAGGCCCTCCAGGGTGAACTCGTCGTCGAGGCCCCCCATGCCGTTTGCCGGATCCAGCAGGAGGTCGCGCAGTTCGTCGTAGAGCCTGCCTGCCTCGTCCGCATCGGTGACCTGCTGGAGAAGGGGTCCGTGCGTCAGCGCGACCCGGGCCTCGGCAGTGGTGGCGCGGAAGTTCCGGGTGAGGCGTAGCTCCATCAGGTCGTCGGGGTAGGAGCCGCGCAGCCAGTCGAAGAAGCGGCCGGTCTCGTCGGCACGCTCGTTCAGGTCGTGGATCTGAAAGCCGTACACGGACTGGGCCGCGTCTCCGACGACGGTGAAGCCGCAACTGTCCTGGTACCGGTCGAGAAGCGTCTCGACCAGTTCGCGGCGGCTTCCCAACAAGTCCTGCACCTCGTCGATCACGACGTGCGTCGGCGGGACCGCGTCGCCGACCTCCAGCGCGCCCTTCTCGATCGCGCGGGTCGCGGCGGCGATCCGCTCGTCGAAGCCGACCGTTCCCCATTCGCCGTCCGGTTGCGCCTGGAGGAGAACCTCGTAGGCCCACGCGTCGAAGGTGCGGGCACGAACCCGGTGGGCTTGTTCCCCGTGCCGGGAGATCCGTTCGCGCAGTTCCCGGGCGGCTGCCCGGGAGAAGGTCAGCATCAGGATCTCGGCCGCTTCCAGGGCCTGGTCCGGGTCCTCGTGACCGCACAACGCGTCGAGCCGGCGCACCAGGGTGTGGGTCTTTCCCGCTCCGGCGCCCGCGGTGACCAGGACGCGGGCGTCCCAGGGCTGCTCGACCACGGTCCGTTGCTCGTCGGTGAGCGGAGGGCTGTCCAGGTAGGCGTCGGTCACTTCCGGCTCCAGAGGTGCTCGAACTCGGTGAAGGCGAGGTCGGTGTCGAAGTTGGCGATGTTGTCGCTGACGTTGAGGATCAGGCAGCTGTCCTTGCCGCCGTTCAGCGGTCCGCGCAGTCCGCGACCGATCATCTGCTGGTAGACGTTGGTGCTGTAGACCGGCCGGGCCACGACCACGACACGCGTCGCCGGCGCGTCGAAGCCCTGGGTGAGCACACCGTAGTTGGTGAGGACTCGGATACGTCCGCTTCGAAAGTTCTCGATGCGAGCACGCCGGTCCTGTGTACTGGTCGTCGAGTCCACCGCGGCGGACAGGACACCCCGGTCGTTGAGCAAGGCCGCCAGGTACTTGGCGTGATCGACGGAGGTGGCGAAGAGCAGCGTCGGCCAGCCGTCCGGCAGCTCGGCCACTGAGTCCACGATGCGGCGACTGCGGGCGTGGTCGTCGGCGAGCCGCTGCTCGGCGGAGCGGGAGAGCACGGCCATGCGGTCGGCGTGCGTCTTCTCGTCCCGGGTGAGTTCGATCCGGCCGCCCTCGAGTGTTCGGTGCTCGACTTGGGCGAGCATGCCCCAGTCCTGGAGGTCGCGGTACGGGTCGCCCGACGGGAAGACTCCTTCGTCGAGTCGCCGGTTGCCGAAGCGGCTGACCAAGCGGCGGGTCTCCTCCTCGTTCTTGTTCCGGAACGGGGTGGCGGTCAGACCGAGCAGATGCCGGCCGGTCTCGTACTGGGTGAGTCCCAACTGGCCCAGGATCTCGGTGTACCTCTTGGAGATGGCGGTGTGCGCCTCGTCCACGATCACCAGTGCGGCCTGACGCAGCCAGGCGTACTGATCCGTGCCCAGGCACCGTTCCAGCTTGGCGTCGGTGGCGACGACCAGGTGCGGGTGGTCGGTTACATCGCCGACCTCGTTGGTGCTCCAGAGCCGACTGATGGTGAGCGGGCGCTCGGCGCCCACCTTGTTCCAGACGAACTTCCAGCTTTGGACGGCCTGCTCGCACAGCTCTTCGGTCTGCGCTATCCACAGCAGGGGACCCCTGAGGTCGCCCACGCGCTTCACCCATCGGATCACGGCCTCGGCGGTGACCCGGGTCTTGCCGGCGCCGGTCGGCAGGGACAGCATCCCGCGCTGCGGTGCCAGCCGGTCGAGCATCGTGGAGATGTTCCGTACCAGGTCCTCCTGGTAATCGTGGAGGCGAGGGAAGTCCCGAGGGCCCTCCACGGTTTCGAACGGAGGCGGGGACGGAGTCCTCGATCCGGCGAACGACACAGGCAGCTTCAGCTCCGATACGAACGCGATGGCTGCCGACGAACCTCCGTAGCCGACCGGCGCGTTGGGGAATCGGGCCTGGATGTCCCGGGCGTGCTGTTGGAGCACTCCGTCGCCGTGCGCGTTGAAGGCCATCTGGGCGATTCGGCGCCCGGACGGTTCCGCGCCCTCGGCCGCCTGCAACTCGGCCTCCATCAAACCCTCGGGAAGGCCGGCCCGGAGCGCGTCGGCACCGATCAGCAGTTCGATCTTGGCCACCACGTCCGTGGCCTCTCGCACCGCCTTCTGGGCCGCCTTCAGCTCGATGTCGCGAGCCATACGATCCTGATGCTCCAGGACGGCGCGGCAACCGGCGGCGCCGAGACCGAGACCGAGTTCGCGGTCGATGAGACGCAGCATCGGCTCGGGCTCCAGTGGCACGCGAACCTTGACTGTGCCGTCCTGGCGCACGGCGTCCAGGGGTGAGGCGTGCGTGCCGTTGGGCGTACGAGTGACCTCCTCCAGTTCGCTGCACCGTTGCACCATGTGGTTCCGGTGCCCGCTGTTCAGGCGCTGGCGCAGGGCAGGGAACAGCTCGACCAGAGGGACGGGGTCACCCTGCGTCACTTCACGGGTCTCTCGACTGATCACGTCGGCGAAGCGGAGCATCCCCCACCTCTCGATCATCAGCTCGGCGTCCTCGGCGGTCGGCACGAGGAGCGCCGGGAGCTGCTCCGCCCGGAGCGCCTTGTACTGAGCGGGTCCGACCGCGATCGTGATCTCGTCGTCGGGACGGGTGCTCCAGACGCCGCCGACCCGGCAACGAGTCAGGGAGTCCTCGGGGAAGTCCGCGCCGAAGCGGGTCAGCATCACGTAGGTGGCGCCGACGAAGGAGTCGTCCTCGCTGCGAGTGATCTCGTCGAGAAGCGCGTCCCAGCGGTCCGCGGGAACCTCGTCGACGGTGGTCGGAAGCCGTAGCCTGCGAGCCTTCTCGGGAGAGATGTCAGCGACCGGCAGCACGTCCCGGTACCCGGCGAGCTGAGGGCCGACGGCCTCCGTCAACGGCTTGATCCCCTGAGAGGTAGCTACCGTGCCGAACCTCGTCAGCATCCACCGGATCGGCGAGACCGCCGCCTGACGGGTGCTGGTCTGCGCGCCGATCTGAAGCGTCCAGTTGTCCACTACGGCGTCATCGGGCAACACCTTCAGGAAGGCGGCGCGTGATTCCTCGGAGAGGGCTCGGAAGAGGTGGAGCGGGCCACCGATGGCGGCGCCCTCGACCTTCATCCGG
The DNA here is from genome assembly GCF_053593375.1 of Streptomyces sp. NPDC002309. Lineage (NCBI taxonomy): Bacteria > Bacillati > Actinomycetota > Actinomycetes > Kitasatosporales > Streptomycetaceae > Streptomyces > Streptomyces sp. NPDC002309. Next base: position 121,055 of record NZ_JBSFCI010000008.1, on the reverse strand, counting down.
TTGAGACCGGGGCGGGGAGCACGACTGTCGAGGCCCCGCAGGTAGGCGGCGTGGACGGCCTCGCGGTACTCCTCGAACCATGCCTCGCCCACCTGGGGCTGAATCCCGCCGGACGGGCGCTCCTGCAGGCCGACTTGGAAGAAGAACGAGGTGTCGTCGGAGTGGAACGCCATGTCGACGGCGATGCTCGGGTCGCGCTTCGCGTCGACGACGACGCCCGGCAGCATGCAGTCCTCGACCGCCCTGAACCGGCCGTCGGCGGTCCGTACCCGGATCGTCGAGCGCGGAGTGGGCACCCGCTCCAGGACTTTGTGGGCCAGCCGACGGACTCCCGCCTGGCGGAACAGTTCCCAGAATCGCTCCCAGTCCGAGTCACTGTAGTGGCCGAAGCCCTGGTCGAGGACGCTGACGAACCTGCCTTCGACGTCGGCCTCCCGGATGCCCAGGGTGTTGAGGGCATGAGCGAGCGACGGATCCTGGGCAAGCTCGTCGACCACGTACACCAGGGCCTCGCGCAGTCCTCCCTGGTCGGCCCGGCGGAACACCTTGCCGTGCACGGGGGCGACCAGGCCGTGTTCCTCGGTGAGCACGATGTGGGCCTTGCGGGCCTCCGCGGCATAGGGGGAACGGGCCTCGATCATGTCCGCGAGGATCCGCACGGCGACCGCGGATGCCTCGGGGGACTCGCTTTCGACCAGGGCTTCCAGCCACTCACGGACACCTGTCCGTTCGTGTCCGGCCGCGACGATGATGTGCTCGACCTTGCCGGAACGCAGGGCGTCCGCCTCCGCGCTCGGGTGCAGCCAGTTCGAGGGGCGTCCGGGACACTCGTTCCACATCCGCAGCCAACCGGACAGTTTCCTGGGATCCCTGTCGAGACGCGGGTGGATCCGCAGGTGCGTGGGGACGCGCAGTACGCCGTCCTGGTCGGGCAGGGAAGGGCGGTCCGCGGTACGGGCCCAGACCTCTCTGGTCAGGTACTCGTCGGCCCAGCTGATCGCCTCCTTGACGCGGCCGGGCAGCAGGGGCAGGTAGGCGGCCGGGTCCTCTGTCGGTGCCAGGGCCGGGAGGGAGTCGACCACCAGCTTCGCCGACACCCTGATCATCTCTTGGTTGAAGGGGGAGGAGTCCAGCAGGTTCTGCCGATCTTCGTTGGTCTTCCAGGCCCCGTTGAGAATGCCGCTCAACGACATTTCGTACTTGGTCGGGAAGAAGGACCAGAACCTACCGCGTCCGCGCGACCGCGGGCTGACGTACAGGCCGCTCTCCGGATCCTTGTCCAGTGCCGGGACACCCCAGGCGAGGTCGAGCAGAAGCCGGTCGTGCAGCTCTCCGGCGTCCGCCCGGGCATTCGGGCCGGGCTCGTGGGTGGTGCTGAACACGCGCCACCGGTCGGTGGTGACGGCCTTTCCGGTCCGCTCCTCCACCACGGTGCGCAGGTCACCGGTCTGCCGGGTGGTCAGCGTACGACGGGCCATGGGTCGGGGCCGGCGGTCCTCCAGCACGACCTTCGCGACGTGCGGGGAGAACAGCTGGAAACCCACCGGGAATTCCTCACGCGGTTCGCCGTGCTCCTTGGCGCGACCGCCGTGCATGTCCCTGCCCAGCCGGTCGCCGGCCCTGGGCAGCAGAGGAAGACGAACGACGGTGGTTGCCCAGTCCAGCAGCTCGTGGAGCACATGATCGGCGGCGCGCTCGGCCTGCGCGTCGAGAGGTCGGGCCATCCTCAGCACGGGGGCGTCGAAGTCCGGGGCGTAGCGCGCCGTCACCCCAGGTATGGCCTTGATCTGCTCGTACGACCAGGCGCGATCGAACCCGAAACTTCCGGTGCTGCTGAAGAATTCAGGTGCGTCGGTCACTACGAGGACAGATTTAACGCCTACTCCGAAGCGTCCGATCTGACCTCCACGCTTCTTCGACATGCTCATACGGAGAATCGTCTCAGCACCCTCCGGGGTGACAGGATTTCCCTCGTTCGCGCAGTACAGATGGGTGTTCGTGAGGACGATACAAATCCGCCCGCCCGACTCGTCGGTCATTTCGTCCGCCGCGTTCTGGACGAGTTCGAAGAGCTGGCGGTCGCCATATCCGCCCTGGGTGATGCGACGCTCGCCATTGGCGTGCTCGGCCACGAGGCCGGGGTCCACCGCGTAAGTCTGCAAAACGCGTGAGGACTGTTCGAGAACGGTTTGGACTACGGAAGATGACGAAGACGGCACTGCTCTGCACTCCTGAATCGTGAAAGTCCGAGTGAAATTTTCAGCGATGGGGCCGGCCGCGCCGGCTTCGTCGAAAGCCGGCGCGTGCCTGACGTGGTGCTGGTCGGTGTAGCGGCGTCGCAGTGCCTTCGTGGACGGAAGGCGGTGGGGGGCCTGCCAAGAGCAACGGTGGGGCCTGTGAACTGCTCTTTTGCTGCCTCGCTCTCAGGTAGTGGGGAACCCGTCCGGCGGCGGACCGGGAATCCCGCCGTCGGGGAAGTCCTTCTCGGACAGGTCGTGGTCCTGGAGAATCTTCATCACCTCGGCCGTAGTCTTGGCCGCTTCGATTCCCCGTTCGAACGAACTCATTTCCCGAGATGAGAATAAGAAGTCGTTGTATCCCTGTTCAATCATGGATGGCGCACCCCTATTCAGGTTGCACAGGGGTGAATTCGGTACACGTCCCCCCGTGAAAATGGATGTCATCGATGGGATAATCCCGCTTTGGGATTCTTGTTGGCTGAGGACACTAGCGGGTACCGGCCCGATGTCGCCAGCCTTTTCGCCGAAACGCTTCTGCGGTGGTGGAGTGGCGACTTGGTGTGTGCCTCGTCCTCCTGGCGCGGGGCTGAATTTGGGTGCACTTCTCCCCCGGCCGCCCAGCCTTCCCGATTTCGGGTTTCGTGAGCGAGATGGGATCTCCATCGTCAATCAAGGTAGCGAGGTTCACTCGAAGGTGCAACCCCAACTCTGTTGTAATTAACCGGACTTGATGTCTCCGGTAGTGGAAGTGCCACACGTGGGGCAAGGTTTGACAATTCGGAGCAACTTGGACACCGAGTTCAAGGGATCCCGGGGTGGGGTCGATCAACTGTTGGTTGACGCTTCCGGATGTGTCAAATTAGCCTCGTGGTCCACAACACACGATCTGCAAGGACTCCGAGGAAGAGCGGGTGACGCGTGGAGACAGGCGAGGAGTTCGGGCCTTGGCTGGCCCGACAGCTCAAGCTCGCGGGGAAGACACAGGCCGAACTGGCCGACGAGCTCCAGCTGACGCGGGCCGCCGTGTCCGCGTGGATCACGGGCCGGTCGACTCCTCGCCCTACCGTCATGACGGACATCGCCAAGGCGCTCGGCACGGACGTGGGGACGGTTCACACCCGCACCACCGACACCCAGGCCGGCCTCCCGGTGACCTGGTACCACCGTCCGGGCTACCACGACGGTGGTCGTGACCTGGGCAACGCCGCGGCTTTCGCTTTTGACGCCGACGTGCAGGTCCTCGCCCGCGAGACCTGCCAGAACAGTCTGGACGAGCGCCTCACGGAGAACGGTCGCCCGGTCCGGGTCCGTTACACCCTGCACGAGCTCACCGGTGAGGCGCTGGACTCCTTCCGTGAGGCGATCCTCTGGAACGACCTCTTCCCGCACTACTCCGCCGTCTCGGAGGCCGCCGGCAACCAGAAGGTCGGCAGGGTCGTGGACGCCGGGGTGCGCGACATGTACGAGAAGGGCCGTCTGGTCCTGTTGCGGGTCGACGACTACAACGCCTCCGGGCTCATCGGCGACGACTACGCGGACGGCAAGTTCGCCGCCGTGGTCAGACGTCAGCTGGAGAGTCTCAAGTCCGGTCCCAGCGCTGGTGGTTCGTACGGCCTGGGCAAGGCGACACTGTGGGCCACCAGCGCGCTCGGGCTCGTTCTCATCAACTCCACCCTGTCCGTGCCGCACGAGGGCCGTACCGAGCGACGGGTCATCGGCAGACTGGAGTTGCCTTGGCGTGAGGTGGGCGGAGAGCCGTACGCGGGTCCCGCGTGGTTCGGGCGCCCCGACCCCGATTCACCTGGTGCCATGGTCGCGCGTTCGTGGTGGGCGGACGAGGAGACTGTGGCGAGCCTGCATCTGGCAAGGGAGAGTGACGAACCCGGTACGTCCTTCCTCATCGTCGGCGCGCACGACGTGGCCAGTCTGGAGGGGACCACGTCCGACGCGGAGGACGAGTCGATCCGTGTCGAGGACGACGACCAGGACACGCGCGACATCAGCGAGATGCACGGCCGTCTGGTCGAGGCGCTCGGGCGCGACTTCTGGGCGGCGATGACCGGCGGGGGAAACAGGCTCCCCCTCCTGGAGGTCTCTGTCCGTGCCCTGCGGAACGGAAAGGAGGTCGTGCCGGAGAAGCAGGTGGACCCGTCAGTGGAGCAGCCGTCCCGGACCCGTGCCCTCAAAGCGCACTACGACGGCACCACGGTGGATCGCCTCACGGAGGCGGGGCAGGTGGCGGCGCGGAGCGTGCCACTGAAACTGCCGCTGTCCGGCGGTGCTCATGGAACGCTCGGCACGCATCAGGCGGTCCTCTTGGTCACCGAGGCCGAGGAGGACAGGGACGGACGCGACGGGAAGAACCAGGTTCACTCGCTGCGCGGCAACCGAATGACCGTTCGTAGAAGCGGGGTGCAGAGGTTGCCGATCGGGACCAACCCCTTCCAGGCCGTTCTGTTGGTGGGTGAGGCGGCCGGGGAGACGGCCCCCTTCGCGAAGGAGGCGGAGGAGTTCCTGCGAGCGGCGGAACCGCCTGAGCACGACCGCTGGGGCCAGACGGAGGAGCTGACCCTGCGGTGGTCCCCTTCCGCGTATCGGCGCATCCGCGCGCTGACGGCCGAGGTCAACAATGCCGTCAGGGAACTCGTCGCCCGTCCGAAGCGCAGCAGCCGCGAGGGCGGGGAGGCCGTGCGCAAGGCGTTGACGATGAAATCGAAGCCCAAGGCCAAGGCACCCACAGGGCGCGTGGTCCCGGTGCTGGACGTACTCGAAGCGACGATCGGTGACGGCGGGGAGTGGCAGATCACCGCGGAGGTGAGCATCCCGCGTGGTGACGAGGTCGTCCCGATGGTGCCGGTCGCTCAGTTGGACGTGCGCTCGGGAGGCCGCCCGAGGCTGGACTGGGCGGAACTCGTGGCCGTCGAGGGCTGTGAGGTGGAGGACGGGACGCTGCGCTTCACCCCCGGTGTACGTCGCGCGAAGTTCCGAGGGTCCACCGATGTCACCAGTCACCCGGTCAGAACCACGCTCACCCGGCTCGTCCTCGAACTCCGTGCCGGCAAGGGGGAGTGACGCGTGAAGATCTACCCGTACAAAAGACTCAACCGGCCGATCACGCTCAGGGTGACCTCGGTCTCCCTCAGGCTCTCCGACGGTACCCGGGATCAGTTGGAGACCACCGCCTACTCGACCCAGCAGCAAGCCGTCGCGCTCGGCATCGCGGGCCACACGGACTGGGCAAGCGCGACGATCGGCGTCTCGGCGACGCTGCCGCCCGGGGCGAACGCGCCGGACGCTCCGTGGTCCGATCTGAGCGTCCTTGCTGTCGTGACGGACGGTGAGACGAATGTCCGCACCTCCACCACGCTCACATGTGACACTCCGGACGGCCGGGACTGGTCGGGCTCGGTGGAGGTGCTCCGAGACGACCACGTGGGGCGAGCCTCGCTCGCCGTGTACGCCGTCGGGTCCGTGGACGGAGTACGCGGCAGATCGATCGCCGAGACCGACCGGAGCTGGGTCGTCGACACAGTCTCCGACGAGCCGGTCCGCGGTCTCCAACTGGATGTCCAGACGACGTCGTTCCGGAAGAGCAGCCGGGAATGGCTGCAGGCATACGCCGACGCGCCCTGGATCGTGGACGCCGCGGCCAGGGTGCCCACCGTGTTCGTCAACACCGATGTCGAGGGTGTCGTCGGTCTGTTGGACAGCAACAGCTCGGGTGTCGACGGCAAGGTGCGCGACCTCCTGGTCGCGCAGATGGCCACCGATGTGTGGACCGCGGTGTTCCACGGTGCCATCGGCGATCTGGAGGTGGAACCCGGCGGAGGCCCTGTTTTCCCGACCGACTGGCAGGGCGAGGTGCTCCGGGAGATGCTTCCGGACGTCGTTCCCGGCGTCCATGTCGAGGAGGCTCTGCGACAGGTCCATCGTCGGCGTACCGGCGAGTCGGGTTGGGTCGAGCTCCAGACCCGCATCCACTACGCGGCGATCCGTCGTGCCGATGCCACGAAGGCGCTGGCCTATGTCATCCGTGGTCTGGAACAGATGAACCGGGAGAGCGAGACGTGATCACCCAACCGAACCATGTACCGGAGCGCCTGGCGCTGCTCGCCACCTCGGCTGTGGACCCCTTCCTGACCGAGGAACTGCTCAAAGGCGAACAGGTCCACGGTGGCATCGATCTGGCCAAGGTCGTCGAGCCGCTTCCTGAGGACGACGCCAGGTGGTGGACCGAGCCGATCCGAAGCCTGGTGGAGGACGCCATGTTCGAGTTCCGGGAGGACCGCACCCGAGCGGATGCGTGGCTCGCGCCACGGCTCCATGCCACTCTGCGTCTGACGCGGCGAGAGGCCGCGGACAAGCGCCTGTGGAACCACCTGGCCCTAGCGGTGGCCCCGGACTACGTCGCGTGGCGGCATTTGTCGGAGCCGACGGCGAACAGGCCGGAAAGACGCGTCGCCGCTGAACGCTTCCGTGGCCCTGCGGACCGACAGTGCTTCTCCCGTCTGTGGTGGGCGGCTGAACTCTTTCGGAACGGATCGGACTATCAGCCGGTCGAGATCGCATGCGGGAATCAGGACGTCATCCACACCGTTCTGCGGATGGATGTGATTGACCACCGTCCCACCGCCCAGGCTCTGGTCCGGCTGCTGCAGAGCGGGGCAGTCACCACAGGGCGAGAGACCTTCGGTCTCGTCGCCGCGATCAGTACGGCCGGAGCGACCCTTACCTACGACGTCCTTGCACCCGACGAGCCCAGAGATCCCGCGCATCTGCGGGACTGGATCGCGGCAGCGGAATCGGCACCACCGGTCGAGCGGTACGAACTCCCGAGGGGGCCCGACGAGGACCCTGTCCCGGAGGAGTCAGTGGCTGCTCTCACCAACTACTTCGCGGAGCTTTTCGAGACCGCGCCGGTCAGGGGGCGGAAGACGGAGGATTGACCTGGCGTCGGGTTCGGGTTACTCGGCTGATGTCTTCCTGCCCTTGCGCGGGCGCATCGACGAGGGCGGCGGCACCTGATCCTTGGCCTGCGGGCACCTGTCGGTGCATCTGTCGGCTGCCCCGCAGCCATTGCTTCGCAGCTTCGCCCGCTGCTCCTCCGTGGCCGGCTGCCACGGCCTACTCAGCGTTTCCGGAGTCGGCCTGGGGAGTCCGAGAGCCGCGCTCAGCAGGTGCGCACCGAAGAGGGGAGGTACGGCGTTGCCCACTTGCTGGGCTTGAGCCGTACCGGACCACGGATAGTCCGGTGGGAAGCTCTGCAGCATCCCCGCCTCGTTCATGCTGAACCGGGGACCCTCGTGGACGACGCGCTCGTTGAGGTGCTCGAAGACCACGAAGCGTGAGATGCGGCCGGTGACCGTGGCGGCCGGCTGCCTGTCCGTGCGGACTCCGCGCCTCCCCGGGTCCCCGGAGCTCCCGTAGTTCGAGCGGACCAGGAAGGGAGTGGCCCGCCCGGGATGCGAGCCCACGGGCTCCGAGAGGGCATCACGCATCGACCTCCAGGGGAGCCTGTCCTCGTCCTTCCCTGAGGTGTCGCCCTCGTCGAGCGTCGGCTGACGGACCTGGTCAGGAGCGCTCGTCCCGTTCCTCCGATTCCATTCCTTCGCGTCGTAGGAAAGGTGCGTAGGGGAGGGGAGCGCGGGTTCGCCGAGCCCTGCGCGCCGAGCGATCAATACCGCGCGAGATCGCGTCTGCGGTACTCCGTAGGTATCGGTGTCGAGAACATCGACGACCACCTTGTACTTGGTTCCGTCGGGAAGCCCTGTCTCGGCCAGCACCTTGGCGTAGTGCTCCCAGAGGGGGGCCACCGCCGGGACCTGTTCGAGGACGATGACGTCGTACGGTCGGTTCTCGCGGCTCGGGCTCCGCGTTGCCTGGATCGCGTACCGGAGAGGTTCGAGGACCAAAGCGGTGCGCGGATCGGGGAGATCATCGAGTTCCGCGTCGATCTCCCTGTCGGAGTCGCCTGCCATCAGTCTCTCGATGTACTCCTTGACCCTGTCCAGAGCTTGACGCCCGGCGCCGTGCCCGGCCACCGAGTACGTCTGACACGGGGGACCACCGGCGAGCACGTTGATCTCAGGCGGCAACGACTCGAAGGCGTTCCTGCGTACCGCGCTCACGTCGGCGTGAAGGGTGTCCAGCCCGGCGGCGTACCGGGTCAGGCACGCGTTCCTGTCCCATTCGATTCCGAGGCTGGGGATGTCGAGCGAGTGACCTGCGACGTCCAGCCCTCCGGGACCTGCGAAGAGGTCGAGGACGAAGGGCTGGGCGAGGATGGCTCTGCGGGACGCCGTGCTGGTCATGTGGCGGAAGTCTAGCCGGCAGCCGGGAGCGCGGTATCCAGAACGAGCGCGGCGGCGACAGCTCTCCCGAGTACCTCTCCCACCGGCGGAGGTGTCGCGTGCCCGACCTGACGGTATCGGGCGGTCTTGCGCCCGGCGATCTCCCACGTCTCGGGGAAGCCCTGCAGCAGTGCGGCCTGCTCGACCGTGATTTTCACCATGTTCTCTCTGCCGAGCACGGGGTCCCACACCAAGTCGGCGTCGGGCACCTGATCGCCCACGGTGTGACCGTTGACACCCATGGTCGCCCAGGTCCGCTTGGCTCCCGTCGGCCCCAGGTCCGCGCCGCCCCGGTTCTTCGATCCACCGACGAGAGTCGGGGCCGGTCGATCGGCCTGGGCGACCCAACGGGCGGCGTCCGGCCAACCCCGCGCGGCCATGGTCGGTCCCAGAACGGCACCGACCGTCGTGGGCTTCGTCACGGTCGGTGCCGGTGGCCGGAATGCCTCGGCCCACTGTCGCTCGATGGCGACGAGGACGCCCTGCTTGCGGTTCTGAGGCACGCCGTAGTCGACCGCGTTCACCACGAACCAACTGAACTCGTATCCCAGATGCGCCAGTTCGGCTCGTGCGAAGTCACGGAACTGCTGGTAGGAGTCCGAGTGCGCGAGCCCAGGAACGTTCTCGATGAGGACCGCGCGAGGCCTGATCGCATGGACGAGATAGACCGTGGCCCTGAGCAACCGCTCCTCGGCTCCCGAATCCGCCCGTCCGACGGTCGCGCTCGACCTCACCCGCGGCAGGCCGGCCGAGAGGAGGTCCACGTCGAGGCTCTCGGGATGCTCCGCCGGGTCGAAGTCCAGCAGGTCGGTGTTGAGCACATGCCACGACGGCCGATTGGTCCGCAAAGTCGTGACGGCGAGTTCGTCGTCATCCAGCAGCAAGCGCGGTTCGAACCCCGCACGCTCCAGCCCGAGGGCGAGACCACCCGCCCCGGAGCACACATCCACGAAAGTCAGTCCACTCACTCTGTCCCCCCGGTTCGTTCCATCCGTTGCCGCACCACGCCCGCACCACCCGTACCCGGACCCGAGCACGGTCCAGCCTTCCGTGATCAACCGTCCGCTCCCCCTCAGCCCCTCTTGCGAACCTGCTCCAGCGCCCTCTGCTTTCGTCGGTCCCGATCCAGCTTCTCCCGGTCCACCGCCGCGCGTACCGTCGCCGCCACCTCTTCCGTCGGTACGTGCTCCCAGAACCGCAGCACCGTCCACCCCATCGCGCGCAGATGCTCCGTGGTCTCCCGGTCGCGGGCCATGTTCCGGTCCAGCTTCTGGCGCCACCAGTCCGCGTTGGCCTTCGGTTGAGTGGCGTGCTGAGGGCACCCGTGCCAGAAGCAGCCGTCGATGAGGACCGCGACCTTGGCCCGGGGGAACGCCACGTCGATGCGTCGCCTGGGCATGCCCGGCACGGGGTACTCCACTCGATAACGCAGCCCCGCCGCGTGCAGCAGGCGTCGCACGGACAGTTCGATGCCCGTGTTCTTGCTCGCCTGCTTGCTCATCCGGGCCGAGACGCCGAGAGAGGAAGGCGTCACGCTGTTCACTGTCGTCGAGCCTCACGAACGCATATCGTCACGGTCGATGATCGCGGCTTCCGCCTTGGTCGAGTCGATCGCACGGAACCGAACCAAGGGACGGTCGCCCTGAGCCGTCGACGGCGGGGCGACGAAGGCGAAGGCCATGACCAGGTCACGCGGATCGACCGAACCGTCGGACGCGATCCGGGGTTCCGATTCCACCACGGGATAGAGCACCAGCGCACCCCGACGCGGACGGACGCTCTGCTCGACGGTGACGTTTCCGGTGAGGTTCGTGGCCCCCGCCAGGCGCTTCGCCGCATCGACGTGCTTGGGGTCACGGATCGCCCCGAACAGTGCCCCGCGGCGACGCTTGCGTCGGGCGAGCGAGAAGGGGCCGTGCCCCAGAATGCGTGCCTCGCGATCGACGGACGTCTGGAGCGGAGCGATCACGAACCACTCGTCGATCGTGCCCGGTTCCCGCCCGACGTCCAGCAGGAACTCCAGATGGGGCGAGAACTGCTGCGGGACGGACCAGCGCAGGTCGCACAGCACCGTGAGCAGGTCGCTGTGCGACACCGTGCCCACCAGTGCGTCGTAGTGCGGACCGCCGTCCACACCGAGCGAGACAGGAGCGGACGACAGGGTCGCCAGGACCGGCGCCCAACACTCGGTGTTGTGACGCAGGGCGGCGGGGTTCTCCGGGTAGGCCGTGGGCTCTTCCCACATACCCGGCGACCGCACCTCGACCAGTTCCGCGTTGAACATCTTGTTGCGGGCGGACGGCTTCAGCCATGGCAGATGCTGGGCCACCAACGGCGGGATCTGGGCCGGGGTGACCTGGGGCCGGCCGTCCACCGAGGGGGCGTAGCGGGCCAGTTCGGCGCGGAAGAGTTCCTCGTCGCGGCAGATCGCCTCGAAGGCCTCGTACAGGTCGACGGTCTTGGCGTTGCGGCCTCGGCCGAGGGTCTCCTCGCGGCCGATGTAGAGCCGCACCAGGTCCCGGTACCCGGGACGGAAGCCGAACCAGCGGCCCATCTGCATCAGGGTGTCGGCCTGCCGCGTCGTGCGGCGGTAGTACGTGATGGTCAGGCCCTCGACCGTGAAGCCCCGGGACAGCTTGGTGCCGCCGACCAGGATCTTCCAGACGTTCGGGGTGCGGTCGAAGTCCAGGTCCGGCTGGGCGTAGTCGCGCTCGCTCTCGCCGTTGACGACGATGACGGGGCTGCCGCCCCGATTGATCAGTTGGCAGGAATCGGAGATGAAGGGCTTGAGGTCCGCGTACGTCTCGGGTGTGGGCAGGGAACGGTCCGCGTAGGTGTGGAAGTCCTTGTCGAAGAGGGACGCCAGACGGGTGTGGCCCGCCGGGCCCGTGTAGGCGGCGTCGCGCCACATCGTCCGGATGCGCTCGGCGAGCACTGCGTGCTCGGCCATGCGGACCGATTCGTGCACGAGCATCGTGTGGTGGCGGAACGGGTCGGAGGGCACGCCGTGCTTCTCGCGGTAGAGCTTCAGAGCGCCCGTGAGGACGAACGCGTCCATGGCCTCCTGGAGGCGGTCGCCCGTGGACTCCGCCTCCATGACGGGATCGCCCGTGTAGTCGCAGATGCCCCGGACATGTCTCCGTTCGGCCTCGCCCTCCTCGCCGTCGACGGAGTCCAGGTCATGGAAGTCCTGAACGCCCATGTAGTCCGTGGGACGGGGCAGGGAGATCAAGAAGTCGCGGGGGAAGAGGTCCGCCTCGTCGCCAGGGTCGATGAACACGTTGGCGAAGGGGGTCGCGGTGTAGCCGACGTACTGGGCTCGGGGCAGGAGGGTGAGGAGCTTGCTGATCTGGCCGTTGATCGCGGTGCGGGTGACCTTGCCGTCCTCCCACTTCTTCGGGTCCGTCGTGTTCACCGAGGCCTGGTCCGACTCGTCGTCGATGATCAGGGCCGGTATCTCGCCGAGGATCGGACCCATCTTCTTGAGGTCCTTGACCAGATTCTCCAGCACCGACTTGTTCTTCTTCACGACCATGACGCGGGCGCGGGCCGCATGCAGGTTCGCGGGGTCGAACAGTGGGCGCGTGCGGTCCGGCTTGTCGAACTCCAGGGCGCTGATGCCGCGCTCCAGGGACACGTAGTCACGATCGCGAGAGGTCAGACGCTCGATGTCGAAGGCGCCGAGCGTGGAGGGACGGGCGCCGAACGAGACGAACTTCGACGGCCAGTCCTCGTCGTCCTGGTAGTCGATGCCGACCAAGGCGTCCGGATCGTTCGGGTCGGCGGCGCCCAGTATGTTCTCCTGGCCGATCAGTTCCATGTCGAGGCGGCGCTGGGTCTGCCCGCGCAGCAGGTTCAAGGTGCCGCCGAGGACGATCACCAGACGGTAGCCGGCGTCGATCGCCTTGGCCGTGACGCCGGTGAAGTTGGCGGTCTTGCCGGACTGTACGTAGCCGACGACCAGACCGCGCGCGCCGTAGGGGGCCTCACCGGTGGGGTCGGCAAGACGCTCCACGACCGCGTGGGTGGCTTCGTCCAGACCGGAGACCGCCGCGTCGCTCCAGTCCTTGCGGCGCAACAGACGCTCGTAAGAGGCCCAGTAGAAGGAGCGGTTCGCCGCCGACTCCCGGGTGTACCAGGGCTGGAACTCGCGGCTGATCGTCACAGGGCCCGGTTCCGTGTGGACAGGGACGGCGGCGTCGAACGCTTTGCGCACATCAGCGCCGAACGCGAGCTTGTCGTAGACCTCCGCACGGCGCGTCGGGGTCCGCGGCGCGGTCGTCGACCACGTGGGCGACTGCTCGAAGTCCCATCCTGTGAGCTTGCGGCGCCAGAGGGCGAGCAGCTCGTCGCCGGATGCCGCCGCGAGGATGCGGTCGAGGAACCCGCTCCCGTCCGTGTCCGTCGGTTCGTCGGTGTCGGCGAGCACGAAGGCGAGCTTGGCGAAGTGCTTGGGGCCGCGTCGGCTCATCGCGTCGAGGACCTCGCCGTGGAGGTCGGTGAGGTGGTCGGGAGCGGGCGCGTTCTCTGCGGTCACGGCGTCGGGCCGGCCTCTCTGATGTACGGGACGGTGCGGGGGAGAGACGGTGGACTAACCCTCGTCGCGGGCGAGTTCGGCCCGTACCGCGGTGACGAGCACGCTGTTCCACAGGGCGACCTTGTCGGTCTGGTTGGCCCAGACCCGCTCTTTCTGGAAGATCTCGTTGAGCATCAGATAGAGGAGACTCTTGAGGACCGGGGCGTCGTTGGAGCCTCCGCGTCGGTTGCCGTTGAAGGCGTGCCGGTAGTCCTTGTTGAGGACGACCCGGCGCTCCTTGTGGTCGATCGTGAAGAGCAGTTCGGCGGAGTCGACGCCGGGCGGCATGTCGAGCCTGGCCCAGGTGAAGGTGATGGGGTCGTCGCCCTCGAGCTGCGGCAGTTCGTCCCGCAGCGTGCGCTTCAGCTTGGGGTCGATGCCTTTGCCGGGCGGGATGACGGCGACGCGCCTGACCTCGGTGCGCCGCTTGGCGGCTTCGCGGTAGGTCGCCTCGGCCTCTCGAAGGTATTCGGTGAAGGTGTGGCCAGTGGTGGGGGCCGCTGCCTTCTCCAAGCCCCGGGCGAACGCCGGGGTCACCTGGACGCCGTCCTTCTTGACGGTCAGCGCGAACACGTCATTGGGCTGGGGTGGAAGATCCACGGCGATCCTGGCGAGGGCGAGGTGGCCCTCCGGGCTGCGGGTGTCGTTCCAGCCGCCGGCCTGGACGAGCCGGTTGTTGCGGTAGAGGTAGAAGCCCTGGCGTTCGGCGAGCGGGCCGATCCCGCGGAACGCGACGAGCGGGGACTTGGGCGGCCATATGTGTGCTTCGAGCGCGACGTCGCCGACGCCCTCGACGGGAGCGACGTACGTCCGGGGATAACCGGCGCGGCCCGGAACGCGGTAGCCGAACGGGTCGATGGGCTCCACGCCCCGGTGGTCCAGTTCCTCCCGGGTGTGGACGTCCTCGACGACGATGTCGATGTGGAAGCCGTCGCGGGCGAGGAAGCGGTGGAGGTAGAGGCCGAGATGGGTCTCCAACCGCTCGATGGCGTCGTTGAGATAGCGGTCGGTCTGGCCGTCCACGATGGTCTCGAACGCGCGGACATGGTCCCAGCGCACGATCGTGCCGTGCCAGCCGATGACGCCGTCATAGCGGTCGACCAGGTTCTGGCAGTAGCTCGCGTCGACGATGTCGCAGGTGAAGTCGGCCTGCGCGCGGGCGGTGAGCCAGCGGCGGCCGGCCGACGGGCTGCGCTTGGTCCGGCTGATCACGGTGAGCGCGTCAGCGTGCGAGAGCGAGGCGGCCTTCAATCCGGCGCCGAAGTGTCCGAGGGCGTCGGCGGCGTATTCCTCGCGCCCGCCCACGGTCATCGCCGTGTCCAGGCTCCCCTCGTCCATGCCGTCGCCGTCGTCGATGACGAGCAGGCCGACGAGGCGATCGCGGCCGCCGCGCTCACCGGTGTCCCGGAGGAAACTCACGACGATGTTGTGGGCCTGCGCGTCTATGGAGTTGTCGATCAGGTCGGCGATGGCCGCCTCGAAGCCGTAGCCCTGGTGCGCGAGCGATTCGAACGACCTGGCCGCCGGCGGGAGCTGTTTGCTCCCGCTGGTGGGTACGTCGAACTGCCACTCCGATGAAGGCTGGTAGGGCGGCATGCAATTTCCTCGCGGGCCAGGACATGCCAGTGCGGGCATGCCGATTCGGCTGGTCGCGTATGACGTTAGCGTGCACGAGTTGTGGAGGAGTAGTGGGATCGGCGCAAATAGGGTCGCCGGTCAGGGAATGCGCCGCGCCGCCGGCGTCAGGCCATGGCCCCGTGACACTCCCCGTACCCCCGACCCGTCCCGCACCAGCAAGCGCCCGTTCCCTCCGGGGGCCAGGCGACGGCGCGGCCGCGGGACGCGAGTGTCGTCGCGTACTGGGGGAGGAGCGTCGGGTCGTCCGGGGTCGTGTGCTCCGATGCGGCGAAGGCCTCGAGGGAGGGGACCGTGCCGGTGACGACGCCCAGGTTGGGGGTGCCGGAGGACGACAGTTCCCGTAGCGATGTCTCTATCGTCGACAGGTGTTCCTCGTGGGACGGGTACTCCGAGGACAGGGCCGGGTAGGCCGAGAGCAGTTCCGTCAGTTCGCCCGCCGGCCAGTGCAGGACGGCGACGGGGAACGGGCGGGACAGGGCCTCCCGGTAGGCGCCCAGCTCGGCGCGCAGACGCGAGATCTCCGCCTCCAGTTCCGCCGGGTTGTCCGAGCCCAGGGACCACACCCGCTTCGGGTCGTGGAGCTCGTCCAGGGTGACCGGCATGGAGTGCAGGGTGTCGGCCAGGGTGTCCCACTCGTCGTGGGGGAGGCCCAGCATGCGGCGCACCCGGTGGCGGCCGAAGAAGAGGGGGTGCGTGGGCCGCGGGGGCCGTGCGCCGTCCGTCACGAGGAGCCGCGCGGCCTCCGTGAGGACCTCCTGCGCCGTCTCCAGCTCGTCGTGGGCCTCCAGGGCCTCGGCCACGATCACCCAGGGGGCGGCTTCGCGCGGGGCCCCCGTGCGGATGCCGTCGATGATCGCCCGGGCCTCGGCCTCGTGGCCGTACTCCCAGAGGTTCGAGGCTTTCAGGGCCCGGACCAGATACGGGTCCTCCAGACTGCCGCCGGAGGAGAGCAGGCGGTCGTAGAGCGCGGTCGCGGCGGGGCGGTCGCCGGACAGTTCGAGGTGGGCCGCGGCCCGCAGGAGCAGGGCTTCGGCGTCCTCGGGGTACAGGACGGCGGTTCGCTCCAGGCGGGCCGCCTCGGTGGCGTGGTCGACGTTTTCGGCAGGCGTGTCGGGGCGCATGGGGGACACCGTACTGCCGAGCGGTGACAAAAAAGAGTCCGTCCCGCGACGCCCGGGGAGAGCAGGGCGGTTGAAAGGACCAGCGCGCGTCTGGAGACCTCACGCCCCGCGCCTTATCGTGCGGGCGGCCCGTCCCGTAGTGACGGTGGAGGAGGCGTCCGCCCATGCGCGTGCCCGTCGTGCTGCACACCGACCGGCGACGGCGCGCCCGGCGCCGGCGCGCCCTGTGGACGGGTGCGGAGGTCCTCGTCACCGCCGGGCTCGTCGTCCTGCTCCTTGTGGTCCACCAGCTGTGGTGGACCAACCAGCAGGCCCGGCAAGGAGCCCAGCGCGAGGTGGCCGCGCTGGAGCGGGACTGGGACGGGGGCGCCGCGCCGGGGCCGGGGGTGCGGGAAGGCGACCCGGTGGACGCCGGGGACGGAGACCTCCCCGTGCCGCCGGACGGCGCCGGCACCCGGCAGACCGGTCCCGCGCCCGCCTCGGCGCCCGTGCCCTCCCACGCTTACGCGATCCTCGCCGTCCCCCGTCTGGACCTCCGCGTCCCCGTCGCCGAGGGCATCGGCAAGGCCGGCGTCCTCGACAAGGGCTACGCCGGTCACTACCCCGGCACCGGACAGCCCGGCCGCGCCGGGAACTTCGCGCTCGCCGGGCACCGCAACACCCACGGCGAGCCCTTCCGGCACCTCGACCGGCTCGGCGACGGCGATCTGATCGTCGTCGAGACGCGGACCGCGGTGTACACGTACGCCGTCGACCAGACCGTCCCGCGGACCTCCGCCCGCGACACCGGGGTGATACGCCCCGTGCCGCGCAGCCTCGTCCATCCGGGCCGGGGGTACAGCGAGCCGGGGTACTACATCACGCTCACCACCTGCACCCCCGAGTACACGTCCAAGTACCGCCTGGTGGTGTGGGGCACGCTCCGTTCCCTGCGCCCGCGGTGAGCGACGGCGGTGAGGTATAAACGAACGACAGGACCGTGCGCACGAGGAGAGGGGGAGCCGCCGTGACGCTGCAGCGCTGCGCCAGGTCGCGCCCCGCCGTCCTGCTCCTGATCCTCTTCCTCGACTTCGCGCTGCTGGACGCCGGTACCCTCGCGGCCACCGTCGCGCTCGCCGCGACCGCCGCCGCCGGCTCGGCGTTCACCGTCTCCCTGCTGGTCGGCGCGCGCCGCGTGCCCGCCGTGCCGCCCACGCGGGTGCGCACGGCCATCCGCGACCGGGACCGGCGTACGGCCTTCCTGCCGCAAAGCGACCCCGACGCCAGGGGCCGCACCCGCCCCCGAGCGCCCGGACACGCCCTCCTGACGACCGTCGCGTAGGGCACGCCACTTCGAAGCAGCACCTCACGGTGACCCCGCGCGGGTCGTCATGCCGCCGTCCCCTGTCCCGGCACGACGAGACCCACCACGGAGGGCTCACCCATGTCCGTTTTCGCCGATCTGGTCGAGCAGCTCGCCGAGTTGCTCCAGCCGTTGTTCCACGCCTCCGCGGCCGCCGCCGCGATCGTCCTGTTCACCGCGTTCGTACGGCTGCTGGTGCTGCCGCTGTCCCGGGCCTCCGCCCGGGGGCAGAAGGCGCGTACCGCGTTGCAGCCGAAGATCGCCGAGCTGCGCAGGAAGCATCACAAGAACCCCGAGCGGCTCCAGCGGGCGGTGCTGGAGCTGCACGCGCAGGAGAAGGTGTCCCCGCTGGCGGGCTGTCTGCCCGGCCTGATGCAGGTGCCCGCGTTCTTCCTGCTCTACCACCTGTTCTCGAACCCGACGATCGGCGGGGAGGCGAACGCCCTGCTCGGCCATGATCTGTTCGCCGCGCCGCTGGGGGACCGGTGGCTGGACGCGCTGGGGGACGGAGGGGTGTTCGGCGCCGCCGGGCTGGTGTACGTCGCGCTGTTCGCCCTCGTCGCGGCCGTCGCCGTGTTCAACTTCCGCCGTACGCGCCGGATGACGGCCGCCGCGGCTCCCGTGCCGGCCGGCGGTGAGCGGATGCCGGGCATGGGCGCCGTGGGAGCCGTCACCAAGGTGATGCCGTTCATGTCGTTCCTCACACTGATCACCGTCGCGGTGGTGCCGCTGGCGGCGGCCCTCTACGTGGTCACCAGTACGACGTGGAGCGCGGTGGAGCGGGCCGTGCTGTACCGCTGAGCGGGGCCGGCGCTTCCCCGCGGTCCGGTACGTGAACGAGGTATTGCGGACCGGACCGCCACCTTGGAGGATCGACCAGTCCTCCGATGGCTGCACACATCGGTGGGTGCCCCACGATCGAGGGAGATGGTGACCGATGAAGCTGCTGCGAGTCGGAACGGCCGGTGCGGAACAGCCCGCGCTGCTGGACGCCGAGGGCGTGCTGCGGGACCTGTCCGGACTCGTGCCGGACATCGACGGCGCGCTGCTCGCCGACGACGCGGCGCTCGGCCGTGTCCGTGCCGCCGCCGCCGTCGGGGAGCTGCCCGTGCTGGACGGGGCGGGCCTGCGGATCGGGCCGCCGCTGGGGCGGATCGGCAAGATCGTGTGCATCGGCCTCAACTACCACGACCACGCCCGCGAGACCGGGGCCGAGCCGCCCGCCGAGCCGGTGGTCTTCTTCAAGGCGGCGGACACAGTCGTCGGGCCGAACGACACGGTGCTGGTGCCGCGGGCGTCCCGCAAGACCGACTGGGAGGTGGAGCTGGCGGTCGTCATCGGCCGCACCGCCCGCTATCTGGAGTCGGCCGAGGACGGGCTCGCGCATGTCGCCGGGTACGCGGTCGCGCACGACGTCTCCGAGCGGGAGTTCCAGATCGAGCGCGGCGGGACCTGGGACAAGGGCAAGAACTGCGAGACGTTCAACCCGCTGGGCCCGTGGCTGGTGACGGCGGACGAGGTGCCCGATCCGCAGCGGCTGTCGCTGCGGCTGTGGGTCAACGGCGAGCTGAAGCAGGACGGGTCGACCGGTGAGCAGATCTTCCCCGTGGGGGAGGTCGTGCGGTACGTGAGCCAGTTCATGACCCTCTACCCCGGCGACGTGATCAACACGGGTACGCCCGCCGGGGTGGCGCTGGGGCAGCCGGAGCCCAAGCCGTATCTGCGGGCCGGGGACGTCGTGGAGCTGGAGATCGAGGGGCTCGGGCGGCAGCGGCAGGAGTTGAAGGACGCGTAGGGCTCGCCCGAAGCACCCACGGACGCGGGTAGGGTCGCGGACGCCGGGAGGGCGGCGCCGACGCCGCCCCGTCCGGACGCCGTCGTCACGCGAGCAGACCCGCCAGCCGGCGCCACTGCTCCCGCGGGAGCGTGTCGCCGGGCCCGGCGCCGACCACCTGGAGCGCCACGTGGTCCGCGCCCGCCTCGTGGAAGGCGCCGACGCGTTCCCGGATGTGGTCCTCGTCGCCCCACGCGAACACCGCGTCGATCAGGCGGTCGCTGCCGCCGTCCGCGAGGTCCGGCTCGGTGAAGCCGTGGCGGAGGAAGTTGTTCGTGTAGTTCGGGAGCGCCAGGTACATGGCCAGGAAGTCCCGGGCCGCGCCGCGGGCCCGGTCCGGGTCCCGTTCCAGGACGACCTTCAGCTCGGGCGCCAGGATCGGCGCCTCGCCCAGGATCTCGCGGGCGTAGGCCGTGTGCTCCGGTGTGACCAGGTACGGGATCGCGCCGGCCGCGCGATCGCGGGCGAGCTCCAGGGTCTTGGGGCCGAGCGCGGCCAGCATGCGGCGCCCGGCGGGCACGCCGGCCGCGTCCAGCGCGTCGAGGTACTCGACGAGGGCCGAGTAGGGGCGCTTGTACTGCTCCGCGAACTTCGCGTGGCTGACGCCGAGACCCAGGACGAACCGGCCGGGGTGGGCGGCCTCCAGCTCCGTGAAGGCCGCCGCGGTGTCCTCGGCCTCGTACTGCCAGATGCTCTGGATGCTGGTCCCGACGGTGATCTCCGACGTCGCGCCGATGAGGAGGGCGGCGTGCCGGGCGGCGCTGTTGCCGCCCAGCCACAGGGCGCCGTACCCCAGGTCCTCCAGCTCGGCGGCGGCGTCCGCCAGCTCGCCGCGCAGCGACGGTTCCTCGGCGCGCAGGCCGAAGCTCCAGATGCCGTACCGTCCCAGCCGTTCCTTCAGCGAGGCTGCGGGGTGGTTCATGGGCGCGATCCCTCCGGTTGCCGTGACGGCCGTCACACCGATGTGTAACCGGAGGGTCGCTCGGGCTAATCCCGGCGAGCCGGGAGGCCGGGAATCAGCCCTGGTCGCCCAGGAAGTGCTCCAGGGCCTCCACCACCATGCGGTGGTCCTGGAGCTGGGGCAGGCCGGAGACCGTCACCGAACCGACGACGCCCACGCCCTCCACGGTGATCGGGAAGGAGCCGCCGTGCGCGGCGTAGAGGTCGGGGTCCAGCCGGGAGGACTCCTCGAACGACGTGCCCTTGGCACGGAAGCGGGCGCCCACCAGGTACGACGCGGAGCCGTAGCGCTCCACCACCCGGCGCTTGCGGGCGATCCAGGCGTCGTTGTCGGGGGTGGAGCCGGGCAGGGCGGCGTGGAAGAGCTGCTGGCCGCCGCGGTGGATGTCGATGGCGACCGGCGCCTGGCACTCCCGGGCCAGCTCCACCAGCAGCGAGCCGAGCGTCCAGGCGTCGTCGAAGCCGAACCGGCGGAACACCAGGCGGCGTTCCTGGGCCTCCAGCTCCTCGATGCCGGGCGTCAGTTCGGGGGCGGACCCAGGGGTCGTCGAGGTCGTGCTGCTGTGCGTCACAGGTTCACCGTCACTCCGTCGCGGGCCGAACGGCGGGCCGCTTCCAGTACGTCCAGGGTGGCGGCCGCCTCCAGGGCGGTCACCGGGTTGGGGGCGCCGTCGCGCAGGGCGGCGGCGATCCCGGCGTAGTACGCGGGGTAGTCGCCGGGCAGGCTGGGCACGGGGCGGCCACCGCCGGTCAGCGGGGACTCGCCGGAGCCGAGGCGGCCCCACAGCGACTCGGGCTCCGCGCCCCAGCCGGCGGTCGTGGCGGGGAGCTGCCCGTCCTTCAGGGCCGCCTCCTGCGGGTCGAGGCCGTACTTGACGTAGCCGGCCTTCGAGCCCAGCACCCGGAAGCGCGGGCCGAGCTGGGCGGTCGTCGCGGAGACGTACAGGTGGGAGCGGACGCCGCTCTCGTGGGTGACGGCGATGAAGGTGTCGTCGTCCGTCTCGGCGCCCTGGCGGCGGGTGTCGGCCTCGGCGTACACGGAGGCGGCGGGGCCGAAGAGGACCAGGGCCTGGTCGACGACGTGGCTGCCGAGGTCGTACAGCAGACCTCCGATCTCTGCCGGGTCGCCGGACTCGCGCCAGCCGCCCTTGAGCTGTGGCCGCCACCGCTCGAAGCGGGACTCGAAGCGCAGTACGTCGCCCAGTTCGCCCTCGGCGACGAGCCGGCGCAGCGTCAGGAAGTCGTTGTCCCAGCGGCGGTTCTGGAAGACGGAGAGGAGCAGGCCGCGCTCCTCCGCGAGGGCGGCCAGCTCGCGGGCCTCGGCCGCGGTGCCGGCGATCGGCTTGTCGACGACCACGGGGAGGCCGGACTTCAGGGCTTCGGTCGCGAGGGGGACGTGCGTCTTGTTCGGGGACGCGATGACGAGGAGGTCCAGGTCGTCGGCCCGCTCGAACAGCTCGTCCGGGCCGGCGGCGACGCGCACGCCGGGGTGCTCGGCGCGGGCCTGTTCCTGCCGCTCGGGGTTCGAGGTGACCACCGTGTCCAGGGCGAGGCCCTCGGTGGTCGTGATCAGCGGGGCGTGGAAGACGGAGCCCGCGAGGCCGTAGCCGACGAGGCCGACGCGGAGGGGCGAGCCAGGGGGTGTGGCAGTCATGCGTCCACTTTCGCAACGCTGTTGCCAAAGTGCAAGCGCGGGCGACAATGGGACGGTGAACAGGGCGAACACCACCACAGGAGCCGGACCCGGACCCGGACCCGGCCCGGGAGCGGGACAGGCCGCGGACGGCGGGGCGCGGAGCGCGGCGCGGGCGGCGCAGGGCGTGGACCACGGCGTGGAGCACGGCGGGCGCCCGGGCGCGAACCTGCCGGCGGTGCGCGGTCACAACGCCGCGCGCGTCCTCGGACTCCTGCGCGGCGCCGGGACGGACGGCGTCAGCCGGCTGGAGCTCGCCGAGCGGACCGGGCTGACACCCCAGGCCGTCAGCAAGATCATCGCGCGGTTGCGGGACGAGGGCCTGGTGACGGAGGCGGGGCGGCTGGAGTCCACGGGCGGCAAGCCGCGCACGGTGCTGCGGCTGGTGCCGGGGGCCGGGCATGCCGTGGGGGTGCACCTGGACCGGGACGAGCTGCGGGTGGTGCTGGTCGACCTGGCCGGGACGGTGGTGGGGGAGCGGCGTACGGCGATGGACCTCGGAGCGGGCGCGGAGGCCGTCGTGGGGGACGTGGCCGGAGTCGTCACGGAGGTCCTCGGCGGGGACCCGGCCGCCGGCGTGCGGTCGCTGCTCGGGGCCGGGGTCGCCCTGCCCGGACCCCTCGACCACGTCCACGGGGTGCTGCACCGCGTCACCGGGTTCCCGGAGTGGGACGGGTTCCCGCTGCGCGACGTGCTGGGGCGCCGGCTCGGGGTGCCGGTGGTGGTCGACAAGGACACGAACGCCGCCGCGCTGCGGCTGGCCGTCGGGGACGGCGGCGGGTCGTTCGCGTACCTGCACTTCGCGGCGGGCCTCGGCTGCGGGCTGGTGATCGAGGGCGCGGTGCATCGCGGGGCGCGGACCGGGGCGGGGGAGTTCGGGCACCAGGTCGTGCAGCTGGACGGGCCGGTGTGCGGGTGCGGGAACCGCGGGTGCGTCGAGGCGCTGTGCCTGGACGCGGTGGCCCGCGGGGACGTGGCGGAGGCGGCGCGGGTACTGGGGGTCGGCGCGAGCAACCTGATCGCGCTGCTCGACGTCGACATGGTGCTGCTGGGCGGCCGGATCGTCGCGACCGAGCCGGAGCGGTTCGCCCGGGGAGTCGCCGGGGTCCTCGCGGAGCGCGCCCGGCGCACGGGGGAGGAGGCGGTGCCGGTCCGGATCGCGGAGGGCGGGAGCCGTGTGGTCGCCGAGGGCGCGGCGCAGTTGCTGCTGGCGCCGTTGTTCGGGAGGGGCGGGGGGTGAGGGGGCGGCGCGTGGGACGGTGACCGGGGTGCGGTGAGGGCGGCTTTCTCGTGGGCCGGGGTGCGGTGGGAGTGGCCTTCTCGTGGGTCCGTGCGCTGGGGGGCCTTCTCGTGGGTCCGCGCGCGGTGTGGAGACGGCGAGCAGCGCTCGACCGCCCACCGCGGGGGCGGCCTTCTCGTGGGCCGACGCGTGCCGGCCGGCGACCGGGGTGTCCTTCTGGTGGGCCGGCCCGCGGCACCGGTGACCGGGATGCGGTGGTCGTGTCCTTCCCGTGGGCCGGCGCGGCCTGCCCGATCGGGCGGACCTGTTGGGCCGTACGGCGCGGTGTTCTCGCGGAGCGGCAGGCGCGTGGCACGCAATGGAGGCATGCGACTGTGCACGCCCGCCTCCCTCTGCCTCGCCGCAGCCGCCGCCCTCCTCACCGGAGCCGTCTCCTCCTCGCACGTGGCCCCCGCGCCGACCCTGCACGCGGCCCCCACGCCGACCCTGCACGCGGCCGCCACGCCGACCCCGCACACAGCCCCCACGGGCGACTGCACCGCCTCCGACGACCGGCAGTTCCCGATCACCACCCGGATCGTCGACGGCCCCGCCTCCTACGACGCCGGCGGCGGGTACGGGACCTGGGCCATCGAGCTCGGCAACACCACCCGGGGCGCCTGCGCCGGCATCCACCCGGTCGTCGTGCTGGTCGACGGTGAACGGGAGTTGAAGCCGTCGCAGCCGCGGCTGGAGTTCTACGAGGGGACTCGGCCCCGCGCGGTGCGGTTCGAGCGGACCGACAGGGACGAACTGGTGGGGGTCTTCGGCGACGGGTTCGCGGGGTTCACCGTGCCGGCCGGGCGGACCCTGACGGTGCGGGTGCGCCTCGCGCTGACCTCCGACGCCGTGCCGAACGACATCACCGCCAACGCGGCCGTCGTGCAGCGGCGGGCGGACGACGGCGACTGGGTCGGGCAGTCGAACGACTACCGGTTCCGGGTACGGGCGCTCCCGGAGCCGGAACGGGAGGGCAACGCCGAGCCCGGCGACGACCCCTCCGCCGCCGAGTCCGCCGCTCCAGACGGCGGCCTCTCCTTCGCCGACGAACTCGCCCGCACCGGCCTCACCACCCCCCGCGGTGCCCTCGCGGCCGCGTCCTTCCTGCTGGTCGTGACCGGTACCGCCCTGGTGAGGGTGCGCAGGCGGCGCTGAGCAGCCGCGTCGCCCGTGCGACGATCCCTGCGTGGACTACCCGAACGACCAGGCCCCCGGCGCCCCCGTCCGCGACGGCATCCCGGAGCACGGACGCATCCCCAAGTACTACGCGGTCAAGGCGCGGCTCGACCGGCTGATCGAGGACCTCGGAGAGGGCGGACTGCTGCCCACCGAGCGCGATCTCTCCGAGCGGTACGAGGTCGCCCGCGAGACCGTCCGGCAGGCGATCCGCGAGCTGGTGCTGGAGGGCAAGCTGCGCCGGCAGGGGCGCGGGACCGTGGTCGCGGGGCCCAAGCTGGAGCAGCCGCTGTCCCTGGCCAGCTACACGGAGGGGGTGCGGCGGCAGGGCCGGACCCCGGGCCGCAACCTCGTCAGCCTCGACCGCTTCCCCTGCCCGGACCCGCTCGCCGCCGAGACCGGCCTGCGGCGAGGCGAGCCCGTCTGGCACTTGGAGCGCCTGCTGCTCGCCGACGACGAGCGGGTGGGCCTGGAGAGCACGTACGTCTCCGTCGCCCGGGTGCCCCGGCTCGACCTCGACTTCGACCCGGACTCCTCCTTCTACGCCTGGCTGGGGGAGCAGGGCATCGGGTTCGGCGACGCCGACGAGCGCATCGAGACCGTGCTGGCCACCCCGCGCGAGGCGTTGCTCGTCGGGACGCCGCCCGCGCTGCCGATGCTGCTGATCCACCGGGTGTCCAGGGACACGGAAGGGCAGCCGCTGGAGCGGGTCCGGAGCCTCTACCGCGGCGACCGGTTCTCCTTCACGACCCGTCTGCGCGGCTGAGACGCCCCTCCGGCATGGCCGAAAAACGCCCATCAATCGCCTGATGTCCGCCCGGAAACGACCGAGATCCACTCCTTTGATTATAACGAACAGATAACGGGTCTAGCCCAGACTTGCCGGCTCGTTCACGCTCCCGTTGTCGGCCGGACCCTTCCGGTTCCCTCAGTTCAAGGAGCGTGGCGGACGTGAGAGTGATAGTCGTCGGAGCCGGCGTGGTGGGCACCATGCACGCCTGGCACGCAGTGAACCGTGGCCATGAGGTCGTACAGATCGAGCGCGAGGCGGAGGCTCGCGGCGCGTCCTTGCGCAATTTCGGCCAGATCTGGGTCAGTGGCCGCGCCGGCGGCGAGGAACTGGAGACCGCGCTGCGGGCCCGCGAGCTGTGGGAGGAGATCGGCGGCCGGGTCCCGGCCGTCGGCTTCCGCCCGAACGGCTCCCTGACCCCCGTGCGCGGCGACCTGGAACTCGCCGTGGCCGAGGCCGCCGTGGCCCGCCCGGACGCCGCCTCCCGCGGCTACAAGTTGCTGACCCCCGGCGAGGCCCGCGCACTGAACCCCGCCCTGCGCGGCGAGTTCGACGCGGCCCTGTACTGCGAGCGGGACGCGGCCGTCGAGCCCCGCACCGCGCAGCTCGCCCTGCGCGAGGAGCTGCTGAGGTCCCCGCGCTACCGCTTCCTGCCCGGCCGCGAGGTCCGTGACGTCATCGGCGCCGACGCCGTCCGTGACGACCACGGCGACGTCCACCAGGGCGACGTGGTCGTGCTGTGCACCGGCGCCTGGCTCGGCGGCCTGGTCCGCGAGCTGACCGGCCCCGACCTGCCGGTCCGCCGGGTCCGCCTGCAGATGATGCAGACCGAGCCCCTCGGCGAGCCGCTCACCACCTCGATCGCCGACGCCGACAGCTTCCGCTACTACCCGGCCTACCGCGGCCCCGCCCTCGACGAGCTCAACGCGGGGCAGCCGCAGCCCGAGACCGCGGCCGAGCACCGCATGCAGCTGCTCATGGTCCAGCGTGCCGACGGCGGACTGACCATCGGCGACACCCACGAGTACGAGCACCCCTTCGCCTTCGACACCCTCGAAGACCCCTACGACCACCTCACCGGCGTCGTCGAGTCCCTGCTCGGCCGCCCGCTGCCGAAGATCAGGCGCCGCTGGGCCGGCGTGTACGCGCAGTGCACCGACACCTCCCGGGTCGTGCACCGGCAGCAGGTACGCGACGGCATATGGCTGGTGACCGGGCCCGGCGGGCGCGGGATGACCTGCTCGCCCGCGATCGCCGAAACCACCGCGAACGAACTTGGCTGGTGAACACCATGACGAACCCGACGCACCCGCAGCCGCACCCGGCGGACCCGACCACCGACATCCGCCTCGTCGTCCTCGACATGGCCGGCACCACCGTCGCCGACGGCGGCCTCGTCGAGCGCGCCTTCGAGGCCGCCGCCCAGGAGCTGGGCGTCCGGCCCGGCACCCCCGACCACGCCGACAAGCTCGACTACGTCCGCGCCACCATGGGCGAGTCCAAGATCTCCGTCTTCCGCCACCTGTTCGGCACCGAGGAACTCGCCCGGCGCGCCAACACCGCCTTCGAGAAGGCGTACGGCGAACTGGTCGACGGCGGGCTCGTCGCCCCGATCCCCGGGGCCCGCGAGGCCATCGAGGAGATCCAGGCCGGCGGCCGCACCGTCGTCCTGACCACCGGCTTCGCCCGCGTCACCCAGGACGCCATCCTCGCCGCCCTGGGCTGGCAGGACCTGGTCCCGCTCACCCTGTGCCCCGCCGACGCGGGCGGACGCGGGCGGCCCTTCCCCGACATGGTGCTCGAAGCCTTCCTGCGCACCAAGGCCGCCGACGGCGTCCAGCAGGTCGCGGTCGTCGGCGACACCTCGTACGACATGCTCAGCGGCGTCCGCGCCGGGGCGGGCCTCGTCGCCGGGGTCCGCACCGGGGCGCACGGCGACGAGGCGCTGCGCGAGGCGGGCGCCGGCCACGTCCTCGACTCGGTGGCCGCCCTGCCCGCCCTCCTGCGGGGAACCGCCTGATGGGCATCCGCTTCGACTCGGTCACCGTCGCCTACGACGGCAACGTCGTCCTCGACTCGCTCGACCTCACCGTCGCCCCCGGCGAGGTGATGGCGCTGCTCGGGCCGTCCGGGTCCGGCAAGACCACGGCCCTGCGCGCGGTCGCCGGGTTCGTGCGGCCGGTCTCCGGGCGGGTGTTCCTCGGCGACCGGGACGTGACCGACCTGCCGCCGTACCGGCGGGGCATCGGGATGGTCGTCCAGCAGTACGCCCTGTTCCCGCACATGCGCGTCGAGGACAACGTCGCTTTCGGACTGAAGGCCCGCAAGGCCGACAAGACGGACAAGGCGGGGATCCGGCAGAGGGTCGCCGAGGCGCTGGAGATGACCGGGATGGCGGCCTACGCCCGCCGCTACCCCCGCGAGCTGTCCGGCGGCCAGCAGCAGCGCGTCGCCATCGCGCGGGCGCTCGCCATCCGGCCGGACGTCCTGCTGCTGGACGAGCCGCTGTCCGCGCTCGACGCCCAGCTGCGCTCCGGCATGCTCGCCGAACTCGCCCGGCTGCACCGGGAACTGCCCCACGTCTCCCTCCTCTACGTCACCCACGACCAGGTGGAGGCGCTGACCCTGGCCGACCGGATCGCCGTGATGGACAAGGCGCGGCTCCAGGCGTGCGGCACCCCGCGCGAGCTGTACCGGGCGCCCGCGAACGAGTTCACCGCGTCCTTCGTCGGCAACGCCAACCTGCTGCCGGTCACGGTGGGACAGGGCGGCGTGGCCTTCGCCGGCGCCGAGCTCAAGCTGGACACGGGGTCCGTGGCCCCGGGCGCGCGGGCCACGCTGTGCGTCCGCCCGCACCTGGTCGGGCTCGGCTCCGGACCCAACCAGCTGTCCGGGACCGTCGCCGAGATCCAGTGGCGGGGCGCGACGCACCGGCTGTACGTCGAGGTGGACGGCCACCGGGTACTGGCGGACCTGCGGGAGCTGCGGGAGCCGCCGGCCCTCGGGGACACCGTCGCGCTGCACTTCGCGCCCGAGGACGCGGTGCTGCTGCCCGCGGGGGTGAGCCTGCATGGCTAGCGCGACGCTCGGGACCACGGCGACCGGCACCCCGGCGCCCGCGACCCCGGCCCCTTCCCGCAAGGTGCCGGCCTGGATCTGGGCCCTGCCCCCCGTCGCCTTCCTCGGCCTGTTCTTCCTCTACCCGCTCGCCCTGGTCGTCCAGCAGTCCTTCCAGCCGGACACCGGCGGCACCTCGGTGCGGCCCTACGCCGACGTCTTCGCCTCCGAGGCGTTCCGCGAGGCCCTGTGGACCACCGTCTGGCTGGCCGTCGCGGCCACCGTCGGATGCCTGGTCCTCGGGTTCCTGCTCGCACTGGTCATCGCGTTCGTGCCGTTCCCCGGCGCCCGGGCGGTGTCGAAGTTCATCGACGTCTTCCTCTCCTTCCCGTCCTTCCTGATCACGCTCGCCCTGCTGTTCGTCTACGGCTCGGTCGGCATGGCCAACGGACTGTGGACGGACGTCACGGGAGCGGCGGAGGGGCCCTTCCAGTTCCTCACCACGCCCTGGGGAGTGCTCCTCGCGGAGATCACGTACTTCACGCCCTTCGTGATCCGCCCCCTGCTCGCGGCCTTCTCCCAGCTGGACACCGCCCAGCTGGAGGCGGCGAGCTCCCTGGGCGCCCGGGCACCGCGCATCATCCGGCAGATCATCCTGCCCGAGGCGCTCCCGGCGCTCGCCGCCGGCGGCAGCCTCGTCCTCGTGCTCTGCCTCAACGAGTTCGGCATCGTCCTGTTCACCGGGGCCAAGGGCGTCACGACCCTCCCGATGCTCGTCTACAGCAAGGCGATCCTGGAGTCCGACTACCCGGGCGCCTGCGTGGTCGCCGTCGTCAACGTCCTGATCTCCGTGGGCCTGTACGGCCTGTACCGGGTGGTGAGCCGTCGTGCTGGTGCATAGCCGCAAGGCGAGGTGGGCCGTGTGGACGGTCTTCCTCCTGCTCTTCCTGCCGCTGTTCGCCCTGCCGCTCCTCGTGGTCCTCGGCGCCTCGTTCGCCACGAACTGGTCGAGCGTCCTGCCGTCCGGCTTCACCACCGGGCACTACTCCGCCGCCACCCGCGGCGAGGCCCTCCAGGCCCTCACCACCAGCCTGGTGACGGCGGTGGCCGCGAGCCTGCTCGCACTCGCCGCCGGCACCTGGGCCGCGCTCGCCGCGGCGGCCCTGAACAGGCGGTACCGCAAGGTGCTCGACGCTCTGTTCGTGCTGCCGGTCGCCGTTCCCTCGGTGGTCGTCGGCCTCGCGATCCTGGTCGCCTTCTCCCAGCCGCCGTTCCTGCTGAACGGCACCCGCTGGATCGTGATCGCCGCCCACACCGTCCTGGTCACCGCGTTCGCGTACCAGTCGGTGTCCGCGGCGGTCGTCCGCCTCGACCCGGCGTACGAGCAGGCCGCCGCCTCCCTCGGAGCCCGGCCCTCGTACGTCCTGTGGCGCGTCAGGATCCCCCTGCTGCTGCCTTCCCTGACCGCCGCCGCCGGCCTCTGCTTCGCCCTGTCCATGGGCGAGCTGAGCGCCACGATGATGCTCTATCCGCCCGACTGGACACCACTTCCGGTCCTCATCTACGCGGCCACCGACCGCGGCGCCCTGTTCGCCGGCTCCGCGATCGCCGTGGTGCTGATGGCGGCGACCCTGCTGGTCCTGCTCGCCGTCTCCAAGATCCGCACCAAGGCCTCGTACCGCTAGTCCACGTTCCCTCTGCGCACCCCGCACCCACGCAAGGAGTTCACGTCGCCATGCCCGCAAAGAACATCAAGCCGGTCGCCGCCGTCCTCGGCAGCCTCGCCCTCGCCGCCTCCCTGACCGCCTGCGGCGGCGGCTCCGCCGCCTCCGACGAGAAGGTCGTCACCGTCTACAGCGCCGACGGCCTCAAGGGCGAGAACGGCGACGGCTGGTACGACCAGGTCTTCAAGGACTTCGAGAAGGAGACCGGCATCAAGGTCGAGTACGTGGAGGGCGGCTCCGGCGAGATGGTGCAGCGCGCCGTCCGCGAGAAGCGCAACCCGCAGGCCGACGTGCTCGTCACCCTCCCGCCCTTCATCCAGCAGGCCGACGACAAGGGCCTGCTCCAGAAGTACGCCCCGAAGGGCTCCGACCAGGTCAGCGGCGCCGACAAGTCCGCCGACGGCACCTGGACCTCGGTCGTCAACAACTACTTCGGGTTCATCTACAACACGAAGGAGCTGAAGCAGGCCCCCACCACGTGGGAGGAGCTGCTCGACGCCCGGTACAAGAACAAGCTCCAGTACTCCACGCCCGGGGTCGCCGGCGACGGCACCGCCGTGCTCATCAAGGCCATGCACGACTTCGGCGGCGAGCAGCCCGCCATGGACTACCTCGGCAAGCTCCAGGCCAACAACGTCGGCCCGTCCGCCTCCACCGGCAAGCTCGCCCCCAAGGTCGACAAGGGCGAACTGCACGTCGCCAACGGCGATGTCCAGATGAACTTCGCCCAGTCCAAGACCATGCCCCACCTCGGCATCTGGTTCCCGGCCCGCGAGGGCGGCAAGCCCACCACCTTCGCCCTGCCCTACGCCGGCGGCCTGGTCACCGACGCCCCGCACGGCGAGAACGGCAAGAAGCTCCTCGACTTCATGCTGAGCCGGCAGGCGCAGGCCCAGGTCAGCGAGATCGGCGGCGGCTTCGCGGCCCGCCAGGACGTCAAGGCCACCGACGCCAACGCGATCGCCCTCACCAAGCTCATGGACGGCGTCGAGATCTTCGAGCCCGACTGGGACGACATCGGCGAGAACCTGACGAAGTACGTCGACTCCTGGAAGTCCGCGACCGGCAGCTGAGCCACCGGGTGGCCGACGCGATCGGGAACACCCGGCACTAGTCTTGGGGGCGTCGGTACGCCGCGGTTCCGGCGCCCCTGTTTCGCACGTACGCCAGGAAGTGATCGACGCACATGGCAGACCGCAGGCCCATCGATTCATGGCTGACCGACATGGACGGGGTCCTGATCCACGAGGGCACCCCGATCCCCGGCGCCGACGCCTTCATCAAGAAGCTGCGCGAGTCCGGCAAGCCGTTCCTGGTGCTCACCAACAACTCCATCTACACCCCGCGCGACCTGCACGCCCGGCTCCGCCGGATGGGACTGGACGTGCCGGTCGAGAACATCTGGACGTCCGCGCTGGCCACGGCGAAGTTCCTGGACGACCAGCGGCCCGGCGGTTCGGCGTACGCCATCGGCGAGGCGGGCCTGACCACCGCGCTGCACGACATCGGGTACATCCTCACCGACCACGAGCCCGACTACGTCGTCCTCGGCGAGACGAGGACGTACTCCTTCGAGGCCATGACCAAGGCCGTACGCCTCATCCTCGGCGGCGCCCGCTTCATCTGCACCAACCCGGACGAGACCGGCCCCTCCGCCGAGGGCCCGCTGCCCGCGACCGGTGCCGTCGCCGCGCTGATCACCCGGGCGACCGGCCGCAAGCCCTACTTCGCGGGCAAGCCGAACCCCCTGATGATGCGCACCGGCCTCAACGCGATCGGCGCCCATTCCGAGACCAGCGCGATGATCGGCGACCGGATGGACACGGACGTGCTGGCGGGCATCGAGGCCGGTATGCAGACCTTCCTGGTGCTGACCGGCCTGACCGGCCCCGGACAGGTCGAGGACTTCCCCTACCGGCCCTCCAAGATCGTCGACTCGATCGCGGACCTGGTGGAGCGCATCTAGCGGACCCTGTGGAGCGCATCGGGCGGATCCTGTGGAGCGCATCCGGCGGACCCTGCGGTGCGCATCCGGCCGTACCGAAACCACGGACCGGGCGGATCGGGGTGAAACCCACTCTTTCGGAGCAGTTCCGCCCCTGTTGAGGATGCAGGGGCGGGTCGTGCGGGGGAGTCTCCAGGAGTCTGGAGGTTCACCACGATGGGTTCACTGCGACTCACTCTCTGTACGGGAGTGCTGGCGGGCACCGCGACACTCGCTCCGGTCGCGCACGCGACGGACGGCGGTGTCTCGGTCACCCCGGCCACCCCTGCCCCCGGCGGCGAGCTGGGGCTGAGGGTGACCGGCTGCACGGGACAGGCGGGCGTCGCCACCTCGGCCGCCTTCGTCACCGAGGCCCGGCTCAGCGGCCTGGACGGCACGCTGACCGGCGAGACCCGGATCCGCTCGGCGCTCGCGCCGGAGCAGTCCTACGAGGTCACGGTCACCTGCGACGGAGCGGACGGGCCCAGGTCGATCACGGCCCCGCTCACCCTGACCGACGGCTCGACCTCGCCTGCGGGCGTGGAGCACCCCTCGGGCCACGCCTCCCCGATCGCCCCCGTGCGGGCCGGGGGTGGCGGCGCGGCGCACCTCGTCGCCGGGGACGAGGACGCCCGGGCGGCCGGACCCGACGCGGCGCACGCGGTCACCGGACTGGTCCTGGCCGGCGCGGCCGGTGTCGCGGTCAATGTGCTCGGTCGCCGCCGGAGCCGCAGGACGGGTTGAGCGATCATGTCCGACCGCGAAGGAGGGACCGCCACCGGACGGCTGGTCACGGGCGTCATCTGGGCGGTGCTGCTGCTCGGACTGTGGCTGTGGGGCCGCGAGGTGACCGACGTGCGGGTCGGCACGACCGCGCCCGCCACCGGCGACATGGCGGCGGCGGGCCGCCCGCCCGCCGCCGCGCTGCCCCCCGCCGCCGAGCCGCTGACCGGCGCGCGGCCCGAGCGCCTGGACATCCCCGGCCTCGGCATCCGGGCGCCGGTCGTGGCCCGCGGGCTCGACGCGCGGGGCGCGGTCGACCCGCCGCCGTACGACCAGCCGGGCGTCGTCGGCTGGTACGGGGCCGGCGCCGAGCCGGGCACGGCGGGCACCGCGCTGATGGTGGGCCATGTCGACACCGAGACCCGCGTCGCCGTCTTCCACCGGCTCAGCGCCCTGCGCCCCGGCCAGACCGTCCGGGTGTTCCGGGCCGACGGCAAGGTCGCCGAGTTCACCGTGGAGGACGTCAGGGTCCTCAGCCGCGACCGCTTCGACGCGCAACAGGCCTACGGACCGAGGGAGTCGGGGCGTGCCGAACTGCGCCTGATCACCTGCGGCGGCACCTTCGACCGCGCCGCGGGCAGCTACACGGCGAACGTGGTCGTCTCGGCGTATCTCACCGGAGCTCGGTAACAGCTCCCGGCCAAGGCTCTTCGCCACCTCGTGGGAGCAACGCGGCGTATGTCAGGGGCGTCGGGAGCGCGGGCGACGACCCCTTGGTGCTCCGGTGCGGCTTCGTGATCGCGTCGGTGGTGTCCGTGGTGCCCTCTACCGTGACGGGCATGGGCTATGACGTGCACATCACCAGACGTACGCCGTGGTGGGCGGATGAGGGCGAGCAGATCACGAGGGAGGAGTGGGCGGCGGTGGTCGAGGCCGACCCGGACCTGGAGATGGTTCAGGTGGCCCGGTCTTCTCCGCGAGGCCAGGATGTGGTGCTGGAGTACCGCCACGCGTGGCTGGCGCAGATGGTCACCCACCCCGAACGGGACGCCCACGGCGCCTGGTTGGACTGGAGACTCGGGCGCGTCGTGGTGAAGAACCCGGACGCGGTTCTCATCGAGAAGATGCGGGAGATCGCCGGCCTGCTGGGGGCACGCGTCCTGGGCGACGACGACTGCGAGTTCTAGGACGAGTGGGCCTCGGTCCTGCCGGGCGCCCGTCGGCGTCGACGTCATGAGGCATCCCCCCGCACGCGGGTCGGCACCGCGTGTCTGTCGGTCCCTTCACCCGCTCCGGTCCCCCTCGGCCGGCACGGGCGCGTGTCCGGTCGCGCGACGCCCCCTCGGCGTCGCCTCATGAACGGGGCCCCCTCCCCGCTCCACCGGCAACCGGTTCTTGTCCCCCCAATGGGCGTGTACTCGCAGCCACTTGGGACCAGGGTTCTACGCCGTTCCGCATGATCACAAGATGGGATGAAGGGTATGCATCCGTTATACGGGCTCATTCGGACGCAAGTTGGCGTCGGCCGGGGCGCATGAGCGCAGCCGGGTACGAAGGTGGCGAAAGTGGTCCCCGACGGCCTGTTCGGCGCGGAGCGAGTCGCCGGCGCGCACCGCGTCCAGGATCTCCCGGTGCTGCCGGCAGGTGATCCGCGGATCGCCCGGCACCTCGACAAGGTCCCTGCTCACCCGGTGGAAGGCGTCCCAGAACGCCTCCAGCACCTCGCTCAGGAGCGTGTTGTCCAGCGCCCGGTACAGGGTGGCGTGGAAGGCCCGGTCGGCCTCGGCGAGACCGGCCCCCCGCGCGGCCCGCCGGTCCATCGTGTCCACGAGCGCTTCCAACTCGGCGAGGTCGGAGTCCGGGAGCCGCCCCGCGAGCCGGGAGACCAGCCCCGTCTCCATCGCCTCCCGCAGATCGAGGAGCTGGCGCAGGCTGTCCTCGCCCCGGTGGTGCCCGGCGACCGTGCGGAAGGCGAGGCCCTCGACCATCGGCGCGAGGGACATCCGGCCGACATAGGTGCCGAAGCCGTGCCGTATCTCGATGATCCCCATCGCCTGGAGCGCCTTCAGTGCCTCGCGGACCGAGTTCCGGCTCGCGCCGAGGAACGCCATCAGCTCGGGCTCGGTCGGCAGCGGCGCCCCCGAGGCCAGCCGGCCGTCGACGATGAGCTGCTTGATCCGTTCCTGGAGGTCACGCGCTGCCATGGCCAGAGGGTAACCGGCCATGACCGGGGAGGACCCTCCTCCGACCATGCGAAAGGCCCCTCACCGTGATGAGGGGCCTCGCTGTCGGTGCGCCGCCAGGGACTCGAACCCCGGACCCGCTGATTAAGAGTCAGCTGCTCTAACCAACTGAGCTAGCGGCGCCTGCTGACATCGTTAACTCTACATGACCTCCACGGGTGCTCCCGACCGCCGAAGAGGGGGCCGGCCGGGCCCGGGAAGGGGCCTTCGGGGGCCGTACATCATTCGGACCGTCAACATGCGCGCCCGGAAGACAGTTGTGAAACTGATCAACGTGCACCGGTCCGGAAATTCTCGCCAGCAGTGTGAGGGGAATCGCATGGAGACTCCGGTATTCGAGGAAATCGATCCCGTGAGCGACTGCGACTGCCCCGGATGCGCCCACCGGCGCCCCGTCCTGCCGCGTTCCACCCCGCACCGCCCCACCGCCCGCCCCGCCGCCCGGCGCGTCCTCGCACTGGCCGCGCTGACCTCCACGGCCCTCGGCGTCGCTCAGGCCGCGCCCGCTCCCGCGGCCGCCCACGCCCCCGCGCGGCCCGGCGTTCCCACAGGTGACGAGCCCGAGACCCCCCAGGGCGGCACGGCCCCGCTGCACGGTCCGGCCGGGACGCCGGGGAAGCCGTCGGACGCGGGGAAGACGCCCGAGACGACCCGGGAGAAGATCATCGCGCGGGCGCAGACATGGGTCGACGCGAAGGTGCCGTACAGCATGACCTCCTACTGGTCGGACGGCTACCGGCAGGACTGCTCGGGCTACGTCTCGATGGCCTGGGGCCTGCCGCAGAACGAATGGACCGGCTCCCTGCACACCTTCGGCACCCGTATCACCAAGGCGGAACTGCAGCCCGGCGACATGCTGCTCTTCCACAACCCGGACAACCCGGAGAACGGTTCCCACGTCGTCCTCTTCGGCGGCTGGACCGACCACACCCGGACGTCGTACATCGCCTACGAGTCGACCCGCCCGGCCGCCCGCCGGGCTGTGACCCCGTACGCCTACTGGAGCAACTCCGCCCGGTACGTCCCCTATCGCTACAAGGGCGTGGTGGAGACCCCGCCCGCGACCCCATCGGAGACCCCGCTCGTGACGCCTCCAGAGACCCCGCCCCCGACGCCGTCCCGGACCCCGGCACTGCCCCGGACCGACGCGAGGCGGGGCGGCGGACAGGCCCCCGCGTCGCACGCCGGTGCGAGGACGCCCGCCGCGTACGGAGTACCGGGCTATCCGGGACGGGCGATGTTCCGGCCCGGCGCCGTCAACCCGTACGTCACCGAGCTCGGCAGGCAGCTGGTGAGGAAGGGGTTCGGCAGGCACCTCCCGAACGGGCCCGGCCCCCGCTGGGGCGAGGCGGACCGGCGGGCGGTCGAGGCGTTCCAGCGCACCCAGGGCTGGCGCGGCGGCGCCGCCGACGGCGTCCCCGGGCCCGAGACCTGGCGCAGGCTCTTCTCCTGACCCGCTGTTCCCCCACGAACGCATCTGGCGCGGAGGCTGGAGACACGGATGACCACGACCACTCCCCAGACACCCGACCCCGGGGGGACCGAGCAGGCCCCGCCGCCTCCCGCCCGGCCCGTCCGGGTGATCCACAACGAGGCGACCACCGAGATCCCCGTCCATCTGCTGTTCCGTGACGACCCGGACCCGGTGTCGGTGCAGCTGCGGCCGGCCGTGGTGAATCGCCGGCAGGGAACGGGCGAGCAACCGCGGCTGCGCCGCCAGGTGCCGGCGCGGTCCCGTCCGGTGCCGCAGGTCGACCCCGATCTGGTGGAGCGGCCCGCGCGGGTGCTGCCCGCGACGGTCGGGGTGCTCGCCGGAGCCGCGGGGGCGGCCGGGTGCGTGCTCACCTCGTGGTGGGCGGGGACGCTGCCGCCGGCCGTGGCCACGGCGGTGGGGATGACCGCCTCGGCGGGTGCCGGTTCCGGTCCGGCGCAGTGGGCGGCGTACGCCGGGGCCGGGGCGCTGGGCCTCTTCGGGTTCGCCGGGCTGGCGCGGGGGCGCACCGGGCGGGCCTGGGTGCTGGGGATGTTCGGCCGCTACCGGGGGACCGTCCGGCGGACCGGTCTGATGTGGGTGAACCCGTTGCTGCCGCGGCGCCGGGTCGACGTACGGCTGCGGCACTGGCGCAGTGAGCCGATGCCGGCGGCCGACGGGAACGGGGTCGCGCTGCGGATCGTGGTGCTGGTGGTGTGGCGGGTGCGGGACACCGCGCGGGCGGTGCTGGCGGTGGAGAACCACGAGTCGTATCTGCGGGTGTGCGTGGAGGCGGCGCTGGCGCGCGTGCCGGTGGAGATGCCGGGCGCGGCGAAGCCCGCGGTGGACGCGGCGGCCGACGCGCTGACCCGGCTGGTGGCCGCCGACGCGACGCCGGTCGGTCTGGAGGTCTTCTGGGTCCAGCCGGTGCGGGTGGAGTACGCGCCCGAGGTGGCCGACGCGATGCACCGGCGCCGGATCGCCGCGCTGGACGCCCAGGCCCGGGCGAGCGTGCTGACCTCGGTGGTGGACTCGGTGGAGGACACCGTGACCCGGCTGACGATGCGGGGGCTCGTGGCGCTGGACGACGACGAACGCAGGGTACTGGTCAAGGACTTGACCTTGGCGTTCTGCGCGAGTCGGGGGGAAACCGGTCGGTGATTGGTATGGACATGTTCAACTGACGGCAATAAACTCATGCTTGGTCTAGACCTGCAAGCTCAGTGAACTTCCCCCACGTTCTCCAGGAGCGGCAGTATGCGTAAAAAGACCAAGTTGTCCGCCTTGATGGTGGGTATGGCCACCACCGGTGCCCTGGTGCTCTCGTCCGGCGGAGCCAGCAGCCATGGCTATACCGACCTCCCCATCAGCCGGCAGAAGCTGTGTCAGAACGGCACGGTGACCAACTGCGGCAACATCCAGTGGGAGCCGCAGAGCGTCGAGGGCCCGAAGGGCTTCCCCTCCTCCGGGCCGGCCGACGGACGGATCTGCTCCGGCAACAACGGGCAGTTCGGCCAGCTCGACAGCCCGCGCACCCCGTCGGGCGGCGCGTGGCCGACGACCAGGGTGAACGGCGGGCAGAGCTACTCGTTCCGCTGGCAGTTCACCGCCATGCACGCCACGACCGACTTCAAGTACTACGTCACCAAGCCGGGCTGGAACCAGAACCACAACCTGGCCCGGTCCGACCTCAACCTGACCCCGTTCCTCACGGTCCCGTACAACGGCCAGCGTCCGCCGCAGACGCTCTCGCACAGTGGCACCCTGCCGTCCGGGCTCAGCGGCCGGCACGTCATCGTCGCGGTGTGGACGATCGCGGACACGGCCAACGCGTTCTACGCCTGCTCGGACGTCCAATTCTGAGCAACGCTTGAGAGAGTCGGGCTCCCCCCGGGGGTACGGTCCCTGTGCCACCGCCCGACGGCGGCGGCACAGGGGAGCACCACCGACCTCGGGGGAAGTCCAGTGGATGTCATCTTCTTCTTCGTGCCCGGCCTGATCGCGGCCGTGGCGCTGTTCCTCGCGTACCGGCTGGTGCGCCAGTGGGCGCGGTTGCGCGGGGCCTGGCGGAGCGGCCTGACCGCCGAGGCCCGGTGCCTGCGGACGTACACGACCACGCACGGTGGCGGAGACAGCCGAGTGCGCACCGTCCTGCACCACGTGTACGAGTTCACCGCGGGCGACGGCCGGGTGGTGCGCTTCGAGGAGGCGGGCGGTCCCGGCACGACGGTGGAGGGCGACATCGTCGTCGTGCACTACGCCGACGGCCCGGACGTGTTCGCCACGGCGCGCCCCCCGGGCCACGGAGGGCACACGGCGACCGTGATCGTGCTGCTGGCGTTCCTCGGCGGGGTCGTGATGTTCTGCGTGGCCTTCGTGGCGACGGTCGTCGTGACGTTCGGCTGATCCCTGCGCCCGGTGGCCGGGCATGGAGAAGGCCCCCCGTGTGCACGAGGGGCCTTTCGCTGTGCGCCGCCAGGGACTCGAACCCCGGACCCGCTGATTAAGAGTCAGCTGCTCTAACCAACTGAGCTAGCGGCGCGTGACTCCCGCCGTCCGCTGTCCGCGGCCGACGACGAAGAAAATAGTACCCGCTCCGTGCGGGTGCTCCGGACCACCGCGGCAGGGCCTCCTAGAGGGCCAGGGACAGCAGCACCGGGGCCGCGTTGCGGTTGAGGGTGTCGGCCGCCTCGCGCAGCCGGTGAGCGTGCTCGACCGGGAGCGACAGGGCCAGGCAGCCCACGGCGGAACCGGCGGTGATCGGGACGGCCGCGCAGACCGTGCCGATCGCGTACTCCTGGAGGTCGAGCACCGGCACCGTCGGCGGCTGGGCCTCCAGCCGGGAGAGCAGCACCTTGTCGCTGGTGATGGTGCGCGAGGTGAGGCGGGCCATCTTGTGCCGGGCGAGGTGGTCACGGCGGCCGTTGTGGTCCAGCTGGCCGAGCAGGCTCTTGCCTACCGCCGTGGCGTGCGCCGAGTAGCGGAAGTCGACCCACTCGTTGACCGCCGGGGTGGCCGGGCCGGCCGCGTACTGGGTGACCCGGACCTCGCCGTCGACGTAGCGGCTGATGTAGACGGCCGCGCCGACGGAGTCCCGCAGCCGGTCCAGGGTGCGCTGGAGCTGCTCGCGCAGGGCCTCGTCGTGGCGGTGCGCCGAGCCGAGCCGGGCGAGCGCGGCGCCGGTGACGTACGCCCCGTCGGTCTCCTGGTCGACGTACCCCTCGCGGCGCAGCATCCGCAGCAGTCCGGTCAGCCGCTCGGCGCGCAGGCCCGTCCGGCGGGCGATCCCGGTGACGGTGACGCCGGCGGGGTGCCGGGCCACCGTCTCCAGAACGCGTAGTGCGTCCTGTGCCGAGTGGTACGGCACGGTCGGCTCGTGCTTCAGCGCCACGGTCTCCCCCTGCGCTCGCTCACTTCCGTCCTGGACCTGCTCTCGCTCTCCACGATAACCGGCAAGAGGCAGGTAGTGGGCGGCAGTTGACGAGATGACCGCCCTCCCAGCAGGGGCGTAACCGGCTGGCATATGCCCAAGGGATGCCCCGCCGCCCCGACCTCGGGTGACGGTACTGGCGCGTACGGTGACGGACCGTAAAAAATCACAGCACCGCGCTCAGGAACTCCCGGGTGCGCTCGTGCTCGGCGTCGCCGAAGATCCTCTCCGGCGGGCCCGACTCGATCACGCGCCCCGAGTCGAACATCAGGACCTGGTCGGAGATGTCCCGGGCGAAGTTCATCTCGTGGGTCACGCAGAGCATGGTGATGTCGGTGCTGCGCGCGATGTCCCGCAGCACGTCCAGCACGCCCGCGACCAGTTCAGGGTCGAGCGCGGAGGTCACCTCGTCCAGGAGCAGCACCCGCGGGCGCATCGCCAGCGCCCGCGCGATCGCCACCCGCTGCTGCTGACCGCCCGACAGCTGGGAGGGCTTGGCGTCGCACTTGTCGGCCAGGCCGACCAGATCCAGCAGTTCCCGGGCGCGCGCCTCCGCCTCGTCCTTCGACAGGCCGAGCACGGTGACCGGCGCCTCGGTGACATTGCGCAGCACGGACATGTTCGGGAACAGGTTGAACTGCTGGAAGACCATCCCGATCTTCTTGCGGACCTCGCGGATCTGCTTCTCCGGCGCGGGGAAGAGCCTGTCCCCGTCGACGGTGATCGTGCCCTCGTCGGGCTCGGTCAGGGTCATCAGCATCCGCAGGATCGTGGTCTTGCCGGAACCGGACGGCCCGATCAGGGTGACGTGCCGGCCCGCTTCGACGGAGAAGTCGAGGTGGTCGAGGACGAGGTTGTCGCCGAACCGCTTGCTCACCCGCTCCAGCCGGATCAGCTCGGCGGTCCTGTTCGTCGCGGGGTGCTTCTTCGGGTCGGGGAGGGTCTCAGTGGGCAAGGCGTCGCTCCAGGGCTCGCAGAACAAGGGAGGCCAGATAGGAAAGGACGATGAAGGCCACGCCGATCACGGTCAGGGGCTCGGTGAAGCGGAAGGTCTCCTGGGAGAACAGCCGGGCCTCGCCGAGCATCTCCAGCACCGTGATCGCCATCAGCATCGGTGTGTCCTTCAGCATGGAGATCACGTAGTTGCCGAGGGCGGGCACCACCCGGCGGACGGCCTGCGGCAGGATCACCGCCGTCCAGGTCCGCCCCAGCGGCAGGTTCAGCGCCGTCGCGGCCTCCCACTGGCCGACGGGCACCGCCTCGATGCCGGCGCGGTAGACCTGCATCGTGTACGTCGAGTAGTGCAGGCCGATGCCGATCACACCGGTGGTCAGTGCCGAGGCCGTCACGCCCCACTCGGGCAGCACGTAGAAGAGGAAGAACAGTTGCACCAGCAGAGGGGTGTCGCGGACGAACTCGGTGACCGCGCCGACGGGCCAGGTCACCCAGCGGCTCGGCACCCGCATCAGCAGCGCCCACACCAGGCCCAGGACGAAGGAGATCAGCGAGCCGATCACCAGGATCTGCAGGGTGACCAGCAGACCGTCCCGGAAGTGCGGCATGAAGTCCGTGACCGCGTTCCAGTCCCAGTTCATCGGACCCCCTCCACCACGACCGGCTCAGGCGCCCGGGTCTCGCGCTCCGGGGCCTTGCCGACCCCGGCCTTCAGCCTGTGCTCCAGCCCGCGCATCACCCGGGTGAGCAGGAAGGCGATCACGAAATAGACGAGCAGGACGTATGTGTAGGTCTCCGCGCTCTCCTGGAGGGCGAGGCGTACCAGGTTGCCGCTGAAGGCCAGATCGCCCATGCCCATGACCGACACCAGCGCGGTGCCCTTGAGCAGCTCGATCAGCAGGTTGGAGAACGGCGGGATCATCTCCGGCACCGCCTGCGGCAGCAGGATCAGCCGCGTCCGCTGCCACGGGGTGAGGCTGAGCGCGATCCCGCCCTCGCGCTGCGCGGGGTCGACGGCGTTCAGCGCGCCGCGCACGATCTCGGAGCCGTACGCCCCGTAGGTCAGCCCGAGCGCCAGGGTGCCCGCCCACAGCGGGACCAGCTGCCATCCGAAGGCGGGCGGCAGCACGAAGAACACCCAGAAGATCATCACCAGCGCCGAGGTGCCGCGGAACACCTCGGTGTAGAAGCCCGCGAGGAAGCGGACGATCCGCAGCCGGTGGGTGCGCGCCATGCCGACCGCGAAGGACACGGCGGTGGCCAGCAGCATGCTGAGGACGAGCAGTTGGACGGTGACCCACAGGCCCCGAAGTACGAGTTCCCACAGTCCCGAGGTCATCCGCCGCACAGCTCCTTCGCGGTCAGATCCGTCATCTCTTCCTCGGTGAACCCGAACGGCCTGAGGATGCGCAGCAGTTCGCCGCTCTCCTTGAGCTTTCGCAGCTCCCGGTCGAAGGCGTCCCGCAGCCCGGTCTCCGTGGGCCGGAAGGCGAACCCACCGCCGTCGACGTGCGGTTCGCCGTCGACGATCGGCCTGAACGGCTCGGTCGCCTCGGCCTTGGCGGACTTCTTCACCGCCTCGCGGGTGGTCAGCGCCGTCCCGGCGAACACGTCCACACGCCCGGCCTCGACGGCGTTCAGCCCGGCCACCTGGTCGGGCACGATGAGGATGTCGCTCTCCTCGTAGCCCGCCTCCACGGCGTACTCGATCTCCGCGTAGCCGGTGCCGGTGGCGAACCTGGCCTTCTTCTCGACGACGTCCCGGTAGTCGCGCAGCCCGAGCGGGTTGCCCTTGCGTACGATGAACGAGTCGAGCATCTGGTAGTCGGGGTCCGAGAAGATGACCTGCTCGCAGCGCTCGGGGTTGATGTACATCCCCGCGGCCACGACGTCGAACTGCTGGGAGTTCAGGCCCGGGATCAGCGAGCCGAACTCGGTCGGCACGGGCTGCACCCGGTCCACTCCGAGCCGCTTGAAGATCACCCTGGCCAGCTCGGGCGCCTCACCGGTCAGTTCGCCGTCCGTGTCGATGTACCCGAACGGGATCTCGCCCGCGATGCCCAGGCGCACGACACCGGCGGCCCTCAGCCGGCCGAGCAGGTCACCGCCCTTCGCGCCGGAGGCGGTGGCCACCCTGGTGCAGCCGGCGGCGCCGAGCGCGCCGAGCGCCGCGGCCCCCGCGAGCAGCGAACGGCGGGTGGGTCCGGAGAAGGGTCCCGGGACAGGTCCGGGGACATGTCCCGCGACAGGTCCGGAAGCGATGTCGGATATGTGGTCGGTGTTTCGCGTCGGGCTTCTGCGTGGTGGAGCCATGGGCGCGCGGCTACCCGACCGCACGCGGGTTATGCCGATCCTTTCCAGCCCCGCGCCACCCTGACCGGCGGCGCGGACTCCCTCCGGGGCCGGATCGTCGAGGGCCTGCCCGCGATGGCGGAGGCCCGCGACGACGTGTGGCGGACCGGGGCGGCCCGGGAGACCCTCAGCTTCCGGCGGGCTTGACCCGGTCGGCGGCACCCGCCTCGTACAGCGCGTGCGCGGCCCGCAGGACCAGGTCGTCCCGGTGCCGGGCCGCCACCAATTGCATCCCGATCGGCAGACCGTCCCCGTCCGTCCCGACGGGCACGGTCGCCGCGGGCTGCTGCGTCATGTTGAACGGGTAGGTGAACGGCGTCCAGCCCGTCCACCGCCGGTGCCCGGACCCCTTCGGCACCTCGGCGCCCGCCTCGAACGCCGTGATCGGCAGGGTCGGGGTGACGAGCAGGTCGTAGGTGTCGTGGAAGCGGCCCATGCGGCGGCCCAGGTCCATCCGGACGTCCACCGCCGCCAGGTGATCCAGCGCCGAGTACCGGGCGCCCCGCGCGCAGATCTCCCGCAGCCCGGGGTCCAGCAGCGCCCGCTGCCGCGGCCCGAGGCGCTGGGTCACCCGGGCGGCCCCGCTGAACCACAGCGTGTGGAACGCCTCCACCGGGTCGGTCAGGTCGGGATCGGTCTCCTCGACGTACGCGCCGAGCTCCGCCAGCGACTGCACCCCGCGCCGTACCGCCGCCGCGACCGCCGGCCGCACCGCCACCTGCCCGCCGAGCGACGGCGAGTACGCCACCCGCAGTCCGCGCACGCCGTCCGCCAGGCCGTCGGTGAAGGCCGAGGGTGACGGCGGGAGCCCCGACCAGTCACGGGAGTCGGGGCGGCCGATCACGTCCAGCAACAGCGCCGCGTCCGCCGCGTCCCGGGTCATCGGCCCCACGTGCGACAGCGTCCCGAACGCGCTCGCCGGATACAGCGGCACGCGCCCGTACGTCGGCTTCAGCGCGAAGATCCCGCAGAACGCCGCCGGGATGCGCACACTGCCGCCGCCGTCGGTGCCTAGGGCCAGCGGGCCCGCGCCGAGCGCCACGGCCGCCGCCGCGCCCCCGCTGGAGCCGCCCGCGGTGCGCGCCGGGTCGTACGGGTTGCGGGTCACCCCGCCGGCCGGTGAGTCCGTGACGCCCTTCCAGCCGAACTCGGGCGTCGTCGTCTTGCCGAGGAACACCGCGCCGTGCTCGCGCAGCCGGGCGACGGAGGGGGCGTCCTCGTCCCAGCGGCCCTGCGGATCGACCGTCCGGGAACCCCGCAGGGTCGGGGCGCCGCGCAGCAGCAGGAGGTCCTTCACGGTGACCGGCACCCCGTCGAGCAGCCCGTCCGGCTCACCGCGCCGCCAACGCTCCTGCGACTCCCGGGCCCGCAGCAGGGCGTCCTCGGCGGTCAGCCGGACGAAGGCGTTCACCTCCGGCTGGATCGACTCGGCCCGCTCCAGCGCCGCGCGGGCCACCTCCACCGGGCTGAACTCGCCCTTGCGGTAGCCGTCGAGGAGCCGTACGGCGGTCAGCTCGGTGAGCTCGGTCATCCACCCTCCCGGGAACGTCAGTGTCCGGGTACATACCCGCGCTCCTTGTCCACCACGTTCGCCAGCGGCCGCCCGGCCTCCCACGCCACGTACAACTCCACGAACTGCGCGCCGAGTTCGTCCCGCCAGCCGACGGTGTCGCCGCTCATGTGCGGGGACACGATCAGGTTCGGGACCCGCCACAACGGACTGTCCGGCGGCAGGGGTTCGGCGTCGAAGGCATCCAGGGCGGCGCCCGCGATCCAGCGCTTGGCAAGCGCCTCGGTGAGCGCCTCCTGGACCACCAGCTGCCCG
The DNA here is from genome assembly GCF_053593375.1 of Streptomyces sp. NPDC002309. NCBI lineage: Bacteria > Bacillati > Actinomycetota > Actinomycetes > Kitasatosporales > Streptomycetaceae > Streptomyces > Streptomyces sp. NPDC002309. Next base: position 76,293 of record NZ_JBSFCI010000008.1, on the reverse strand, counting down.
CGCCCGACGTTGACGAAGCGCGCGGAGGGCTGCATCACCCCGAAGCGGCGCGCGTCGAACATGCCGTACGTCTGCTCGGTGAGCGGCGCCGCGGCGATCACCCAGTCGGCGCGGGCCATCAGCCGGTCCAGGTCGCCGGGGCCGTGGACGCCGGTGCGCGGGGTACGGCCGACCAGGGCGGTGGTGACGCCGAGCGCCTTCAGCGTGCGCACGATCGCCCGGCCGATCGGCCCGGATCCGACCACGACCGCCCGGCCCCCGGTGACCTTCTGCGACTCGCGGTGCCGCCACGTCCCCTCCCGCTGGAACTCCAGCGTCCGCGGCAGGTCCTTGGCCATGGCCAGCACCAGGGCGGCGACGTACTCGGCGATCGGCTGGTCGAAGATGCCGCGCGCGTTGGTCACCACGGTGTCGGAGGCGGCGAGTTCCGGACACATCAGATGGTCCACGCCCGCGCTCGCGGTGTGCACCCAGCGGGGCCGCGGCCCGTCGCCCGGCCACGCGGCACGCACGGCGTGCGAGGTGAAGTCCCACACGAGCAGCACGTCCGCCTGCGGCAGCCGCTCGGCGAGCCCCGCCGGGTCCGTGTGCTCGATCCGGGCGCGGCCGGTGAGGCGGCCCAGCCGGGGGAGGGGTTCGGCGTCCAGGACGAGCAGGGTGGGAAGGGGCATGAGCAGCCGTTTCTCCAGCCGTTCGCGGGGGCGGCCGACCGTGGGGCAACGGCCGGTGACGACATGTCAACGGGGCTTGACCGCCGGTCGGCCTGGGAGTGATTCAGGCGGATTGCCCACGCTCGCACCCGAACCTGCCGTCGTCAACACGGGCGTTCCCCACGATCCGTCGCCCACTCGCCCCCCGAGCGGGAGGCCGGTGCCCGCCGTGGACGTCGCGTTCCTCGGCGGACCGGCTCCGGGAAGCGGAGCCGGTGTCGTCGCCCTTTTCGACTTCGCGCTGGACCGCGAGCCGGGACGCCGGGTGCCGGATGAGGGGTCCCCGCACATCACCCGGACGTTGTACGTGCCGGTCGAGATGAGCCGGGACCTGGCCCGGCCGGCGAGCGCGAGACGCCGAGCGAGGCGGTACGCACCCTGAACGCGGTCGAACGTGATTCCGCGGCGGGAGGCGGAGCCGCGCCTACCGGTGATCTCGGCCAACCAAGTGACGATGTGGGCGGCACCGCGCCGGCTGGGTACCCGTGCCGTGGGGCCGTGTCAGGCGCTGACCGATCCGGCGGCGCGCACCGGTCCCGTACCGCCGGGACAGACCCCCGGCGCCGTAGTGCCGGAAGAAGAGCAGCAGCAGGAAGGCTGGACATGACAGCACTGGGATTCCTCTACCCGGGCCACTTTGCCGAGGACGACTATCCGCGCATCGAACAGCTCCTGGGCAGCGACATCCGGGTGGACCTGGTGCACACCGACATCGGTGAGGACGCCCACCGGGTCGACGCCCTCCTGGAGCTGGGCGCCCCGGCCCGCCTCGCGGCGAGCGTCCAGGAGTTGCGGCACGCCGGTGCCGACGCCGTGGTGTGGGCGAGCGCCGGCGGCAGCTTCGCGCACGGCTGGGAGGGCGCCCACGAGCAGGTGCGCACCCTGGCCCGGGCCGCGGGCATGCCGGCGTCGTCGACGTCCTTCGCGTTCGTGCACGCCGTGCGGGAGGTCGGCGCGGACCGGGTCGCCGTCGGGGCGACCTACCCCGAGGACGTGGCCCGGCTCTTCGTGGACTTCCTCGGGGCGGCCGGCATCGAGGTGACCGCCGTGCGCGGCTCCGGGATCGTCACCGCGGCCGAGGCCGGCACCTGGGGCGAGGCCGAGGTCCTCGCGCTGGCCCGCGCGGCCGACACGCCCGACGCGCAGGCCGTCCTCCTCCCGGACACGGCCCTGCACACGGCAGCCCACATCCCGGCCCTGGAGAAGGAACTCGGCAAGCCGGTCCTGACCGCCAACCAGGTCACCGTCTGGGAGGCGCTGCGGCTGGCCGACCGCCGGGTGAACGCGCCGCGGCTGGGCGCGCTGTTCACCCGGGAGCCGATCGTGCAGGTGTGAGCGGTGCGGGTGCGGGGCCTCGGCGGTGCCCTGCCGGCCCCGGAGGGAATAAGCGGGGACAGTCTCCTGTTAGCGGCTGTGAGGAGACCGCACGGCCGAGAACCAGGAGGCACCCTTTGCCCGACGACCAGCACCACGAGCACCAGGAGCACGGCGAGCGCGACGGCGACGGGATCCGCGGCACCGCGCACGGCACCGCCCCCGTCCCGCTCTCCGTCCTGGACCTGGTCACCGTCGGCGCGGGCCGCACCGCCACCGACGCGCTGCGCACGAGCGTCGCCCTGTCCCGCCTCGCGGAAGCCCGCGGATTCCACCGGTACTGGGTCGCCGAGCACCACTCGATGCCGGGCGTCGCCTCCTCGTCCCCGGCCGTGATCCTCGCCCATCTCGCGGCCCACACCGAGCGCATCCGGCTCGGCTCGGGCGGCGTGATGCTGCCCAACCACGCCCCGCTGGTGATCGCCGAGCAGTTCGGCACCCTGGAGGCGCTGGCCCCGGGCCGGATCGACCTGGGCCTCGGCCGCGCCCCCGGCACGGACGGCGCCACCGCCGCCGCCCTGCGCCGCACCGACCGCCTGAACGAAGGCGCCGACGACTTCCCCGAGCAGCTCGTCGAGCTGACCCGGTTCCTGGACGACGACTTCCCCGACGGCCACCCCTACCGCCGTATCCACGCGGTCCCCGGCCCCGTGCAGGCCACCTCGCCCGGCGGCGTGCAGTCGCGGCACCGCCCGCCCGTCTGGCTGCTCGGCTCCTCCGGCTTCAGCGCCCGGCTGGCGGGCCTGCTCGGTCTGCCGTTCGCCTTCGCGCACCACTTCTCCGCGCGCAACACCGTCCCCGCGCTCGACCTCTACCGGGAGACCTTCAGGCCGTCCGCCCTCCTCGACGCGCCCTACGCCCTCATCGGCGTCGCGGCGCTGGCCACCGACGACGAGAGGGAGGCCCGCCGCCAGGTCCGCGCCGCCGCGCTGAGCATGGTGCGACTGCGCACCGGACGGCCGGGCCTCGTCCCCACGCCGGAGGAGGCCGAGGCGCACGAGTTCAGCCCGCTGGAGGAGGAGTTCGTCTCCTCCTGGAGCGCCGACGTCGTCCACGGCACCCCGGACGAGGTCCGCGCGGGCCTCGACGGCCTCCAGAAGCGCACCGGCGCCGACGAGTTGATGCTCACGGGCAACACGCACACCGCTGAGATCCGGCTCCGTTCCTACGAACTCGTCGCGGACGCCTACGGGTTGCCGACCACCTGACCCGACGGGCACGCCAGCAGCTCGGAGATGCGATCCGGCGGTACCGGGCGGGAGTACAGCCATCCCTGCCCGGTGTCGCACCCGATCCGGCGCAGCCGGCCGGCCTGCGAGGAGGTCTCGACGCACTCCGCCGTGACGGTCAGCCCCAGCCGGTGCGCCAGCTGGATCATCGCCTCGACGATCACCTCGTCGGCCGGGCTGGCGTGGGCGCCCGCGTCCTCGTACTGGAAGCCCCGTACGAAGGAGCCGTCGAGCTTCAGCACCGACACCGGCAGTCTGCTGAGGTAGGCGAGGTTGGAGTAGCCGGTGCCGAAGTCGTCGATGGCGATGCGCACGCCCATGTCGCTGAGCGCCTGGAGGGCCTGCAGCGGGCGGCCCGCCGAGCCCATCACCGCGGACTCGGTGAGCTCCAGCTGGAGCAGTTGCGGAGCGAGACCCGTCTCCCCGAGGATCTCGGCGACGTCCGCGACCAGGTCGGAGTCCCAGACCTGACGCACGGCGACGTTGACGGAGACGAACAGCGGCGGTTCGTCGGGGCGTTCGAGCTGCCAGCGGCGGGCCTGGCGGCACGCGGTGGCCAGCACCCAGCGGCCCAGCGGGACGATCGCGCCGTCCTCCTCCGCCAGTCCGATGAACCGATTCGGCGTCAGCATGCCGAACTGCGGGTGGTTCCAGCGGACCAGCGCCTCGACCCCGCTGAGCCGTCCGTCCGCCATCCCGACCAGCGGCTGGTACTCCAGGACGAACTCGCCCCGTTCGATGGCCGGGCGCAGGGTGGAGGCGAGCGCCTGGCGGGTCATACGGTGCGCGTTGCGCTCGGGGTCGAAGAGCGTCCAGCGGGACCTGCCGTCCGCCTTCGCCCAGTACAGCGTGGTGTCGGCGGCCTGCATCAGACCGGTCGCGGTGGTGCCGGCCGCCTGTCGTTCGACGACGCCGATCGACGCCGACAACGACAGCCGCTGACCGGCCAGATCGAAGGGCTCCTGAAGCGCCGTGAGCACCGACTCGGCCAGATCGGCCAGTTGCTCGGTGCCCGTGGAGTCCTCGACCAGCAGCGCGAACTCGTCACCGCCGAGCCTGGCCACCAGCGGCGCGCTCGCCCTGCCGTACCCCGCCTCGTCCGCACAGCGGCCCAGCCGCTCCGCCACGGCCGCGAGCAGCCGGTCGCCGACCCGGTGGCCGAGGGTGTCGTTGACCGCCTTGAAGCCGTCCAGGTCCAGATAGCACAGACCGATCCGGCCGGTGCCGCCCCGCTCGTACGACTCCACGTCGAGGGAGGCCGAGAGACGCTCGAAGAACAGCGTCCGGTTGGGCAGCCTCGTCACCGGGTCGTGCATCTGCAAATGCCGCAATCTGCCCTGCAGTTCGCGCCGCGCGCTGATGTCGGTGACGGTCAGCAGCACGCCCTGCGCGCCGTCGGGCAGCGGGGCGACGGTGACCTGCACCCAGACGCTGTGCCCGTCGGGGTGCTTCAGCCGCCGGCTGCACCGCAGCTTGGCCTCCCGTCCGCGCAGTACCTCGCGGTACGCGTGCCAGGTGCGGGCGTCGGACGCCAGGTCGACCAGGTCGGCGGCGACCCGTCCGGTGAGGTCGCCGGAACCGGTGCCGAGCAGGTCGACCAGGGCCGCGTTGGCGCCGGCCACCAGACCTTCGCGGTCGACGACGGCCATCGCCAGCGGTGCGGCGGCGAAGGCGGATCGGTAGGAGTCGGAGGCGTCGGACCTGGTACTTCGCGGCGCCTGGTGATTACTGTCTGTGACGACCGGCCCGATGAGGTCGGCCGTGGGCGTCGGCCCTTCGGACGTTCCGCTCACCGCTCGCTCCCGCAGTGCACTCGATCTGCTCGATCTCTGCTCGATCTCGGTCCGGGCAGGAAAGGGTCAGGAAAGTGTGCCGATCATAGAGGGCCGCTCCCGCCGCTCGCAGCCCACTGTCCAGTGTCGCTGAACACGCGCGGAACGACCCGTCCTCCTGACAGATCGTTTCTGCCCGCCTGAGGCCCGGTTCTCCCACCCCTCGACCGAGTGTGACGGACCGTGAGCGGTTCGGGGGTGTCGGCCGGTTCGGTGACCCCGTTCGGTGGTAGGCGCCTCACTCGTCCGGTGCAGACAAACAGGGCATACAGCATGAAATTCACACAGTCTGGATGCGGTGTCCCGCGAACCGCATCCGGAGGTCCATGTGCCGCGTCAGCTGCCCTTGGGGGAACGCACCCGTGAGGCTCTCCAGGGGCTCGGCCGCGTGGCCGCCCGCCCCCGACTGCGCAGCACCGCGGCCGTGTTCACCACCCTGTCGGCGGTGGCGGCGACCTCCCTCATCGCCTGCCCCTCGGTCGCCGAGCCCTTCGCGGCCGCGCCCTGCGCCCTGACCCGCACCCAGGCCCACCACTCCGAGGGCCTGGACACCTGGAACGCCGCCTACCCCCGGCCCGCCGGTGCCCTCCACGCGGTGATGGTCTTCCTGTCCTTCCCGGACGCCCGCCCGCTGACCACCCCCACCGAACTGGCCTCCGACCACTTCCCGGCCACCAGCCGCTACTTCGAACGCGCCTCCTACGGCAAGTTCCGGCTGCACTCCCACCCGGTGCCGTACTGGATCCGCATGCCGCGCCCGTCCACCGCCTACGCCATACAGCGCGACTGGGGCGCCGCCCACCGTGCCGCCTATCTGCGGGACGCGCTCGCCGCGGCCGACGACCAGGTCGACTTCTCGCGCTACGACGTCGTCTACTTCGTCGCCGACCCGCACGCCCCCGGCGTCGACTCGGACGCCACGAAGGTCGTCAACCTGGACACCCCGCTGCGCGCCGACGGGACCGACATCCGCCGGATCGTCACGGTGTTCGAGAACCACCCGCCGGACCGGCTCGTCCTCGCCCACGAGACCGGCCATGTCTTCGACCTGCCGGACCTCTACCATCGCCCGGACGACGGAAAGGGCGACTGGGACACCCATGTGGGTGACTGGGACCTGATGGGCAGCCAGTTCGGACTGGCGCCGGATCTGTTCGGCTGGCACAAGTGGAAGCTGGGCTGGCTGGATCCCCGGCAGGTGGTCTGCGTCCGGGGCGGCACGCCCGTACGGCTGACGCTGGAGTCGCTGGGCGCGGCACCCGGACTGCCGTCCACCGCACCGGCCGGCGCCCCCGCCTTCGGGCTGGGCCGCGGCACCAAGCTGGCGGTCGTGCGCATCGGGTCGGACAGCGCCCTCGCCATCGAGGCCCGCGGCGCGGTCGGTAACGACCAGGAGAGCTGCCGCCAGGGCGTCCTCGTCTACCGCGTCCACGCCGGAGCCGCGTCCGGGGGCGGCCCGGTCCAGGTGATCGACGCCCATCCCCACACGGAGGCGTGCTGGGAGGGTTCGGTGTATCCGCCGCTCGCGGACGCGCCGGTCGCCCTCGGAGAGAGCTTCACCGTGCCGGGCACGACCGTGCGGCTGGACGTGGAGGGGCGCACCACGTCCGGGGGGTGGACGGTGAAGATCGCGCACGGGTGATCCGTGGACACGACGAAGGCGAGGCCGTTCGCGATTTCCGCGAACCCGCCTCGCCTTCGACAACGTGCGCCGCCAGGGACTCGAACCCCGGACCCGCTGATTAAGAGTCAGCTGCTCTAACCAACTGAGCTAGCGGCGCCTGCTGACGTCGTAGACCTTAGCATCCTGGTCAGGGGGAGGAAAAATCGATATCCGTACCGCCCGGCGGGCCGCCCCGACCGCCGCCCAGAGCAGGATCTCGGGGCCCGGGAGCCAAGGGCGACGGGTGTCGGGGGCCACGAGCCAGCGGGATCCGGACGCCTGCTCCGACTCGGTGCCGGAGGGCGCGGGGACGGTGACCGCGTCGCCGGTGCCGTGGCAGAGGAGGGGCGGGATCGCCGCCGTACGGCCGGGGCGGGCCGGGTCCACGGCCCCCCACTCCTCCCACTCCAGCAGCGACGGCAGCCGCTGTGCCGTACCCGGCGCGGCGAACAGCAGCATCCGGCCCCGGAACACCGCGACCGGCCCCGAGCCGGGTCCGTCGTCCCACAACCGGTCCAGCATCCGGCGCCCGAAGAGCGCGGGCGCGCTCACGACGTCGAAGGCGGAACCGCACGGCAGCACCACCGGCGCGTCGGGCCGCTCCCGCCAGAGCGCGAGGGTGCTGCGCGGGTGGGTTCCCGCCGAGGCGAGCCAGGCCGTGCCGTCCGAGGTCACTGTGCTGCTGCTCATGGCACCTACAGGTACCGGGAGTGAACGGCATGTTTCCGAAGGTTGCGGGAAATCGGGACAGGAGCCGGCGGGAAGGGGTACCTTGCCCGGTCGGCATATGCCATGAGGGCGGTCGTGGCGCCGACATCCGGGGCATGCGTCCGGTGGCCCGCCTCCCTCAGACGGAATCCGGGCCCCGCGCCTCGACGCCCCGCAGCAGGTCCCGGCCGAACTCCACCATCTTCTTGGCGTAGTCCTCGGTCCACTCGGCCCGCTCGGCGATGTCCGCCGACGTCAGCCGGTCGAACCGGCGCGGATCGGCGAGCTGCGCCGCGGCCATGGCCTGGAACTCCACCGCCCGGTCCGCGGCGGCCCGGAACGCGTGGGTCAGCTCCGTGGCCCGTGCCAGGAGCCTGCGGGGGTCGTCGATCGACTCCAGGTCGAAGAAGTGCTCCGGGTCCGAGGCCGCATCCGCGGGCTCGAAGAGCAGGGGCGCGGGGCGTAGCCGCGGTTCGTTCCGACGCGGCGTGGGCTCCGCCATGTCCTCATCTCCTCCTCGTACGTTTCCGACGGCACACCCGTCCAGGGTGGACCACCCTCAATTCTCTCGCGCCCGCGCAAGGGGGCCCTTGAGCCCGGACCACGCAGGATTCCTGGTCGGCCCGGGTGCCGGCGTTCACCGTGTCCGCCAGTGGCACACCGGCGTTCACGGTGTCCGGCGGACGCGGTGTTCGGCCAGGTGCGCCGGTACGGCGTGGTTGGCCTCCCAGCCGTCCGGGCTGTGTTCTGCGGCCGCTTCCGGCGGCGTGCCGGACTCCGTCCGGCTTGTGGGGCGGCGTGGTGGTGGCGTCGGCCGGTCGGTGTACCGGTACGGCGTTCAGGGTGTCCAGCGGACGCGGTGTTCGGCGAGGTGCGCCAGTACGGCGTGATTGGCCTCCCAGCCGTCCGGGAACTTCACCAGAGTTCCCAGCTGGACCGGTTCCGTGGACGGGTAGTCGTCCAGCAGGTCGCTCACTCCCTCGCGGCAGACCACGACGCACGCGTGCCGGTGGCGGGAGGCCAGGACGCACAGGCGGCCGGTCTCCAGGTGGAAGGCCGTGGCGTCGGGGCGGCCGGAGAGCGGATGCAGGACGACCGTGACGTCGTACTCCCGGCCCTGGAGCCGGTTCGCCGTGTCGACGGTGACCTCGCGGACGCCCATGCCGGCGAGGGCCGCCCGGACGGCGGCCGCCTGATCGCGGTGCGCCGTGCCGACGGCGATCCGGTCGGCCGTCAGCGGCGTCGGCTCGTGGGAGCGCTCCGACGTGGCCGCCCCGCCCCGGTCCAGCAGCCGCCGTACCACCGCCGCGACCGCCCGCACCGCCTCCGGATCGGTGCGCGGCGTGTGCCGGGCGGGCAGTTCCAGCAGGCCCCAGCCGGACTCCGCCGCCTCGTCGATCACCCGGTCGGGGCCCGAGCCGTCGGAGGGCACACCGAACGTGAGCCGCCGGTCGCCGTGACCGGTGCCGCTGCGGAACGGGGTGTAGGGGTAGAACGCGTCCGAGACCAGCGGCGCCGCCGAGGCCGGCAGCCGCCAGGAGACCGGCAGCCGGTGCTGCGGCAGCTCGGGGTTGTGCGCGAGCAGGGTCGTCACCGCGGACGCCGAGGGGTCGTACGACAGCCCCGCCCACTGCTCGCTGCCCACGATCGCGAACGGGTCCAGCTGCCCGGGGTCCCCGACGAACAGCGCCCGCTCGAACAGCCCGGCCACGGCCAGCAGCGAGTCCGACCGCATCTGGTACGCCTCGTCGACGATCGCGTGCCGCCACGGTTCGTCGGCCTTGACGTGACCCCATTTGGCGGCCGTGGACAGGACGACGGGCATCGCGGTCAGGTCCCCCGCCTTCGCCGACTTCCGTACGTTCGGCAGGTCGTCCAGCGCCTTGTCGTACGGGTCGGCGTCGCTGCTGTGCAGCCGGCCCACCGGCAGCTCGGGGTTCTTCTCGGCGAGCCGCAGCACCAGATCGTCGACCTGGGCGTTGGTCTGCGCGACGACCATCAGCGGGCGGCCCGCCTCGGCCAGTTCGAGTGCCGCGCGCACCACCAGCGTGGACTTGCCCGCGCCGGGCGGGGAGTCGACGACGACCCCGCGGTGCCGCCCGTGCAGGGTGTCGCGCAGGATCGCGTCGGTCGCGCGTGCCGCCGCGGCGCCGGGGTCGAAGGCGGTCCGCGTGGTCACAGAATGTCCTCCTCGGTGACGGGGTCGGCGGGCTCCGGTGCGGTCCGCTCACCGGGCGGCCCGCCGTGTGTCCACGGCGTGGCCTCCGCGTCGGGCAGCTTCGCGCCGCCCCGCTGCTCGTGCTCGAACAGCGTGAAGCACAGGGTGTCGCCCTTCTCCGGCACGGACCCGGCCTCGGGCTCCTTGCCGCGGCCCATCTTGTCGACGATCCGCAGGACCACCAGGGTGCTCCCGGCCGGGGCGTCGCCCCCGGCCGTGGTCCCGGCGCCCTCCGGCGCCCTCTCGTCCTCGTACCCGACGAACTCCGCGGCCTGCGGCTTTCCCGCCAGCGAGCGGTACACCTTCGCCCGCTCGCCCAGATGGGGCCGGTCGTCCGTACGCACGGTCACCAGCGGGCGCGGGCTGGGCCGCTTGCCCTCGCTGTACGCCATGACCACATCCGTGACCTCGCCCGCGAACGCCTCCCCGGAGAGCCGCCGCCCCGCCATCACCAGCGGATCGTCGAGAGCCTCCTGGGCCTCCAGACGTGCCTGTTCGCGCTCGCGTGTCGCCAGTTTGTTCGCCGCCGTCACCGCGTCGTCGCGGCGCGGCTGCGGCGGCTCGCCCGCGAGGACCCGGTCCCGATGGCCGGTGAACGACCAGCGGTCGCGCGTCCAGCGCTCCTCGACCCGTGCCCCCTCGGGCAGCTCCCGCAGCAGGTCCAGGCCGCGCCAGACCGCGTCCCAGGTCGGGCGGGCGACCCGCTCGACCAGGGCCCGGATCTCCCGCTCGGCGGCGGTGGCGTCCCCGAGCCGGTCGTCCGCCTCCAGGCCGTCCTCGGCGGCGGCGAGTGCGCCGCGCGCGCGGTCGTAGCGCTCGATGGCCGGGGCGAGCAGCTTGTTGTCGAAGGCCGGGTCGGTGGCCGGTCCCGCCGGTGGCCATCGGAGCTGGCCCCGGCCGTCCCGTTCGAGCTCGGCGCGCAGCGCGGCCTCGGCGCCGGTCGCGCCGTCCGGTGGATCGATCCAGGCGAGCAGTGCGCCCAGGTGCTGGTCCTCGAGGCTGGACTGGCCGGTCGCCCAGTGCCGGGACAGCACGTCCGTCAGGGCCAGCAGCAGCGAGGAACCGGGGACGCGGGCGCGCTCCCCGTAGTGCGTCAGCCACCGGCCGAGCAGCGGCACCCGCGGTGGCGCGGGATGGGGCGCCTCGGGGTCCTGCTCCGCCGTACGGCGGAAACGCATCGAGCGTCCCAGCAGTCGTACGAGGTCGACGCCCGGGCGGCTCGGCACGATCAACTGCGGCGCGTCCGCGCACAGCTCGACCTCGACCTTGACCCGCTTGCCGGTCTCCGGGTCGGTGTCGGTGCGCTCGGCGGTCTCGACGCTCCCGGCGTGCGTGTCGATGTACGGCAGGACCATCTCGGCCAGTTCGGCCAGGAAGGCGAATCGGAGGTCGCGGTCGCGCGGCTGCGCCACGGCCAGCAGGCGCGGCGCGTCCCGGTCGGTGCCGACCAGCGCGCCGAGCGGGGCGCCGGCCTCACCCGCGGTGGTCAGCGGCACCAGGACGAGGGGGCGCTCGGACAGATGCCGGTGGCGGACGGTGGCGGCCGGCTGCGCACGCCCGCTGTCGACGGCTTCGAGGCGGGCGAGGGTGGAGATCAGCGACACCGGGCGCCCTCCGGGGACTCGGCGCGCCGCTGCGGTTCCTCGGGGAGTTGCGGGCCGGCCGTCCCGGGCGGCCGTCCGCCCAGGGCCTCGGCGCGCAGGCGGGCCGCCCGGCGCAGTGCGGCCACCGCCGGGTCGTCCGGGTCGCCCTCCTCGCCGCGGGACGCGGCGAGGATGTCCTGGACGGTGGTCAGGCCGCCCAGCTCGGCGCGGAGCGAGCGGCCCAGGGAGGTCACCGCGCCTTGCGCGCGGGAGCGTTCGCGGCAGTGGAAGGCCAGTTCGCACGCGGACAGGCACTCCGGCGCGTAGGTCGCGGGGACCGACTCGACGGCGGCCGTGAGCCGGCCGGGGGGCAGCTCGGGGGAGAAGCACGTGCCCTCGGGGAGCGTGTCGGCGATGTCCTCGATCCGGGTCAGGCGGGTCAGCTGCCGCCGGGTGACCGCGTGCTGTTTGCGCACGTCGACGGCCGAGGCGGTGGGCAGATTGGAGAAGTCCTTGGGGCAGACCAGCAGGACCTGGTGCCGTACCTGTGGCGCGGGGTCCATGCGGGCGGCGACGTCCTCCAGCGCCAGCACGTACACCGCCGCCTGCCGCGCGGCCGCGCCCACCTTGGCGGGGTCCGCCGAACCGTCGAGCATCGGGAACGACTTGATCTCGACGACCGTCCAGCCGCCGTCCGGGTGCACGACCACGGCGTCCGGCTCCAGGAACGCGGGGGAGCCCGCGACGTCCAGCGCGAGCATCGGGTGGTCGAGCAGCGTCCAGCCGCCCGCCTCGACGGCCTCGCGCAGCGCCAGTGCCGTACGCGCGGCACGGCCCTCGGGTCCGACGGCGGACAGGTCCGGAACGTGTGCCCCTGCCGGAGCCTCGGCGCCCGGGTCGAGCTTCTCGTGCGCCAGCCGCAGCAGGTCCGTGCCGCCGTCCGCCTTGACCCGCGCTTCGAACGCGTTACCCCGCATGAAGGCGAACTGCGACTGCCCGAACCCCGACGGCGAGCCCAGCGCACCGGCCAGCGCCGCCTTGTCCACCCCGGCGCCGTCGAGGATCGCGCGCCGTCTGCACCCCGGGTTGGCGGCGAGGGCCGCGAGGGCGCGGGCGTCCAGCGCCTTGGCCGGGACGTCGGGACCGCGCAGCTCAGCGAGCCGGTGCCGGAGCGCCGTCCCCCGCGTCCGTGGGGGTGGCACCCGGCTCGGCTCCCGCTCCGAACCGCGACTCGCGCTGCCGTGGAATTCGCTCACCCGCCGAAGTCTGACATCCGCCACTGACAATCGGGGTCCGAGCGGTGAGGGAGCCCGCTGCGGCCGGTGCGGTGCGCGCGGTCAGCGACATCCGCGCGCGGTTCGCGGCCCGCGTCACGTACGGCGCCAGCAGCAGTCCGACGCCCATCACGGCGGCGCCCGCGACCGCGTCGAGGAAGTAGTGGTTCGCGGTGCCCATCACCACGACGGTGGTCACCAGCGGATAGACCACGCCGGCGACCTTGGCCGGGCGCGTCCCGCCGTACCGCCACAGGATCACCCCGCACCACAGCGCCCAGCCGACGTGCAGGCTGGGCATCGCGGCGTACTGGTTGGTCATGCCGCCCAGTCCGCGGGGCGCGCTCGCCTCGCCGCCCCACCAGCCGTACGTGCTGTACTGCGCCATCGTGTCGACGAAGCCGTACCCGGCGGACAGCAGCCGGGGCGGGCAGGTCGGCATCAGCGTGAACCCGATGAGGCCGATGAAGGTCGAGGTCATCAGCCAGGTGCGGGCGGCGCGGTACTGCACGGCCCGGGTCCGGAAGAGCCAGACGAGGAGCACCGGTGTGACCAGGTAGTGCAGCGAGGCGTACCAGAAGTCGGCCGGTATGCCTATCCACGCCTCGCGCGTGAAGAGGCGGTTGAGCGGGTGCTCGGCGTTGAGGTACAGGGCCTTCTCTATGCGCAGTATCGCCAGGCCGTGGTCGACGGCGGTGGTGACATCGCCCCTGGCGAGCAGCCGGCCCGCCGAGTAGCAGGCGTACACGAGCAGGATCAGCGGCAGCTCGGACCACCAGCGCAACCGGAGGCGCGGAACCGCCTCGATGCCCGGTGTTTCGGCGTGCGGCATCCGATCGCCCTCCCCCTTCTCCTCGCGGCGCCCCTCGGCCCAGCGGCCGGTCGTAGCACTTTACGGTGAATGTTCCGTCCACCCTGCGGGTGTCCCCGGCCCTGATAGACGCCGGGATCGCCCTCCGGGTTGCCCCCGGACCGGGTGCGCGATGATGGAGAGGTTCCTCTTCAGTTCTTCTGCACGAAAGGTCCCGTCCTCTCATGGCACCGCGCATCCTGCTGGCCCGGCACGGGCAGACGGAGTGGTCGCTGGCCGGAAAGCACACCGGCAGGACCGACATACCGCTTCTCGACGAGGGGCGGCGCGGCGCGAAACTCCTCGGCGAGCGCCTGCACCAGACGCCGTACGCCGGGCTCCCGGGCGTCGAGGTCCGCACCAGCCCCCTGTCCCGCGCGCGGGAGACCTGCGAGCTCGCCGGCTTCGGCACCCGCGCGAGCACCTGGGACGCGCTGCTGGAATGGGACTACGGCGCCTACGAGGGACTGACCCCCGCCGAGATCCAAGCCGTCCGGCCCGGCTGGCTGATCTGGCGCGACGGTGTCCCGGAGGGCGAGAGCACGGCCGACATGACCGCCCGCGCCGACGAGGTCGTCACCTGGGCACGCGCACAGGACCGCGACGTCCTGATCTTCGCCCACGGGCACATCCTGCGCTCGATCGGCGCCCGCTGGCTGAACCTGCCGCTCGACTTCGCGGCCCGGGTCCGGCTGAACCCGACGTCCCTGTCGGTCCTGGGCTGGGCCTACGGCGAGCCGGCGATCGAGAGCTGGAACGACGTGGGCCACCTCGCGGGGTAGCCGTGTCCGGGGGTGCGACACCGGGCGCGGCGGCACCGCAGGTGCGCGTCACACCGGGCGAGGCGCCGAGGCATGCCGTTCCAGGAACTCCGACACCCCGGATGCCCGCCGGTGCGGCAGCAGCACCCGTGCCGTCCCCGCCAGCATCACCTGGATGCGCGAGGACTGCACCTCGTCCAGCAGGTCCAGCACCCGCATCCCCGCGCCGGCGGCCTCGTCGGGGCGGCCCCCGCGCGCGAGGTCGTCGGCGAGCTCCGCCGTGTAGAGCGCGATGTTCCGGGTGAAGTGCGGATCCTGCAGACGCGTCGCCCGCCGCGCGTGCCGGGCCGCCCGGGTCCAGTCACCCAGCGTCGACCAGCACTGCGCCTCCAGCGCCTCCAGCTCGGCCTCCCCGTAGAAGGTCATCCACTCGGGGTCGGCGTCCGAGGAGCCCCGGTCGTAGAAGGCGTGCGCGCGTGTCAGCGCCTGGGCGCACCCGGTGGGGTCGGCGAGCCCCGCCCATCCCCCGGCCTCCCGCAACGCAAGGAGCGACATCAGGCGGGCCGAGCCCAGGGGCCGCGCGATGCGCTGCGCGGCCTGCGCCGCCCGCACGGCCTCCCGCGGCCGTCCGGCGTCCCGGGCGAGGAACGCCGTGTTGCAGAAGGCGTGCGCCTCCAGCGCCGGGTCCCCGGTCATCCGCGCGGTCGCGAGGGCCTCCGCGTAGTGCGAGCGCGCGTCGTCGAACCGTCCCGAGTCGTGCGCCAGCCACCCCACGGAGATGGCCAGTTCACCGGCGCCCGAGTGCAGCCGGTCGGCGGTCGCCTGCCGTGTCGCTCCGGCGTCCAGGAGCGCGTACGCGGCGCGCAGCGGAGCCGCCGCCCGCCGGTAGAGTCCGTCCGCGCCGTGCCGGTCGTCGAGCAACCGGATTCTGCGGACGGCCTCTTCGAGGGCGCCCGCCTCGCTCGCCCCCGCGCGCCGCGCGGGGCGCTGCGCCGCCGAGGCGTCGAGTGCGAGCCCGATGGGACTCAGCGAGGCGGCGGCCACGGTGGCGCTCCCGCCGGTCATGAATGCGCGACGCAGCACGTCGCTCTCCTCGTAGTTGATGTGCGTGTCGTACGGGTTCTGCGTGGTGTCATACGGCTCGCCCGCCCCGCGCGTCTCACTCGTGGTCTGCGCCGGGCTCGGGGAGTGCACGGGGGGTGTCTCCTCGTCCCCGTGCGCCCCGCGCCCCCGGCCGCGAACGGACGAGCGGGGCGCGAACCCCAGATCGGTGAGCGAGCGCCCGGGGAACATGTGCAGGAACACACGCTCGTAGGCGTAGTTGGGGCAGCGGATCTCACCCGCCTCCACCCGGCCGATGTAGCGGGCGTCACAGCTGACCCGCTCGCCGATCTCCCGGGCGGCACGCCGCACCGCCGCGGCGAACTCGCCGGGTGAACGCCTGCCGCGCAGGCGCCGGAAGGCGAGGTTCGGCCGTGGTGGCCGTGGGGGCTGGGACGAGGTCACATCCGACGACGTCATGGCCGGGTCCTCTCGTGCGAACCGTCGAACCATGCCGGATCAAGGTGAGTTGAACCATTCGTCCAAAGTGACGCCCTGATTCCGGCGGGCAAGAACGTACCTGCTGTGTCGGGTACGCCACGCTGCGTTTGGCTACAAATCGGATATCTCATCCGGGATCCGCCATGAACTGCCATCCTTCGCGGCACACTTCCGCCGTAGCCGTTGACGCCGTCCCGCGTTGAACCCGGTGGACCGGGAGCCGCTCGACTCCCGGCCTGCTCGCCCAAGGAGGCGTTCCGTGGTGGAGGCCCAGTTGGAGACCAGCCGGAGCATCGATCCGTGTACACCGCTGCCGGAGTGCGACCTCGTGACGGTTCCCGCCCGGCAGGGGCTGGAGGCGGTCGACATCCTCCGGCGCGGTGAGATCGAGGCCGTGGGCCCGGTCCTGCACGACGACGACTGCGCCACCCTCTGCTTCGTGGTCCCGCCCGGTACGGCGGCGGCGTGGGACATGCCCGGCAGTACCTGCACCGGGACCGACGGACGCGGACTGCGGCTGGCCCCCGAGCCGCCGGCCGGCGGACCCGAGAAGCTGCCCGGCTCCGCCTGGCTGCTGCCGCCGGACGAGTCGGAGCCGGCGACGGATCCGGCGGTGCTGCGCCGGGCGCTGGGCGAGGCCGCTCGCACGATCGAGGCGGCGGACAACTGCCGCTGACGGCCGCCGGCCGCCGCCGGCGGGGCGGTCCCCGGGCGGTGGCTCCGTACCCCGCCCACCTGCGCCGACGGCGATCGGGCCGATGCCGCCGCGCCCACGGATAATGGCTGAGTGGGAAAGTCCAGAAAGCCGCGGCGGGCGCAAGCCGCACTCCAAGCCGTCGAGGAGACCGTCGACGGCGGCCTCGCCCAGCTGATACCGGACCGGGACCGGGCGCGGGCCTGGACCCTGCTGATCGACGGGGCCCCGCAGTCCCACGTCGACCTGGACGACCCCGGACATCTCTCCTTCGAGTACCAGCGGCGCCTCGGCCATGTCATCGACCTCGCCGCCCCGCCCGGCAAGCCGCTCCAGGCCGTGCACCTCGGCGGCGGCGCCCTCACCCTCGCCCGCTACCTCGCCGCGACCCGCCCCCGCTCCACCCAGCAGGTCGTCGAACGCGACGCGTCCCTCGTCCAACTGGTCCGCCGCGAATTGCCGTTGGCGCCGGGCGCACGCGTCCGGGTGCGGTCGGCCGACGCCCGCGAAGGGCTCGCCAAGGTGTCGGACGGCTGGGCCGACCTGATCGTCGCCGATGTGTTCAGCGGGGCCCGTACGCCCGCCCACCTCACCTCGACCGAGTTCCTCGACGAGGTCCGCCGGGCGCTGCGGGCCGACGGGCTGTACGCCGCCAACCTCGCCGACGGCCCGCCGCTCGCGCACCTGCGCGGCCAGATCGCCACCGCCGCCGCCCGTTTCGGCGAGCTCGCACTGATCGCCGACCCCGCGGTGCTCCGGGGAAAGCGCTTCGGCAACGCCGTCCTGGTCGCCTCCGACCAGCCCCTCCCGATCGCCGAACTGACCCGTCGCGCCGCCTCCGACCCCCACCCGGCCCGCGTGGAGCACGGCAGCAGGCTCGTCGCCTTCACCGGAGGAGCCACCCCGGTCACGGACGCCGCCGCGGTCGCCTCACCGGCACCGCCCCCTTCGGTCTTCCGCTGAGGCCCGGGGTCGGCCCTGGGTGTGGAGTGGGAGGTGGGGGTCGGCTCTCGGTGTGTGGTGGAAGCTCCGGGGGCCGGCCTTCGGGTGTGTGGTGGAAGCTCCGGGGGCCGGGCTCCGGGTACGCGGTGGAAGCCCCCGAGGGTCGGCCCCGGATCCGCGGCTTGGTCCGCCGGACAGGTCCTAGTAGGTGTTGATCTCCACGCGTGGCGGCCCGTCGTGCCATGTGCAGAACACCGACACCCGGTCCGTGCCCGCGGCGAACTCCACCCGGATCCACCTCTCCGTCTTCCACACCTGCATCGACCAGCCCGCGTCCGGGGTCGCCGACACCAGCGCCGCCGAGGACTCGCCGAGGTCGAAGACGGCCCGCCCGCCCTCGGTGGCGTAGCTCTTGACCTGCCCGGACGCGGGAGCTGACGCGGGGCCGCTCGGGCTCGGGCCACGGCTCGGGGCGGCGGAGGCGGCCGGATTCCGCGCGACCGGCGGGGAGTTCGGGCTCTTCGACGGTTCGGGCGAGCGCGTGCCCGCGGCCGTGGACCGCGGCGCCGGCTCAGGGGTGCCCGCGTCGGCCGCGGTGACGGGCAGGGCGCGGGGCGGGTCGTACACCGTGCCCGCCATGACCGAGTGGACACCCCACCACGACAGCGTGGTCGCCGCGCCCGTGGCGAGCGACCAGGCCAGTACGTGTACGACTCCTCTGAGCATCGCGGGCCATACTGCCTCACCCACGCCACCACTGTCCCACCGGTCACGGTGGACAAGGGAGTTGTCCACAGGTGCCGGGTTGTCCACAGGCGCCGGACCCGGCTCCCTCGCATGGCGTACGGTGCGGCGCATGGCAAGTGTTCTCGTCGTCGAGGACGACCAGTTCGTACGCTCGGCGCTCATCCGGCATCTGACCGACGCCTCGTACACCGTGCGCAGCGTCGGCACGGCGCTGGAAGCGCTGCGCGAGGTCGCGCATTTCCGTTTCGACGTGGTCATCCTGGACCTCGGCCTGCCCGACCTCGACGGCTCCGAGGCACTGAAGATGCTGCGCGGCATCACGGACGTACCGGTGATCATCGCCACCGCGCGCGACGACGAAACGGAGGTCGTCCGGCTGCTGAACGACGGCGCGGACGACTATCTGACCAAGCCCTTCTCCGTTGAGCACCTCTCCGCCCGGATCGCCGCCGTCCTGCGCCGCTCCCGCGCCGCCGTGGGAGACGCCCCGCCGCCACCGGTGCTGCGGGTCGGCGGACTGACGGTGGATCCGCTGCGCCGCCAGGCCGAGCTGGACGGCGCCCGACTGGACCTCACCCGGCGCGAGTTCGACCTGCTGGCCTTCCTGGCCGGGCGGCCCGGGGTCGTCGTCTCCCGCAGGGAACTGCTCGCCGAGGTGTGGCAGCAGTCCTACGGTGACGACCAGACGATCGACGTCCATCTGTCCTGGCTGCGAAGGAAACTGGGCGAGACGGCCGCGCGCCCGCGCTATCTGCACACCCTGCGCGGCGTCGGGGTGAAGCTGGAACACCCGGGAGCGGAGGCGCGGCCATGAGGTGGGCACTGGTCAAGGTCTCGCTGGCGGTCACCGCCATGGTCGTGGTGGCCTTCGCGGTGCCGCTCGGTCTGGTCGTCAGGGAGATGGCTCGCGACCGCGCGTTCTCCGACGCCGAGCGCGACGCGGCCGAGATCGCCCCGGCGCTGTCCATCACCACCGACCGCGACCAGTTGGAGCGCGCGGTCGCCGCCGCGGGTCCGGGCGACGTGATGGCCTTGCACATACCGGGCGGCGAGAGCACACGCGCCGTCGCCGTGGGCCGGCAGCGGGCCGCCGACGTGGACGTCGAGGCCACCCGGGAGCTGGGCCGCGCCTCTACGGCCGCGGCGCCCGGCGGTTCGGTGCTGCTCCAGCCGGTCGCGCTGAGTTCCGGGGAGTTCGCCGTCGTCGAGGTGTTCATCCCCGACGCGGCCGTCACCAGGGGCGTGGGCACGGCGTGGGCGGTGCTCGCCGGGGTCGGGCTCGCGCTGATCGTCGGGTCGGTCGCGGTCGCCGACCGGCTGGGGGCGCGGATGGTGCGCCCGGCGCAGCGGCTGGTCGAGGGCGCGCGCGAGCTGGGCGACGGCCGGCTCGGCGCCAGGGTCCCCGAGGAGGGGCCGCGCGAACTGCGGCTGGCGGCCGTGGCGTTCAACTCGATGGCCGACCAGGTCGTCCAACTGCTCGCGAACGAGCGGGAGCTGGCCGCGGACCTGTCCCACCGGCTGCGGACGCCGCTGACCGTGCTGCGGCTGAACACGGCCTCGCTCGGGGACGGGCCGGCCGCCGAGCAGACCCGGGCCGCGGTGGCACAGCTGGAGCGCGAGGTCGACACGATCATCCGGACCGCCCGGGAGGCCAAGCCGCAGACCGCCGCGGCCGGTCCCGGTGCCGGCTGCGACGCGGCCGAGGTGGTGCGGGAGCGGATGGAGTTCTGGTCGGCGCTGGCCGAGGACGAGGGCCGCAAGGTGCGGACGGCCGGTGTGGACCGGCCGGTGCGCATACCCGTCGCCCGCGCCGACCTGGCCGCCGCCCTCGACGCCCTGCTGGGGAACGTCTTCCGGCACACCCCCGAGGGCACCGCCTTCGCGGTCGACGTGCACAACGGCGAGGACGCGGTGATCGTGCTCGTCTCGGACGCGGGACCCGGCATAGCGGATCCCGAGGCGGCGATGGCGCGCGGCCGGGGCTCCGGCAGCGACGGGTCGACCGGCCTCGGGCTGGACATCGTGCGCCGGCTCGCGGAGGCGACCGGCGGCGACGTACGGATCGGGTCGTCGGTGCTCGGCGGCACCGAAGTGCGGATCTGGATCCAGTTGGACGCGCGCGAGCGGACGCCGGGGCGACGCAGCCACCGCGGGTCCATGAGACGCCGCAGAGCGGGCAGATCGAGCACGACCCTTAAGCGGCCCAGATCACTCCCTTAAGCGCACCATAAGTTCCCGGACGACCGCCCGGATCGAGCGGTTTGCCCGATCCCGGCTCGCTAGGGTGCTGCCCTGTACACGCCCCGCCGCACAGGGCGTGCGCGTTCTCCCAAGCGTCCGCCGTTCGCGGGCGACCGGAAGCGTCCGCCGTTCGCGGGCGACCGGAAGCGTCCGCCGTTCGCGGGCGACCGGAAGCGTCCGCAGTTCGCGGGCGACCCCCGAAGCCCGGGGCGCGGCACTACCCCCCACCGGTGCCGCGTCCCGACCTCCCCGGCCCGGCTACACGCCCTCGACCGGCGGCAGCGTTCCCGACCGCGCCGCCTTCCCGTACCAGTGGGCGCTCGACTTCGGGGTCCGCTCCAGCGTCGCGTAGTCGACGTGGACCGCGCCGAACCGCTTGCCGTAGCCGTACGCCCACTCGAAGTTGTCCATCAGCGACCACAAGTAGTAGCCGCGGACATCGGCGCCGTCCGTCATGGCCCGGCGGACCGCCGCGAGGTGGCCGTGCAGATAGGCGATGCGCTCGGGGTCGTGGACACGGCCTTCGGAGTCGGGCTTGTCGTCGTAGGCGGCGCCGTTCTCGGTGATGTACAGCGGCAGGCCCGGCGCCTCCCGCCGGTAGCGCGTGATCAGCTCGTGCAGGCCGGTCGGGTCGATGGTCCAGCCCATCTCCGTGCGCTCGCCCGGCGTTTGATGGAACGCCACGTCGTCGGCGCCCGGCCAGGGGGAGTGGGCGCTGGCGCCGTGACCGTCGGCGCGCGGACCCTCCGCCTCGGGGGCGGCGGCGGAGACCAGCGTCGGGGTGTAGTAGTTGAGGCCCAGCGCGTCGAGCCGCTGGTGACAGGCCGCCAGGTCGCCGTCCTGGACGAACGACCAGTCCGTCACCGACTCCGTCGCGGCGGCCAGGGTCCGCGGGTAGGCGCCGTGCAGCATCGGGCCGTGGAAGATCCCGTTGGCGAGGTCGTCGATCTTTTGCGCCGCCGCGAGGTCCGCCGGGTCCTGCGAGACCGGGCGCACCACAGAGGAGTTGAGGGACACCGCGACCGCGTTGCGGGCCGGCATCACCGACCTCAGCGCGGAGGTGCCCAGCCCGTGCGCCAGATTCAGATGGTGGGCCGCCCGCAGCGCGGCGGCCGGTTCCGTCCGGCCGGGGGCGTGCACGCCGGAGCCGTACCCGAGGAAGGCGCTGCACCAGGGCTCGTTGAGCGTGATCCACTGCTCCACCCGGTCGCCGAGCGCCTCGCCGACGATCCGCGCGTACTCCGCGAACCGCAACGCCGTGTCCCGCTCCGGCCAGCCGCCCGCGTCCTCCAGCTCCTGCGGCAGGTCCCAGTGGTAAAGGGTGACGGCCGGCTTGATCCCGGCCGCCAGCAGCTCGTCGACCAGCCGCCGGTAGAAGTCGAGCCCGACCTGGACGGCGGGGCCGCGGCCCGTGGGCTGCACCCGCGACCAGGAGACGGAGAACCGGTACGCGGTCAGGCCCAGCCCGGCCATGAGCGCGACGTCCTCGCGGAAGCGGTGGTAGTGGTCGACAGCGATGTCACCGGTGTCGCCGTCGGCCGTCCTGCCCGGCGTATGGCTGAAGGTGTCCCAGATGGACGGGGTGCGGCCGCCCTCCCGCACGGCGCCCTCGATCTGGTAGGCGGAGGTGGCCGCGCCCCAGAGGAAGGCGGGCGGGAAGGACACCGGCGATTCGGGTTCAGGCATGGAAGCGCTCCCAAGGAAGGTCGAGAGAAGAGGGGCCGGGACGGCGGTGGCCCGGCCCCTGCGCGAGAAGGAAGAGGTCAGCCCTTGACCGCGCCCTGCATGATGCCGCCCACGATCTGCTTGCCGAAGATCGCGAAGACCAGCAGCAGCGGCACCGTGCCGAGCAGCGCGCCGGCCATGATCAGGGACTGGTCGGGGGTGTAGCCGCGGCCCAGGCCCGTGACCGCCACCTGCACGGTCGGGTTACCCGTCTGGGTCAGCACCAGGAACGGCCACAGGAAGTCGTTCCACGTCTGGACGAACATCAGCATGCCCAGCACCGCCATCGCCGGCCGCGCCGCCGGGAACACGATGTGCCAGATCACGCGCCAACTGCTCGCGCCGTCCACCCGGGCGGCCTCGATCAGCTCGTCGGGCAGCGCCTGCAGCAGGTACTGGCGCATGAAGAAGACGCCGAAGGCGCTCACGAGCGACGGCAGGATCACCGCCTGGAGCTGGTCTGTCCAGTCCAGCCGGGCGACCATCATGTAGAGCGGGATCACGCTGAGCTGCGGCGGCACCATCATGGTGCCGATGACGACGAGCATCAGCGCGTTACGGCCCCGGAACCGCAGCTTGGCGAAGGCGAACCCGGCGATCGTCGACAGCACCACGATGGTGAGCGCCGAGATCCCGGCCACGATCGTCGTGTTGAGGAACGCCTCGCCGAGGTTGGCGTCCTTCCAGGCGATCTCCAGGTTGTTCATCAGGTTCGAGCCGAACCAGAACGGCGGTGGCGTCTCGGCCAGCCGCTGGTTGTCGCGGGACGCGGCGATCGCCGTCCACACCAGCGGGAACAGCGACCCGATGGTGAACAGGGCGAGGACCGCGTAGGCGACGGGCCCGGCGTGCAGGGTGCCACCGGCGCGCGCGGCCCTGGGACGCCGGGGGTGCCGGACCTCGGCGGTCGGGGGCTCGGTCAGTGTCGTCGTCACGGCCGGTCTCCTAACTACTGGCGCGCAGCCGGCGCGAGATGACGTAGTTGACGATCCCGATCACGATGAGGATCAGGAACATCGTCCAGGCGATGGCGGAGGCGCGGCCCAGGTGCTGGTTGATCCAGCCCTGCTCGTACAGGTACAGGCCGAGCGTCTGGAACTGGTGCTGGGATCCGCCCGAGGCGCCCTTGTTCGCGTCGAACAGCAGCGGCTCTCCGAACAACTGCGAGGCGCCGATGGTCGACACGACGACGGTGAACAGGATCGTCGGCCGCAGCGACGGCAGCGTCACATGGAGGAACTGCCGCCAGCGGCTGGCCCCGTCCAGCGCCGCCGACTCGTAGAGGTCCTGGGGTATCGCCTGCATCGCCGCCAGGTAGATCAGCGCGTTGTAGCCGGTCCAGCGCCAGATGACGATCGTCGAGACGGCGATCTGGGAGGGCCACTTCTCGTTCTGCCAGTCGACGTGTTCGAGACCGACGGCCCCGAGCACCCAGTTGATCATGCCGTAGTCGCGGCCGAAGAGCAGCACGAACACCAGCGACGCCGCGGCGATCGAGGTGGCGTACGGAGCGAGCATCACGACCCGGTAGAAGGTCGAGGCGCGCAGCTTGTAGTTGAGGATGTGGGCCAGACCCATGGCCATCAGCAACTGCGGAACGGTGGAGATGACGCCGATGGTCAGCGTGTTGCCGGCCGCATTCCAGAAGAAGTCGTCGTCGAAGATCCGGGTGTAGTTGCGCAGGCCCACCCAGTTCATGTCGGTGGGCGCCGTCAGCTCCACCTGGTGCAGCGAGGCCCACCCCGTGTAGACCAGCGGAAACAGGCCGAAGGCCAGGAAGAGCAGGAAGAACGGCGAGACGAAGGCGTAGGGGCTCCAGCGCATGTCCCGCTGCCAGCGGCGGGACAGCCGGGCCCGGCGCCGCCGCTCCCGCTCGGAGCCCGGCGCACCGGCCGACGGGCGGGCCGGGGCCGCGCCCCCCTCCGTGGAGGGGGACGCGGCGGCGGTGTCGTGCCCAGTGGTCATACGGGTCACTGATCCAGATTGTTGTCGATGGTCTTCACGGCCGTCTCCCAGGCCTCCTCGGCCGACTTGCCCTGGGCGACCAGGATGACGCCGTTGTCGGTCAGACCCTGCTGGATGATCTGGTCCTTCGGGCCGATCACCTGGACCGGGGCGCTCTTGGCGGCCTCGGCGAAGATCTCGCCGATGGGGGCGTCACCGGTCATCTCGTTCTTGGCGTTCTTGACCACGTCCGTGTCGTACGCGGGCGGCGTGCTCGGGAAGTTGCCCTGCACCTCGAACAGCTTGGCCTGCTGCTCGGGAGCGGTCAGCCAGGCGGCGAGCTTCGCCGCGGCCTCCGTGTTCTTGCCGGACTTGGGCACGGCCAGGAAGGAGCCGCCCCAGTTGCCGGACCTGGGGGCCGCGGCGACGTCCCACTTGCCCGCCGCCTCCGGCTTCGACTTGCCCTTGATGTAGCCGAGCATCCACGGCGGGCAGGACATCGCGGCGAACTTGCTGTTGGCGATGGTCGTGTCCCAGGCGGGCTGGAACTGCGTCTGGTTGCCCACCAGTCCGTCCTCCGCGGCGGCCGCGGTCAGATCGAAGGCGGACTTGACGGCCGGGTTGGTCTTGTAGACGACCTCGCCGGAGGAGTCGTAGAAGCGCTCGGTCTCACTGCTGAGGATCGCCTGGATGAGACCGCCGGGGGAGTCCATGAAGGTGGTGCCGGAGGGCGCCTTCTTCTGGTAGTCGCGTCCGGCGTCGACGAACTTCTCCCAGTCGCCCGCCCACAGCTTGCCGACTTCCTCACGGTCGGTGGGCAGTCCGGCCTTCTCGAACAGGTCCTTGCGGTAGCAGATGGCCATCGGGCCGACGTCGGTGCCGAGACCGATCGTCTGGCCGTCGGCCGTGGCTGCCTGCTTCCACTTCCACTCCAGGTAGTCGCTCTCCTTGCCGTACTTCGACAGGTCGAGCAGCTTGGCGCCCTGGGTCGTGGCGACCTCGGCGATGTTGCCCACCTCGACGGCCTGAATGTCCATCAGGCCGCTGTTGGTGGTGAGGTGGTTGACGAGCGCCGGGTAGTAGTTCTCGTTGCGCTCGGTGACGTTCTCCTTGATGGTGATGTCCGGGTTGAGCTTCATGTACTCGTCGTAGAGACCGGCTTCCTTGAAGCCCATCGTCCCGAACAGGCCCAGGGTGATGGTGGTCTTGCCCTTGCCGTCGCCGGACGAGCCGGAACCGCCTTCGTCGCCGCCGTCGTCGGCACAGCCGGCCAGCAGCCCGGCGCCCAGCGTCGCGATGGCCGCGAGGACCACCGACTTACGTGCTCGCATTGCGTCCTCCTGTTGCCCTGACGTGCCGACCCCCGGCCAACTGCATGGTTGGTCCCGTAAGTTGTTGCGCTGCGGCTCGGGCGGGGTACGTGCGGGATGTGTAGGTGCCAGGTACCGTGGGAGCGCTCCCACAAGTGATGGGTTGAAGAGTCGTCGCTTCCCGTGGGGGTGTCAAGGGAGCGGGCGACGGGAGATGCGTTCAGTTATCGGGCCGTTAACTGGAATTCGAGGGTCCGGTACGCCCGGCGCGGGCCCGTCAGGGGCGCCTGCGCGACGGTCGCCCCAGCACACGGGGCTGTTACATTCCAGGCCAGCGTGATGAACGGCGGAAGGCGGAGCCCATGGCAAGCCACGGAGCGCGGGGCCGGAGCGGCGGGCGGCCGACCCTGGAGGAGGTCGCCGCGCGCGCGGGCGTCGGCCGGGGCACGGTCTCCCGGGTGATCAACGGCTCCCCCCGGGTCAGCGACGCGACCCGCGCCGCCGTCCAGGCGGCGGTCGCCGAACTCGGCTACGTCCCGAACACCGCCGCCCGTGCGCTGGCCGCCAACCGCACCGACGCGATCGCCCTCGTCGTCCCCGAGCCGGAGACCCGCTTCTTCGCCGAACCGTACTTCTCGGACATGCTGCGCGGTGTCGGTGCCGAACTGTCCGACACCGAGATGCAACTGCTGCTGATCTTCGCGGGCAGCGACCGCGAGCGCCGGCGCCTGGCGCAGTACCTCGCGGCACACCGGGTGGACGGTGTCCTGCTGGTCTCGGTGCACGCGGACGACCCGCTGCCCGACCTGCTGTCCCAGCTGGAGATCCCGGCGGTGATCAGCGGCCCGCGGTCCGCCGAGGAGACCCTCGCCTCGGTGGACTCCGACAACTACGGCGGCGCCCGTTCCGCGGTGGAGCACCTGGCCGCCCGGGGGCGCCGGCACATCGCGCACATCACCGGCCGCCTCGACGTCTACGGCGCCCAGCGGCGCATCGACGGCTACCGCGACGCCCTGCGTGACGCCGGGCACCCCGCGGACCGACAGCTGATCGAGCCGGGCGACTTCACCGAGGAGGGCGGCCGGCGCGCCATGACGGAGCTGCTCGCCCGCGCCCCCGGCCTGGACGCGGTCTTCGCGGCCTCCGACGTGACGGCGGCCGGCGCCCGCCAGGCCCTGCGCGAGGCCGGGCGGCGTATCCCCGAGGACGTGGCCCTGGTCGGCTACGACGACTCGGCGATCGCCCGCCACATGGACCCGCCGCTCACCAGTGTCCGCCAGCCGATAGTGGAGATGGGCCGGAGCATGATCGACCTGCTGCTCACCGAGATCGCCGACCGGCGCCCCGCGATGTCCCGGGGGCCGCAGCGACGCCAGATGGTCCTGGCGACGGAGCTGGTGGAGCGCGCTTCCTCGTAGGGTCGGGTCCTTGTGGGGTCGGCTCCTCGTAGGGGTGCCTCCTTCGTAGGGCGGCCCCTCGTGGGGGCGGTGGCGCGGCGTCGTCCGGAGCCGTGCGGGCCGGCGGTGGGTGCGGGGCCGGGTTGCGCCGGGTGAGTCAGGGCGCCGCCCGGACGGCCCGGTCGGGACGCGTGCCGCCGGGGCCGCGCATAAGATCCGCGCGTGGCACACACCTTCGAGGAACTTCTGGCGAAACAACGGGCGGCGGACGAGGCGCACACCAGGGTCCTGGAGCTTCGGGACTCCTACGGTGCGCCGACCCGGGAGGGCGGCTGGAACGCGCCTCAGCGCGAGACGTACGAGACCGCCTGGCGGGCCTGGCGCGACCTGGACCGCGATCTGGGTCAGACGGTGACCGAGTACGCGAAGGAGAAGGGGACGACGCGCTCGGAGGTCGAGGCCGAGCTGCGCAGGGTCCTGCCCGACCCGGAGGCGCACCGGGACTCGGCCGAGGACTGATCGTCCGGAGGCCACGCATGGGGGGAGGGACCGGGAGCCGGCGAATGACCGGGCCCCTGCCGGCCCGACAGGACAAAAGCCCCGGCCGTTGTCGGACGGCCGGGGCTCCTCTCACCTCGCGGGGCCGGGAGGGGACTCCAGGGGTTGACCCCGTGAGGGAGCGCCGGGGGAGCGGCGCCGTGCGGGTCAGGCCTTCCGGTCTCTCCTGACGCGGTCCTCACGCGGCACCGTGATCACCAGGACGTCGGCGCTGGGCGCTGTCCACTGGCGGGCCCATGTGTGCACGGGCCGCAGGATGTACGTCCCGTTCCTCACGTCCGTGATGACGCCCTCCTTGTCCGCGTTGGAGTCGTACACCTGATCCCCGACCCAGGGGGAGTGCTCCTCGGTCACCGGACCTCCCCGTCGCGGCGCTGGTCGCCCTCGGCGGGGAAGCCCCACCGGGAACGTGTGATCGCGTGGAACGTCCGGCGCGGCGGACCGCCCCCTGTGTGTTTCGAAGCCCAGACCTTCACGGAGGGGGATTCCCCGGCGGAGGCCCCGTTGGATGCACCGCACGGGGTGCAGTCGTCCGGTGCTCGCCCGGGGCGTCCTCGAAGGGGCCGGTCACGCGGGGAAAAGAAAGAGGCCGATGATCTGTGTCGAGCAGATCATCGGCCTCTTCGGCGAGGGTGAGTGACGGGACTCGAACCCGCGGCATCCTGGACCACAACCAGGTGCTCTACCAGCTGAGCTACACCCACCATGACCGGCGGTTCTACTGTCGCTTCCCCGACCGGCCGAGAAAAAGTGTACAGGCTCCGAAGGGGTGCTCGCGCACGGGTTTCGCGGCGCCCCTCACACGGGCTGTTTCAGGCGGGCTGAGCAGGCAGGACGTGCTTGGCCGCGATCGCCTTGGCGGTGTCGGAGTCGGGGCCCGGCTGCGGCACGAAGACGGCCTCGCGGTAGTAGCGCAGTTCCGCGATGGACTCGCGGATGTCGGCCAGGGCGCGGTGGTTGCCGTTCTTCTCGGGACTGTTGAAGTAGGCCCGCGGGTACCAGCGGCGGGCCAGCTCCTTGACGCTGGAGACGTCGACGATGCGGTAGTGGAGGTAGTCCTCCAGCGTGGGCATGTCGCGCAGCAGGAAACCGCGGTCGGTGCCGACCGAGTTGCCGCACAGCGGCGCCTTGCCGGGCTCCTTGACGTGCTCACGCACGTAGGCGAGGACCTGGGCCTCGGCGTCCGCGAGGGTCGTGCCGCCCTCGAGCTCCGCGAGCAGACCGGACGCGGTGTGCATCTGACGGACCACCTCCGGCATCGTCTCCAGCGCCCGGTCCGGCGGGCGGACGACGATGTCGACCCCCTCGCCGAGTACGTTCAGCTCGGAGTCGGTGACGAGGGCGGCAACCTCGATGAGAGCGTCGTCGGACAGCGAGAGACCGGTCATCTCGCAGTCGATCCACACCATGCGATCGTTCATGCGTCCACCCTACGGCCGAGTTGCCTGCGTGAGGTCCGTCGCGCGGGCGTCGAAACCGTACCGGGGTCCACAGGGCGGGTTCGCGCCCTGTGGACCCCGTCACACCGTCGCGGCCGTCACGAACCGCTTCGCTGCCCCGGCAGGCTGGCCCGGGCGTACGTCTCCCGGGCGTGGTCCCCCGGCAGGGACGCGGAGCCGACCGCAGCCGTGCGGCGTGCCTGGATCGGCACCGGGCCGTCCGGGTGCAGCGGGGCGGACGGCGGGCCGGCCTGCTGCGGTGGGCCGGACATCGGCGCGGACGTCCCCGGGGGGCCGTCGCCGTCCGGGATGCGCTCGG
Source organism: Streptomyces sp. NPDC002309 (assembly GCF_053593375.1). Taxonomy (NCBI): domain Bacteria; kingdom Bacillati; phylum Actinomycetota; class Actinomycetes; order Kitasatosporales; family Streptomycetaceae; genus Streptomyces; species Streptomyces sp. NPDC002309. The sequence continues at coordinate 47,233 of NZ_JBSFCI010000008.1, read as the reverse complement.
ACGGCGGGCGGCGTGCTCGGTACGCCGCCCGGTACGCGGCCGGGGACGAGCCGAGCTGGCGGCGGAAGTGACCGCGCAGCGCGACCGGCGAGCGGAAGCCGCAGCGGCCCGCCACCTCGTCCACCGAGTAGTCCGAGGTCTCCAGAAGGCGCTGCGCCTGGAGCACCCGCTGGGTGATCAGCCACTGCAGCGGCGCGCTGCCCGTCAGCGAGCGGAAGCGGCGGTCGAACGTACGACGGCTCATGTACGCGCGGGCCGCCAGCGTCTCCACGTCGAACTGCTCGTGGAGGTGTTCCAGCGCCCAGGCGACGACCTCGGCGAGCGGGTCGGCGCCGATCTCCTCAGGTAAAGACCGATCGAGGTAGCGCTCCTGTCCGCCGGTCCGGCGCGGCGGGACCACCAGCCGGCGGGCCAGCGCGCCGGCCGCCTCGTTGCCGTGGTCCGTCCGCACGATGTGCAGACAGAGATCGATTCCGGCCGCCGTGCCCGCGGAGGTCAGCACGTCGCCGTCGTCGACGAACAGCTCCCGGGGGTCCACATGGACCGACGGGTAGCGCTTCGCCAGTGTCGGCGCGTACATCCAGTGCGTGGTGGCCGGGCGGCTGTCCAGCAGGCCCGCCGCGGCGAGGACGAACGCCCCCGTGCACAGGCCCACGATCCGGGCGCCCTCCTCGTGCGCGCGCCGCAGCGCGTCGAGCGCCTCCTCCGGCGGCGGCGAGGTGATCGACCGCCAGGCGGGCACGACGACCGTGCCCGCGCGCGAGATCGCTTCCAGGCCATGCGGCGCGGTGAGTTCCAGGCCCCCTGTGGTCCGCAGGGGGCCTTCCTCGCCCGCGCACACCAGCAGTCGGTAACGGGGCACGCCGGCGTCCTGGCGGTCGATCCCGAACACCGACAGCGGTATGGAACTCTCGAAGATGGGGCCGCCGCTGAACAGCAGCACCGCGACGATCTCCTTGCGGCGGCGCCCGGACAGTTTCCGGCCCGCGGTGTCCGGCGCGGCAGTGGAGTCGTGGCTCATACTGCTAAGCCCCCCTTGGTGGTCGCGGCTCCTCGGTTGTGTCGCTCCTGCACGTTTCCCCTCGGTCCTGCACGAGTCCCCCGCCGTAACAGTCAAGATCGAATCTACTGGGTCGCGTTGTGCCGGCGTGGCCAGTTCGTCACCCGGCACATTGTCGACTTGGCAACTTGGCGTGAAGCATTCGATCACGAAGCGTTGCATCAGCGGGCCGCGCAGGGAAGTGCGCCTTGTCGCGGTGGCCAATCCGCATAGGGTGCGCGCGCCCCCCGGCGCCCTTTCCGCGCAGGTCGAACCGGGGTTGGGGGGTGTCGAGGGGTGCTGATGCACACTCCTCGGAAGTTGGCTGAAAATATACGGGCGCGTGCGCGGAAACCGGTCAGCCGACCGGTGTATGCCCGCCAGGTCGTCGCCCACCCCTGTGTGCCCCCGAACCGCTGTGCTGATGCCGGCCCCGGTGCGGCGCCCCCTCCGCGGCCCGCAGCCGCGCGGCGCCGCGCTCGGACCCGCGCAGCAGCGCCCGGCACACGGCCGTGACGGCGGCGAGGCCGACAGCGGTGCCCGCGGCGCCCGCGAGGGAACTGCCGCACCACAGGAGGACCACCGGCACGAGCAGGCAGCTGAAGGCGGCCCACCGTACGAGGTCGGTCACCGCGTCCGGTCCGGACGCGGTCCCGGGGCGCGTCTCGGAGGTCGGCCGGGTTGCGGACATCACTACTCCCTGTGCTGGCGGGCTCACGTGGATCAACGCACGTCGCACCGGTCGGTCACTGCCACGCGGGGCCGGGGCGGCGGCGTGGGTGAATCCTGTGCGAACCGCCTGTACGGGGCAGCAAGCATTGCGTTACGGGCGGCCCCTCGTGCATGCTCCCTGGAACCCGCCGCGGACGTGAGCGGATTCCGGGCGAAGGAGGCGTGCCGCCCTACCCTTGGGGGTATGGGGTTGGGAAGATTGATCCCGGACACAGCTCCACCGCACAGTGCCGTTCCCCCATAAAGGATCACAACGCCGAGACAGCCATGGCCGGTCACGAATTCTTTGAACCCGCGGACCGCAAGCGGCCGGTCGCCGACCCTACGGCGGCCGATCCCCTGGCGGCGGAAGAGTCGCGCCACGCGTGCGATCCCGCCTTCAAGCACGGTGTGGTCGTCGGCTTCGACGGCTCCACCTCCTCCGAGCGCGCCCTCGCGTACGCGATCGGGATGGCGTTGCGCTCCGGCTCGGGCCTGATCATCGTCCATGTGGCCAATCGGCTGCCCACCACGGTGTGGGCGGGCTGCGAGCCACCCGTCTTCGTCGACGTGCCGGACCATCGCACCGAGGTCCTCGGTCTGGAACTGGCCTGCGCCGACTATCTCGCCGAGGTGCCCTGGATCCTGGTCGAGCGTGGCGGGGACATCTGCCACGAACTCGAGGAGGTCGGGCGGGAGTACGAGGCGGACGCGATCGTCGTCGGCTCCACGCACGGCATCGTGGGGCGCATTTTCGGCTCTGTCGCGGGACGGTTGGCCAAGCGCGCCAGGCGTCCGGTCGTTGTCATTCCGTAACTCCCCGTTGGCCCAGGTGAGATGCCCCGTGGGCAGGGCCGGCCCCCTTTGCGCGTCCCCCGAATCTACTGGCGCGTAGATGTGTTTGTGCTCTTGTGAAGGGCATATATCGGTCACCACAACTGCACAGGCATGAAGGGAGCCCGCCGTGGACAACGTCGTCTCTGCGGGAAGCACCACCACGATCGTCGGCCGACTCGCACTCGGTGTCACCCTGCTGGCCGTCGGCCTCGGTTACACCGGGCTGATCGACGGAGTGACGGCGGCGGACGCCGTGACACTGGCTCACTACGTAGGCGGCGTGGCGCTGTTCGTCGCCGGACTGCTCGCGTTCCGGGAGAGCGACGCCGGGACCGGCACCGCGTTCGCCGCGCTCGGCGCGCTCTGGTTCACCTGGGCGGTCTCGCCCGAGGTCTCCGCCAACGGCGCAGGGCTGTTCCTGCTGCTGTTCGCCCTCGTCGTCCTCACCCTCACGCTCGCCGGGGGCGACACTCTCGGGCAGGCCATGTACGGACTGTTCTTCGTCGCGCTGCTGCTGCTCGCCATCGGGCAGTTCGCGGACAGCGGGGCGCTGGGCAAGGCCGGTGGCTGGTTCGCCGTCGCCTCCGGTGCCGTCGCCTGGTACGCGGCGACCGCGGCGCTGGCGCACTGGCCGACGGCTCTTCCGCGACGCGCCGCGGGCCGGGGGGTGACGGCTGCCGGCTAGCGGCGCGGGCCGGGGAGTTGGGCGGCTTCCCGGCACATGGGACGGGCCCCCGCGTGAGGTGGCGCACGCGGGGGCCCGTCCTGTCGTCCTGCCGGTGCGGGTGCGCCGTGGTTTCTCGCGCAGTTCCCCGCGCCCCTGAAGGCAGGGGCTGCGCCCCTGCAAAGGGGACGACTACTCGACCGTCACCGACTTCGCGAGGTTGCGGGGCTTGTCGATGTCGCGGCCGAGGGCCAGGGCCGTGTGGTAGGCGAGGAGTTGGAGGGGGATGCCCATCAGGATCGGGTCGAGCTCGTCCTCGTTCTTCGGGACCAGGATCGTGCGGTCGGCCTTCTCCTGCTCGCGGTGGGCGACCGCCAGGATCTTGCCGCTGCGGGCCTTGATCTCCTCCATCGCGGCGCGGTTCTTCTCCAGCAGGTCGTCGTCCGGGACGATCGCGACCGTCGGGAGCGCGGGCTCGATCAGGGCGAGCGGGCCGTGCTTCAACTCGGAGGCGGGGTACGCCTCGGCGTGGATGTAGGAGACCTCCTTGAGCTTGAGGGAGGCCTCGCGGGCGACCGGGTAGCCGCGGACCCGGCCGATGAAGAGCATCGAGCGGGCGTCGGCGTACTCCTTGGCCAGTTCCTCGATCTCGCCCTCGTGCTCCATCATCTCGGCGATCTGCGCGGGCAGCTTGCGCAGGCCCTCGATGATCCGCTTGCCGTCGCGCACGGAGAGGTCGCGGGTGCGGCCGAGGTGCAGGGCCAGCAGGGCGAAGGCCACGCAGGTGTTGGTGAAGCACTTCGTGGAGACCACGCAGACCTCGGGGCCGGCGTGCACGTAGATACCGCCGTCGGCCTCGCGGGCGATCGCCGAGCCGACGACGTTCACGATGCCCAGCACCCGGGCGCCCTTGCGCTTCAGCTCCTGGACGGCCGCCAGCACGTCGTAGGTCTCACCGGACTGGGAGACGGCGATGTAGAGGGTGTCGGGGTCGACGACCGCGTCGCGGTAGCGGAACTCCGAGGCGGGCTCGGCGTCCGCGGGGATGCGGGCGAGCTCCTCGATCATCTGGGCGCCGATCATGCCGGCGTGGTACGAGGTGCCGCAGCCGAGGATCTTGACCCGGCGGATCCGGCGGGCCTCGCGGGCGTCGAGGTTCAGACCGCCGAGGCGCACGGTGGAGAAGCGGTCGTCGATCCGGCCGCGCAGGACGCGGTCCACGGCCTCGGCCTGCTCGTGGATCTCCTTGTGCATATAGGTGTCGTGGCCGCCCATGTCGTAGGAGGCGGCCTCCCACTCCACGGTGGTGGGCTCGGCCGTCGTCCGGGTGCCCTCGGTGGTGTAGGTGCGGAAGTCGTCGGCCTTGAGGGTGGCCATCTCGCCGTCGTCGAGGGTCACTATCTGCCGGGTGTGGGTGACCAGCGCGGCGATGTCCGAGGCGACGAACATCTCCTTCTCGCCGATGCCGAGGACGACGGGGGAGCCGTTGCGGGCGACGACGATGCGGTCCGGGAAGTCGGCGTGCAGGACGGCGATGCCGTAGGTGCCCTCGATGAGGCGGAGGATCTCGCGGACCTTGTCCTCCAGCTTCTCGGCCCGTGAGCGGGCGATCAGGTGGACGAGGACCTCGGTGTCGGTCTCGGAGAGGAACTCGACGCCGTCCGCCTCCAGTTTGCGGCGCAGGTCGGAGGCGTTGTCGATGATGCCGTTGTGGACGACGGCGACCTTGCCCTCGGCGTCCAGGTGCGGGTGGGCGTTGACGTCGGACGGGGCGCCGTGGGTGGCCCAGCGGGTGTGGGCGATACCGGTGGTGCCCTTGAAGCGCGCCGGGACCTTGGCCTCCAGATCGCGGACCCGGCCCTTGGCCTTGACCATCTTCAGGCCGGCGGCCTTGGGGGAGGTGACGACGATGCCGGCCGAGTCGTAGCCGCGGTACTCCAGGCGCTGGAGGCCCTCCAGGAGCAGGGGCGCGACGTCACGCTTCCCGATGTATCCGACGATTCCGCACATATAGGTGTATTCCTCAGCCGTAGACGATGCGGCGCAGCTGCCGGAGGGTGAGCTCCGGCGGTGCCACCGCCCGGTAGGTCAGGTCCGCCGTGATCTGTTCGAAGATCGTCGCGTTGACCAGGCCCTGGGCCTGGAGCTCGCGGTGGCGGCGACGGACGAACTCCTCGGTCGTCTCGTCGAAGTAGGCGAGCACGTCCTGGATCACGCGTAGCGCCTCACCCCGGTTGAGGGGTGTGGAGCGTGTCAGATGATCAACGAGTTCGTCGTGCACCCGCTAGATCCTGGGGTACCGGCGACGCTTTCGCAACAATCTTGCCCGATTTCGGGCAGGGGTGCGGGGGGTTCCCCTCGGTCGATCGGCCGGGCGGGGTCACATCCGCTTCAGGATCGCCTGCTTGGCCAGCGCGAACTCCTCGTCGGTCAGCACCCCGGTGCGGTGCAGTTCGCCGAGTTCGCGCAGGCGCCGCAGCAGGGCGTCGTGGTCGTCCTCCCGGGCGGGCGCGGCGGGCTCCGGCTCCGGCGCGGGGGCGGGGGCGGTCAGGGCGGCGGCCGGGGCCGGGGCGGCCGGGTGCGGGAGGCGGGCCTGGACGGCGGCGGCGATCAGGGCCATCAGGGGGTCCTTCTTGAAGCCCCACAGCTCGACCGAGTCGGGGTCGTACTTGGGCGGCGCCTTGGTGGGGGCGTTCCTCACGGTGAAGCGCAGGTAGCCGTTCTCCAGACCGGCCGCCGGATGCCACTGGACGGCCGTGATGTCGGCGACGGCCAGCGTGCGCGGGCCGGCGGCGGCCTTGGCGTCCTCCGTCTTCCAGTTCCACTCCAGGCGCACGTGCTCGCCGTCGAAGCTCGCGGTGCCGTCCCCGGCGGCCGCCGACAACGGCACGGAGGGGCCGGGCAGCAGATACGACGACACCGGGTCCGAGGGCACCTGGTCCAGCAGCAGCGCCCGGCGCACCTCGTCCGCCAGGTACTCGGCGACGCCGTGGCGGTCGGACTCGACGGTCAGCCGGTAGGGGTCGTGGGATTCACCGAGCCGGCCGGCGGTGGCGTGCAGCAGCGGGCAGGCGCCCTCCCGCAACCGCAGCCTCAGCTGCCCCGACCTGCGGCCCTGCTCGAAGGAGATGCCCGCCAACGCCCCCAGCGGCACGACCAGTTCACCCAGCGCCCGGCGCAGCGGACTGACGTTCTTGTCCCGCCCGGGAGTCAGGCGCAGGGCGTCGCCGTCGAAGACCCACGTACCGTCCTTCTGGATGATTTCCGCCATGCGGGGGATTGTTCCACCGGTCCCGCGAGAGAGTGGTCCATACCTGTTGGAGCTCCAGGAAGGGACGTTTGTGAGACAGCACCGCACACCGCGCCGTCGAGCGCCTCGCCTACTGGCTTCCCTGCTGTTCGTCACCGCGGTCGGCACGTCCCTCACCGCGGCGGCGCCCGGCTCCGGTGCCGGCTCCGGCACTCCGACCGCACTCGGTGACGTGATTCCGGCGCCGGCCTCCGTCGACCCGGGCGGATCCCCGTACCGCATCACCGAGCGCACCCGTATCCGCGTCGACGACTCCGCCGAGGCCCGCGGCGTCGGCGGCTACCTCGCGGACGTGCTGCGCCCCTCGACCGGCTACCGGCTCCCCGTCACCACCCGCGGAGACGGAGGCATCCGGCTGCGGCTCGCCAAGGGCCCCTACGGCGACGAGGGCTACCGCCTGGACAGCGGCCGTGGCGGTGTCACCATCACCGCCGCCCGTGCCGCGGGCCTCCTCCACGGCGTCCAGACCCTGCGCCAGCTCCTCCCGGCCGCCGTCGAACGCGACTCCGTGCAGCCCGGCCCCTGGATCGTCGCGGGCGGCACCATCAGGGACACCCCGCGCTACGGCTGGCGCGGCGCGATGCTCGACGTGTCCCGGCACTTCTTCGACGTCGGTGAGGTCAAGCGCTACATCGACCAGCTGGCGCTCTACAAGTTCAACAAGCTGCACCTGCACCTCAGCGACGACCAGGGCTGGCGCATCGCCATCGACTCCTGGCCGCGGCTCACGACGTACGGCGGCTCCACCGAGGTCGGCGGCGGTCCCGGCGGCCACTACACCAAGGCCGACTACAGGGAGATCGTCCGCTACGCGGCCTCCCGCCACCTGGAGGTCGTCCCCGAGATCGACATGCCCGGCCACACCAACGCGGCCCTCGCCTCCTACGCCGAGCTGAACTGCGACGGTGTCGCGCCCCCGCTCTACACCGGCACCGCGGTCGGCTTCAGCTCGCTGTGCGTGCCGAAGGAGATCACGTACGACTTCGTCGAGGACGTGGTGCGGGAGCTCGCGGCGCTCACCCCGGGCCGCTATCTGCACATCGGGGGTGACGAGGCGCACTCCACCAGCCACGAGGACTACGTGAAGTTCATGGACCGGGTGCAGCCGGTCGTCGCCGAGTACGGCAAGAAGGTCGTCGGCTGGCACCAGCTGACCGGGGCGCGTCCGGCCGAGGGAGCCCTCGCGCAGTACTGGGGCCTGGACACAACGGGCGCCGCGGAGAAGGAGCGGGTCGCGGCCGCCGCGCGGAACGGCACCGGACTCGTCCTGTCACCGGCCGACCGGCTCTACCTCGACATGAAGTACGACGCCGGGACCCCGCTCGGGCTGTCCTGGGCCGGATACGTCGAGGTGCGGCGGTCCTACGACTGGGACCCGGACGCCTATCTGCCGGGAGCGCCCGCGTCCGCGATCAGGGGCGTCGAGGCGCCGCTGTGGTCGGAGACCCTGGAGAACTCCCGCCACATCGAGTACATGGCCTTCCCGAGGCTGCCGGGCGTCGCCGAGCTCGGCTGGTCGCCCCGGTCCACCCACGGCTGGGAGGGCTACCGGCAGCGGCTCGCGGGGCAGGGGCCTCGGTGGGACGCGCTGGGGATCGACTACTACAGATCGCCGCAGGTGCCGTGGCCTTCGCAGTAGGCGTGGTAATGCGTCTTCGGGCCGGTGGGGCGTGTTCGCGCCCCGCGGCGGAGCCGCATACCGGGACAGTCCCGCGCCCCCGAGGTGCGTTGCTCCACCCGGCGTGACGTGACGACGGGCACCCCGGAGGACCGTACTCCGGGGTGCCCGTCCGTTCCTGGGGTCAGAACCCCGCGATCGGGTTCTTCAGGTCGCCGATCAGCTGGAGGGCGCCCGCCGGGTCGGACAGGTCCACCATCTGCCGGTTGTCGCGCAGCTGGAGCCGGTTCAGGCAGGACAGCGCGAAGCTCGGGGCGAACATGTCGTACCGCCGGAACTTGTCGGCGAGTCCGGGCATCGACTCCTGGTACTCACGGGTGACCTCGGCGACCGTGCGCCAGAAGCCGTCCTCGTCCAGGACGCCCTCGTCGGCGAGGTTCGCGGCGAGGAAGCGGAAGAAGCAGTCGAAGACGTCCGTGAAGACCGACAGGAGCTTCGTGTCCTCGGGGACGTCGACGCGCACCCGCTCCACCGCCGGCGGCAGCACCGCGTCCGGGTCCATGACGGCGATCTCCTCGGCGATGTCCTTGTAGATCGCGCGCTCGACGACGCCGTCCTTCAGGACCAGGATGACGTTCTCGCCGTGCGGCATGTACACCAGGTCGTAGGCGTAGAAGCTGTGCAGCAGCGGCGTGAAGTACGCCCGCAGGTAGCCCCGCAGCCACTCGCCGGGGGTGAGACCCGACTGCTCGATCAGCGCGGCCGCGAAGCCCCGGCCCTCGTGGTCGACGTGCAGCAGCGAGGCCATCGTGGCGAGCGACTCGCCCTGCCGGAGCGAGTCCACCGGGCTCTCGCGCCACAGCGCGGCCAGCATCTTGCGGTACGGCGAGTAGCGGTCCGTCGCCCGCTCGTACTCCAGGTGCCGGTAGCCGACGGCCGCGCGCTCACGGATGATCGACAGGCCCGTCGACCTCAGCACCGGGTCGCCCTCGATCAGCTGGGCGAGCCAGTCGTTGATCGCCGGGGTGGCCTCCATGTAGGCCGCCGACAGCCCGCGCATGAAGCCCATGTTGAGGACGGACAGGGCCGTCTTCACGTAGTGCTTCGCGGGGTGGCTGGTGTTGAAGAAGGTACGGATGGACTGCTGGGCCAGATACTCGTCGTCGCCCTCGCCGAGGCAGACGAGGTGCCGCTGGGCGACCTCGGCGGCGAAGGTGACGCTGAGCTTGTTCCACCACTGCCAGGGGTGGACGGGGATCAGGAGGTAGTCGGCGGGGTCCAGGCCCAGGTCGGTGAGCTGCCGGTCGAACCCCTCGACCGTCTCCGCGCCCAGCTCGTCCCGCAGGAAGGCCTTGTACTCGATGCCGGCGCCGGCCGTGAAGGCGGCGCGCGAGCGGTGCGCGGCCAGCCACACCAGCCGGACCGGGCTCGCGGTCTCGGGGGCGTACGCGAGGTACTCGTGGACCCCGAAGCCGAGCCGGCCGTTGTTGGCGACGAAGCAGGGGTGGCCCTCGGTCATGCCCGTCTCGATGGCCTGGAACCCGGCGCCCACCAGTTCGCCGACCGGGATCTGCGGCTTGGTGAGCTTGTAGCAGGTGCCGGCGAGGGTCGAGGAGATCTCCTCCAGGTAGACCGGGAGGATCTCGTCGCTCAGACCGAGCGCCTGCCGGAACTCGACGAAGAAGTCCAGCGCGGCGAGCGGCAGCTCGGCGCCGTCGCGGTGCCGGGCGAGGGAGTCCGCGTCGATCTGCCAGTGGTCCAGGGACCGGAGCACCGCCGTGAAGGTGTACCGGGTCAGACCGTCGTCGCTGCGGACGACATAGCCGCCGTCGCCGGTGGACTGCGGTGACAGGAGCCGCTCGTGGCTGAACTCGGCGAGGGCCTTGCGGATCAGCAGGCGGTTGGCAAGCGCCCAGCGGTCGGGGGAGAGGTGCGCCACGGCGTCGGACGGGGTCATACGGCTACTCCTCGGGCGGCCATGAACTGCTCACGCGTGCAGAAGCTCAGCAGCGCGCGTTTCTCCGGCTTGTCGATCTCTCGTGCGGGCACGAATCCCACCGCCTCGTTGAGCGCGTGCACCGCCTTGTTGCTCACGTCGGGCTCGACCACGACCCGCCGGGTGGCCGGGTCGGAGAACAACTCCTCCATCACGGCGGTGATGACCGCCCTGGTGAAGCCGTGCACGGGCCGGTCGGTGGGGGCGACCAGGAAGTGCATGCCGACGTCGCCGGGCTCGGGCTCGTACAGGCCGACCAGCTCGACGTGGCGGGGGTCGTAGCTCTCCATCAGGAAGGCCGGTACGCCGTCGTGCAGGCCGATGTGGGCGTGGTGGTGCTCGTGGGCCGCGATCCGCATGTACTCGCGCTCGACGTCCTGGAGCCGCGCGTCCTGCATCATCCAGAAGGCCGCCTTGGGATGGGTGACCCAGCCGTGCAGCAGCTCGGCGTCCCTCAAGGGGTCGAGGGGGCGGAGGGTCAGGGTTTGGATGCTCATACGGCGAACTCCTGGAACGCGATGGACTTCTCGACCGGGTAGTACTCGCTGCCGAGCAGCTCGCGGATGATGTACGAGTTCCGGTACGCGCCCATGCCCAGGTCGGGCGAGGTGATGCTGTGGGTGTGGACACCGGCGTTCTGGAGGAAGATCCCCCGGCCGGTGACGTCGACGGCGTAGTTGCGGGCGACGTCGAAGTTGCCCTGGGAGTCGTAGCGCAGACGGTCGCGGACCGGCTTCAGGAACTCCGGCTCGACGTACTTGTAGCCGGTGGCGAGCACCAGGCCCTGTGTGTCGAGCGTGAAGTCCCGCTCCTGCTCCTCCTGGCGGAAGCCCAGGGTGTAGGTGCCGTTCTCGTACCGGGCACCGGTGAGCGCGGAGTTGGTGAGCAGCCGGGTGCGGATCGGCCCCCCGAGGTTCTTCCGGTAGAGCAGGTCGAAGATCTCGTTGATGAGATCGCCGTCGATGCCCTTGAACAGGCCCTTCTGCTCCGTGGCCAGGCGGTAGCGGGTCGCCTCGGGCAGCTCGCGGAAGTAGTCGATGTACTCCGGCGAGGTCATCTCCAGCGTGAGCTTGGTGTACTCCAGCGGGAAGAACCGCGGGGAGCGCGTCACCCAGTTCAGCTGGTAGCCGTGCACGTCGATCTCGCTGAGCAGGTCGTAGTAGATCTCGGCGGCGGACTGGCCGCTGCCGACCAGCGTGATCGACTCCTTGCGCTGGAGCTCGGCCTTGTGCTGCACATAGCGGGAGTTGTGCAGGAGGTCGCCGCCCAGGCCCTGGCAGGCGTCCGGGACGTGGGGCGGGGTGCCGGTGCCGAGGACCAGGTGACGGGCGCGGAACACCTCGCCGGCCGTGGTGCGCACGACGTACAGCTCGTCCTCGTACGTCACCTCGGAGACCGTGGTGCTGAAGCGGACGCTGCTCAGCCGGTTCGCGGCCCAGCGGCAGTAGTCGTCGTACTCGACGCGCAGCGGGTAGAAGTTCTCGCGGATGTAGAACGAGTACAGCCGTCCCCGGTCCTTGAGGTAGTTCAGGAAGGAGTACGGGGAGGTCGGGTCGGCCAGCGTCACCAGGTCCGACATGAACGGCGTCTGGAGGTGGGCGCCGTCCAGGAACATCCCCGCGTGCCACTCGAAGTCCGGCTTGGACTCCAGGAAGACGCCGTCGAGTTCGGCGATGGGCTCGGTCAGGCAGGCGAGGCCGAGGTTGAACGGGCCGAGCCCGATCCCCACGAAGTCGTAGGTCTTGTCCGTGGTGTCAGGAAGCGCGGTCAAGGGATTCTCCCAGGTACTGCTCGGCGTGGCCGGCGATCAGGTCGAGGACGGCGGCGATGTCGGACGCCTTGGTCTCGGGGTTGAGCAGGGTGAACTTCAGATAGTGGCGGTTGCCGACCTTGGTGCCCGCGACGACGGCGTCACCGGAGGCGAACAGGGCCTTGCGGGCGTAGAGGTTGGCGCGGTCGATCTCGGCCGGGTCGGTGACGGCGGCCGGGATGTAGCGGAAGACCAGCGTGGACAGGGAGGGCTCGACCACGACGTCGTAGCGCGGGTCGGCGGCGAGCAGCCTCCAGCCCTCCTGGGCGAGGTCGCACACCTCGTCGAAGAGCTGGCCGATGCCGTCGGCGCCCATCACGCGCAGGGTCATCCAGAGCTTGAGTGCGTCGAAGCGGCGGGTGGTCTGGAGGGACTTGTCCACCTGGTTGGGGATACGTTCCTGCACCATACGGCGGGGGTTGAGGTACTCCGCGTGGTAGGTGGCGTGCCGCAGGGTGGCGGCGTCCCGGACCAGCACGGCGGACGAACTCACCGGCTGGAAGAAGGACTTGTGGTAGTCGACGGTGACCGAGTCGGCACGCTCGATGCCTTCCAGCAGGGCCCGGCGCTTGAGCGAGGTGAGCAGTCCGCAGCCGTAGGCGGCGTCGACGTGCATCCAGGTGCCGTACTGGGAGCACAGCTCGGCGATCTCGGGGAGCGGGTCGATCGAGCCGAAGTCGGTGGTGCCGGAGGTGGCGACGACGGCCATGGGGACGAGGCCGTCCTGCTTGCACCGCTCCAGCTCGTACGCGAGGGCGACGGTCTGCATCCGCTTGTCGTGGTCGGTGGGGATCACGACGACGGCGTCGGGGCCGAGGCCGAGCAGTTTCGCCGACTTCTTGACGCTGAAGTGGCCGGCCTCGGAGGTGAAGACGCGCAGTCTCGCGAGCTCGTCGGTCTTGGCCTCCTCGCGGGCCAGCAGCAGCGCCTGGAGGTTGGACTGGCTCCCGCCGGAGGTGAACACCCCGTCGGCCGCGGGGCCGAGGCCGATGCGCTCGGTGGTCCAGTCGATGAGCTTGCGCTCGATCAGGGTGCCGCCGGCCGACTGGTCCCAGGTGTCGAGGGAGGAGTTGACGGCGGAGAGGATCGCCTCGCCGAGCACCGCCGGTATGACGACCGGGCAGTTGAGGTGGGCGAGGTAGCGGGGGTGGTGGAAGTAGACCGCGTCGCGGAGGTACACCTCCTCCAGTTCGTCCAGCACCGCGGCGGTGTCGTGCAGCGGCCGGTCGAGGTCGATCTGCTCGATGCGGGGGGAGAGGGTGTCGACGGTGACGCCCGTGAACGGGCGGTCGGTGGTGGCGAGTTTCGCCGCCACCCGCTCTACTCCATCGGTCACGGAGCGGCGGTACTGCTCCGCGGTCGTGTCATTGAGCAGGTGCGAGCGCATGTGGGGGTCCTCCGGTGGGGACGGTCCGGGGCGGGACGAGTGAAGGCCGCGATTGACTTAGGTTAGCCTAACCTAAGTATCTCTGGTCAAACGCAGTCCCGTGCCGTGACAGCCGTCACCGTGAACGGCCGTCCGAAAGGCGGCAGTTACTCGCCCGCCTCGCGCAACTGCTCCTCGCTCAGGCCCTGTCGCCAGTAGCCGACGAAAGTGACCTGGCGGCGGTCGACGCCGCGTTCGTGCACGAAGTGCCGGCGCAACCGCTTCACGCACGAGGACTCGCCCGCGATCCAGACGTACGGATGCTCGGCGGCCGGGAGCCGGGCGGCGCGCAGGGCGTCGAGGGCCATGGGGGAGCCCTCGGCGCCTCGTGCGCCCTGGACCAGCCAGGTGATCTCGGCGTCCGACCCGGTCGCCAGGTCCTGCACGGTCCCGGCGTCGTGCACCTCCAGCCAGACGCGCACGCGCAGGCCGGCGGGGAGTGACTCCAGGATGGCCGAGACGGCGGGCAGGGCGGTCTCGTCGCCCCAGAGGACCACCAGGTCGGTGTCCCGCGGGGGGCGGAACCGGATCGCCCGGTTGTCCGCGACCGCCGGTCCGAGCAGCAGCACCCGGTCGCCGGCGGCGGCCCGCGCGGCCCACCGGGAGGCGGGCCCGGCCGGGGTGTGCAGGACGAAGTCGATGTCGATCTCGTCGGGGTCCCGGCGCAGCGACCGCAGGGTGTAGGACCGCATCACGGCCCTTACGTCGTCCGGGAGTTCCCGCCAGCCCTGCCACCAGCCGTCGCCGAGTTCGACCGGGACGACCGGCTCCGGCTGTCCGGGGTGGGGCAGGAACAGCGACAGCGACTGGTCGTGGCCGTCGGAGAAGAAGTGCCGCAGGTCGTCTCCCGCGAAGGTGACCCGGACGAGGGACGGACCGAGCCGCCTCGTCCGCACGACCTGAAGGGCGAAGAAGCGGAACGGGGCGGCTACGGCCGTCGTCATGGGGTGACTCCTGAGTCGACGTCAGGGAAGGGACCTGGGGGCGCGGGGAACCGCGCGACCGGTCGCAGCCGGCCCGCGGTCGTCCCGCACCTCAGACGGCTCTTTCTCAGGCGACCTTCTTGGCCTTCTCGATGGCCTCGGCCAGCGAGGTCAGCAGCGGCGTGCACTTCGCGTAGGACAGGATCGGCTCGGGCGAACGCGCGATGACCTGGCCCGCCTTCACCGCGGGCAGCTTCTTCCAGGTGCCCTCGGTGATGTCGGCCGGCTGGATCGTCGCGGAACGGTCGTCCATCATGATGATGTCGGCCGGGTACTTGTCGACGTTCTCCCAGCTCAGGTTCTCGAACCAGCCGCCGCCCGCGGCCTTGGCCTTCTCCGGCGGCTCGACGAAGTTCACGCCGAGCGCCTTGAAGTACTCCAGGTCGGTGGAGAGGTTGGTGCCGGAGACGTAGAAGATCTCCTGGCTCGCTGAGCCGACCAGCACCTTGATCTCGGGCCGGGACTTCGCGGCCTTGCGCAGTCGCTCGGAGGCCGCCTCGAACTCCTGCTTGGCCTTGACGGCCGCGTCGGCCTTCATGTCCGCGCCGAGCGACTCCGCGAGCTCCCACACGCGCTGGAGCGGCGCGGTCAGCTGCCGGTCGTAGACGGAGATCGCGGCGCTCGGGGCGAGCTTGGCGATCTTGTCCTTGGACGCCTCGGGGACGTACCAGAGGGTGCCCGCGCTGTCGAAGGTGGTGGAGATCAGCACGTCCGGCTGGAAGGCGGCGTACTGCTCGACGTTGAACTGGTCCCAGACGTTGCCGAAGACGGTCAGCTTGCTGACGTCCATGTCGCCCGCCTGGACGTCGGCCTTGTCGTCCTTGGTGACGGTCGGGCCGAAGACGCCCTTGACCTCGACGCCGTAGTCGTGGAGAGCGGCGGCGATGCCGACGAAGGCGACGATGTTGGCCGGGATCTTGTCCAGCTTCACGGTCTCGCCGCGGTCGTCCTTGAAGGTCCAGGGGCCGGAGGCCTTGGCGGAGGGCTTCGCGTCCGAGCCGCCGCTCTTCGCGTCTTCGTCACCGCAGGCCGCGAGCACGGCGCCGAGGCCGAGGGCACCGCCGGCGGCGAGGATTCCGCGACGGGTGAGGTGGGTGGCACGGGCGTTGGACATGGAAATGGCTGCTTTCGCACAGGGCGGGGGGCCCGCCGGACAGATCGAAGATAGGTTAGCCTAACCTCAGATCTTGTCCAGGGGCCGGGTCCCCCACCCGGTGCCGAGGCACGTCGGCCGGGCGGCCGGTGACTCAGCCCACGAGCCCCAACTCGCGGGCGATCAGCATCCGCTGCACCTCGCTGGTGCCCTCGCCGATCTCCAGGATCTTCGAGTCCCGCCACATCCGGGCCACCGGGTACTCGTTCATGAAGCCGTACCCGCCGTGGATCTGGGTGGCGTCGCGGGCGTTGTCCACCGCGACGGTGGAGGAGTACAGCTTCGCCAGGGCCGCCTCCTTCTTGAAGGGCTCACCGGCCACCAGTCGGGACGCCGCGTCCCGCCACGCCAGACGGGCCGTGTGGGCCTTCATCTCCATGTCGGCCACCTTGAACTGGATGGCCTGGTTGGCGCCGATCGGCCGGCCGAAGGCGTGACGTTCCTTCGCGTACTTCACCGACTCGTCCACACAGCCCTGCGCCAGGCCGGTGCCGAGCGCCGCGATGGCGATCCGGCCCTCGTCGAGGATGCGCAGGAACTGGGCGTACCCGCGGCCCTCCTCGCCCAGCAGGTTCGCCGCCGGGACCCGGACGTCGTCGAAGGACAGCTCCCGGGTGTCGGAGGCGTTCCAGCCGACCTTGGAGTACTGGGGCGCCACGGTGAAGCCCGGAGTGCCGGACGGGACGATGATCGCGGAGATCTGCGGTCTGCCGTCCGGCTTGCGGCCCGTCACCGCCGTGACGGTCACCAGTCCGGTGATGTCCGTGCCCGAGTTGGTGATGAAGCACTTCGTGCCGTTGATCACCCACTCGCCGGCCTCCGCGTCGAGCCGGGCCGTCGTGCGGGTCGAGCCCGCGTCCGAGCCGCCGTCGGGCTCGGTCAGGCCGAAGGCGCCGAGGATCTCGCCGGAGCACAGCCGGGGCAGCCATTCACGCTTCTGCTCCTCGGTGCCGAACAGATGGAGCGGCATGGCGCCCAGCGAGACGCCCGCCTCCAGGGTGATGGCCACCGAGGAGTCGACGCGGGCCAGTTCCTCCAGAGCGATGCCCAGGGCGAGGTAGTCGCCGCCCATCCCGCCGTACTCCTCCGGGAACGGCAGCCCGAACAGGCCCATCCGGCCCATCTCGCGGACGATCTCGTAGGGGAACTCGTGCCGCTCGTAGTAGTCGCCGATCTTGGGAGCGACGACCTCGTGCGCGAACTCCTCCACCGTGCGGCGGAGTTCTTCCAGCTCGGGGCTGAGGCGGTGGTCCATGGTGGGTCACTGCTCCTGGTGGGAGAGGGCTCTTACGGTGCGGGACGGGCTGGGTCGGCCCAGTCGGCCGGCCATCCACACGCTGGTGGCGGTGAGACGGCCGAGATCGATGCCGGTGTCGATGCCGAGGCCGTGCAGCATCCACACGAGGTCCTCGGTGGCGAGGTTGCCGGTGGCGCTCCTGGCGTACGGGCAGCCGCCGAGGCCGCCCGCGGAGGCGTCGACCGTCGTGACGCCGTGCTGGAGCGCGGCGAGGGTGTTGGCCAGTGCCTGGCCGTAGGTGTCGTGGAAGTGCACGCCGAGGGCGGGGGTCGGGATCCGCTCGGCGTTCAGCGCGGAGAGAAGCTCGGTGACGTGCCCCGGGGTGGCCACGCCGATCGTGTCGCCGAGGCTCAGTTCGGCGCAGCCCATGTCGCGCAGGGCCTTGCAGACGCGCACGACCTGGTGCACCGGGACGGGGCCCTCCCAGGGGTCGCCGAAGCACATCGACAGATAGCCCCGGACGTGCAACCCCTCGGCCTTCGCCCGGGACACCACCGGGTCGAACATGGCCAGCGCCTCGTCGACCGTGCGGTTGAGGTTGGCCTTCGCGAACGACTCGGTGGCGCTGGCGAAGACGGCGACCCGGGTGGCGCCCAGGGCCAGCGCCCGCTCCAGCCCCCGGCCGTTGGGCACGAGCACCGGCAGCGCCACCGGCACATCCCGCACCAGCGGGAACAGCTGCTCCGCATCGGCCAGTTGGGGCACCCAGTCGGGGTGGACGAAGCTGGTGGCCTCGATCGTCGTCAGACCCGCGTCGGCCAGCCGGTGGACGAACTCCGCCTTGACCTCCGTGGGGACCCGCGCCTTCTCGTTCTGCAGGCCGTCGCGGGGGCCGACCTCGTGGATCCGGACCCGGGCGGGCAGGCCCGGGGCCGGTACGACCATGGGGAGGGCGGGGTCGGGGGTGCTGATGGGGAGGGCGGGATCGGTGGTGCTCATGCCGGCTCCTCCTCGGTCGGCGCGATGACGGCGAGGATCTGGTCCATGGCGACGGTCGTGCCCGGAGCCACGTCCAGCTCGGCGACCGTCCCGGCGTGCGGGGCGGAGATGACGTGCTCCATCTTCATCGCCTCCACCACCAGCAGGCTCTGACCGGCCTCGACCGCGTCACCCACCGCGACCTTCACCACGGTCACTGTGCCCGGCATGGGCGCGGTCAGCGAGTCGGCGCCGGCGTGGGCGGTGCGGGAGAGGGACGCCTCGACCGGGTCGTGGTCGCGCACCTGCCAGGCATCGCCGTCCCGGCCGAGCCAGCTGCCGTCCGCCAGGGCGGCGAAGGTGTGGGCGACGCCGTCCAGCCGCAACGTGAACCGGGAGTCGCCGCCCGTCGGGACGGGGCCCGCGGACACCGGGACCGGGACGCTGGCGCCGTCGAGCTGCAGCTCGAACCCGCAGTCCGCCGCCGCGCGCAGCCGTACGGTCACCGGGTCGTGCCCCGGCACCCGCAGGTGGTGCGCCGTCCAGGCCCGTTCGCCGCCCAGACGCCAGCCCCCCGGGACGGAGAACGGATCCACCCAGCCGGTGCCAGGCTCCGGGGACAGCGCGCCGTGGCGCAGCAGCGCCGCCGCGGCGTAGACCTCGTCCGGCACCTCGTCCGTCACGAGGCCCCCCACCTCCCGCTCGACCAGCCCGGTGTCCAGGTCGCCCTCGGCGACCGCGGGATGGGCGAGCAGCCGCCGCAGGAACCCGGCGTTCGTCGGCACACCCAGGACGACCGTCCCGGCGAGGGCGCCGCGCAGTTTGCGCAGGGCGGTGGCGCGGTCGGGGCCGTAGGCGATGACCTTCGACAGCATCGGGTCGTACAGGCTGCCGACCTCCGTGCCCTCGCTGAGGCCGGAGTCGGTGCGTACGCCGTCGCCCTGCGGCTCGCTCAGCCGGAGCACCGTGCCGCCGGAGGGCAGAAAGCCCCGCGTCGGGTCCTCCGCGCAGACGCGGGCCTCGATCGCGTGCCCGGTGAGGGTCACGTCGTCCTGGGTGAAGGCGAGGTACTCGCCGGCCGCGACCCGCAGCTGCCACTCCACCAGGTCGAGCCCGGTGACCAGCTCGGTGACGGGGTGCTCCACCTGGAGGCGGGTGTTCATCTCCATGAAGCAGTACGCGGCCGGGTCGCCGCCGGGGACGATGAACTCGACCGTGCCCGCGCCGACGTACCCGCAGGAGCGGGCCGCCTGCACGGCCGCCTCGCCCATCGCCGCGCGGGTGGCCTCGTCCAGGAGCACGCTCGGCGCCTCCTCGACGACCTTCTGGTGGCGCCGCTGCAGGGAGCACTCGCGCTCGCCGAGGTGGACGACGCCGCCGTGGCCGTCGGCCAGGACCTGGATCTCGATGTGGCGGGGCCGGTCGATCCACCGCTCCACGAGGAGGGTGTCGTCGCCGAAGGAGGCGGCGGCCTCGCGCCGGGCGGCGGCGATCTCCTCGTCGAGCAGGTCGAGGTCGTGCACCAGGCGCATGCCCTTGCCGCCGCCGCCCGCGGAGGGCTTGAGCAGCACGGGCGCGCCCAGCTCCCGCGCGGCCCGCGCGAGTTCGGGGTCGCGGCCGCCGGGGACGACCGGGACGCCGGCCGCCGCGACGGTCTCCTTGGCGCGGATCTTGTCGCCCATCAGGGCGATGGCCTCGGCCGGGGGCCCGATGAACACCAGCCCCGCGTCGGCGCAGGCGCGCGCGAAGGCGGCGTTCTCGGCGAGGAAGCCGTACCCCGGGTGGACGGCCTGGGCCTTCGCCGTGGCCGCCGCCTCCAGGATGCGCTCCACGGACAGATAGCTCTCGACGGCCGGCGCCGGCCCGATCCGTACCGCCGTGTCCGCCTCGCGCACATGCCGGGCGTCGGCGTCGGCGTCGGAGAAGACGGCGACCGAGCGGACGCCCAGCGAGCGCAGCGTACGGATGACCCGGACCGCGATCTCGCCGCGGTTGGCCACAAGAACGGTGTCGAACATCGGTCCCCTCACATCCGGAAGACGCCGAACTGGGGGTCACCCAGGGGCGCGTTGGCGCAGGCGGTCAGGGCCAGGCCGACCACCTGGCGGGTGTCCAGGGGGTCGATCACCCCGTCGTCCCAGAGGCGGGCGGTCGCGTAGTAGGCGTTGCCCTGGCGGTCGTACTGGGCGCGGATCGGCGCCTTGAACGCCTCCTCGTCCCCGTCGGGCCAGGACTCGCCGCGGCCCTCCAGCTGGTCCCGCTTGACGGTGGCGAGGACCGAGGCGGCCTGCTCGCCGCCCATGACGGAGATCTTGGCGTTGGGCCACATCCACAGGAAGCGCGGCGAGTACGCCCGGCCGCACATCGAGTAGTTGCCCGCGCCGTACGATCCGCCGACCACGACCGTGAGCTTCGGGACCCGTGTGGTGGCGACGGCGGTGACCATCTTGGCCCCGTGCTTGGCGATGCCGCCGGCCTCGTAGTCCTTGCCGACCATGAACCCCGAGATGTTCTGCAGGAACAGCAGCGGGATGCCGCGCTGGTCGCACAGCTCGATGAAGTGGGCGCCCTTCTGGGCGGACTCCGAGAAGAGGATGCCGTTGTTGGCGACGATGCCGACCGGGTGGCCGTGGATCCGGGCGAAGCCGGTGACGAGGGTCTGCCCGAACTCGGCCTTGAACTCGGCGAACCGGGAACCGTCGACCACGCGCGCGATGACCTCGCGGATGTCGTAGGGGGTGCGGGTGTCGACGGGCACGGCTCCGTACAGCCCGTACGGGTCGGCCTTGGGCTCGATCGCCGGCTTCACCTCCCAGGGCAGCGGGCCGCGCGCGGGGAGGGTGGCGACGATGTTCCGCACGATCCGCAGGGCGTGGGCGTCGTCCTCCGCGAGGTGGTCGGTGACGCCGGAGACGCGCGAGTGCACCTCGCCGCCGCCGAGCTCCTCCGCGGTGACGACCTCGCCGGTGGCGGCCTTCACCAGCGGGGGGCCGCCGAGGAAGATCGTGCCCTGGTTCCGGACGATGACGGCCTCGTCGCTCATCGCCGGGACGTACGCCCCGCCGGCCGTGCAGGAGCCGAGGACGGCGGCGATCTGGGGGATGCGCGCGGCGGACATCCGGGCCTGGTTGTAGAAGATCCGGCCGAAGTGATCGCGGTCCGGGAAGACCTCGTCCTGCAGGGGCAGGAAGGCGCCGCCGGAGTCCACGAGGTACAGGCAGGGCAGCCGGTTCTCCAGGGCCACCTCCTGGGCGCGCAGGTGCTTCTTCACCGTCATCGGGTAGTACGTCCCGCCCTTGACGGTGGCGTCGTTGGCGACGACGACGCACTCCCGGCCGCTCACCCGCCCGATGCCGGCGACGACACCGGCGGCCGGGGCCTGCCCTTCGTACATCCCGTCGGCGGCGAGCGGCGCCAGCTCCAGGAAGGGCGAGCCGGGGTCGAGCAGGGTGTCGACCCGGTCGCGCGGCAGCAGCTTGCCGCGCGCGGTGTGCCGGGCGCGCGCCTTCTCGCCCCCGCCGAGCCGGGCGGCGGCCAGCTTGCCGCGCAGCTCCTCCACGAGCGCGAGGTGCGCGGCCTCGTTGACCCGCCAGGCCTCCGACGCGGGGTCCGCCGCGCCGTGCAGCTCCGGTGCCTGGTCCATCCTTGCGGTCCCCTCACCTTGTTAATGAGCGTTAACGCATTTTCCCTTCAGGTTAACGACCGCTAACGTCCCTGTCTAGAATTGCTTGCATGGCCACGCGAACCGACGCCCCGACCCGCCGCGAGCAGATCCTCAAGGAGGCCGCGCGGCTCTTCGCCGAGCGCGGCTTCCACGGCGTCGGGGTCGACGAGATAGGCGCCGCGGTCGGCATCAGCGGTCCCGGGCTCTACCGCCACTTCCCGGGCAAGGACGCGATGCTCGCCGAGCTGCTGGTGGGGATCAGCGGTCAGCTCCTGACCGGCGGGAAGCGCCGGGTGGCGGAGGCGGACGGCGACCCCGGGGCGCTCCTCGACTCGCTCATCGAGGGCCATATCGACTTCGCCCTCGACGACCGCCCCCTCATCACGCTGCACGACCGCGAGCTGGACCGGCTGCGCGACAGCGACCGCAAGCTGGTCCGCCAGCTCCAGCGCCAGTACGTCGAGCTGTGGGTGGAGGTGGTGCGCGAGGTCTACCCGGGACTCGCCGAGCCGACGGCGCGCTCCGCCGTCCACTCGGTCTTCGGCCTGCTGAACTCGACCCCGCACCTGGGCCGCCCCGGCTCGCTCCCGGGCCGCGGCGCCACGGCGGAGCTGCTGCACCGGATGGCCAGGGGGGCGTTCGCGGCCGTGGGGGAGTAGCGCCGGGCCGCCTTTGCGCACCCCTCACGGCACCCCGGGCGTGACGAGCGTTACGCACGGACCGGTCTTGTCGGCGGTTCGTACTCGCCGGTACGGTTGAGTGAGCAAGCGCTTAGACATGCGACGGTGGAGGTGGCGGCGTGCGCCGTACGGTGTTCAACGAGGATCACGAGGCGTTCCGGGAGACCCTGCGCGCCTTCATCGAGGCCGAGGTCGTGCCCGTCTACGACGACTGGTTCGCCGCCGGCCAGGCGCCGCGCGAGTTCTACCACCAGCTCGGAGAGCTGGGCATCTTCGGCATCAACGTGCCCGAGGAGTTCGGCGGCGCGGGCATGGACAGCCACAAGTTCGAGGCCGTCCTGTACGAGGAGACCGCCCGCGCGGGCGTCCAGTTCGGCGGTTCCGGCGTGCATGTGCTGCTCGCCCTCCCGTACATCAAGATGCTGGCCACGGACGAGCAGAAGAAGCGCTTCCTGCCGAAGTTCGTCACCGGCGAGGAGATGTGGGCCATCGCGATGACCGAGCCGGGCACCGGCTCCGACCTCGCGGGCATGAAGACCACCGCCAAGCTCTCCGAGGACGGCACCCACTACGTCCTCAACGGCGCCAAGACCTTCATCACCGGCGGTGTCCACGCCGACAAGGTCATCGTCTGCGCCCGTACCTCGGCGCCGCGCGAGGACGACCGCCGCTTCGGCATCTCCCTCTTCGCCGTCGACACCGGGTCCGAGGGCTACTCGGTCGGCCGCAAGCTGGACAAGCTGGGTCTGCGCACCTCCGACACGGCCGAGCTGGCCTTCGTCGACGTCAAGGTGCCGGTCGAGGACCTGCTGGGCGAGGAGAACAAGGGCTTCTCCTACCTGGGCCACAACCTCGCCTCCGAGCGCTGGGGCATCGCCTTCGGCGCCTACGCGCAGGCCAAGGCCGCCGTCCGGTTCGCCAAGCAGTACGTGCAGGACCGTGTGGTCTTCGGCAAGCCCGTCGCGCACTTCCAGAACACCAAGTTCGAGCTGGCCGCCTGCCAGGCCGAGGTGGACGCCGCCGAGGCCGTCGCCGACCGGGCCACCGAGGCCCTGGACGCCGGTGAGCTGACCCCCGCCGAGGCCGCCTCCGCCAAGCTGTTCTGCACCGAGGTCGCCCACCGCGTGATCGACCGCTGCCTCCAGCTGCACGGCGGCTACGGCTACATGAACGAGTACCCGATCGCCCGCCTGTACGCGGACAACCGCGTCAACCGCATCTACGGCGGTACCAGCGAGATCATGAAGTCGATCATCGCGAAGGACATGGGCCTCTAAGGCTCCGGCAGCCACCGGACACCGGCCACCGGAAAAGGTGCCATGAACGAGGCACTGAAGGGTCTCCTCGATCTGCTCGACCTGGAGCAGATCGAGGAGGACATCTTCCGCGGCCGGTCCCGGTCCGCCGTCGTCCCGCGCGTCTTCGGCGGACAGGTCGCGGCCCAGGCGCTGGTCGCCGCCGGACGTACGGTCCCCGAGGACCGGCACCCGCACTCCCTGCACGCGTACTTCCTGCGCACCGGCGACCCGGGCGCGCCGATCGTCTACACGGTCGACCGGATGAACGACGGCCGGTCCTTCACCGCCCGCCGGGTCGTGGCGGTCCAGCACGGCCGGCCGATCTTCGCGCTCTCCGCGTCCTTCCAGAGGTACGAGGAAGGCTTCGACCACCAGGACGCGATGCCCTCCGCGCCCGACCCCGACACGCTCCCCACCTCGGGGGAGCGGCTGAGCGGCTACGGCCACCTTCCCGCGCACGTCGTCGAGAAGTTCCTCGAGGCGCGTGCCGCCGTCGACCTGCGCTACGTCGACGAGCCGCCCTACGGCAGGTTCGGTGAGCCGCGCGAGCCGCACTCGCAGGTGTGGTTCCGCGCCGACGGCGAGCTCGCCGACGACCCGCTGCTGCACGTCGTGCTGGCCACGTACGTCTCCGACATGACGCTCCTCGACTCCGTGCTGCTCGCGCACGGCCGCGGCGGCTGGGCCGTCGGTGACGTCGTCGGGGCCTCGCTGGACCACGCGATGTGGTTCCACCGTCCGTTCCGCGCCGACGAGTGGCTCCTGTACGACCAGGAGTCCCCGTCGGCGTACGGCGGCCGCGGCCTCGGCCAGGCCCGCATCTTCACGCGGGACGGCCGCCTCGCCGTCACGGTGATCCAGGAAGGCGTCGTCCGCGCACCGCGCGCTAGCTGAGCCCCGCCTCCGAGAGCAGGTAGGCCGTCATCGGGTCGTAGTGGCGCGGGCTGACCACATGGTCGTCGAGGGGGACCGTCACCTGGACGGTTCCCTCGGCCTCCGCGATGAACAGGGCGGGGTCGTTGCAGTCGGCGTAGCCCACCGAGTCGACCCCGTGCTGCCCCGCGTACCCCGCCCAGCCGTGGTCGGCGACGACCAGGTCGGGCAGCGGGCGGCCCTCGCGCTCCAGGGCGGTGAGAACGGCCTTCATCGGCTCGCCCGAGTGGGTGTGCCACAGGGTCGCGCCGTGCTCCAGCACCGCCACGTCCGCGAACTGCATGACGTAGCCCTCGTCCGTCTGCAGCCCGTCCGGGATCACCACGATCTCGCAGCCCGCGGCCCGCAGCGCCGCCGCCGTGGCGCGGTGCACGTCGAGCAGGCCGCCCGGGTGGCCGGTCGCGAAGAGCACCCGCTGCCGGCTGTCCGCCGCCTTGCGCAGCCGGGCCGCGAGGCGCTCCAGCGCGGCGACCGTCAGCTCGGGGTCGATCGTGTCCTGGCCGTACCGGTGCTCGGCGTCGTCGTTGACGCCGACCCGCTCCGCCATCACCGCGAGCACGTCCTGCTCGTCGGTCCAGCGGTCGCCGAGCTCCAGCCCGAGCCAGAAGTTGCGGACGCCGTTGGACAGTTGGCGGTAGTGGGAGAGGTTGTTCTCTCGCGGGGTGGCGACGTCGCCCGCGATACGGGTCTTCACAAGGTGCTCGACGAGCTCGGCGCGGCTGGGTGTCCCGGATATCGGCATGGCTCTTATTGTGCGGTACGCGCCCGGGCCCGTCCCCGCCGTCCCGCACGCTGGGACGTGGGTCACGCGCCCGAGGCCGGCCCCGCGTCGCGGGTCAGAGTTGCCGCAGCGCGAACCACAACTCCATCCGCACGTCCGCGTCGTCCAGGTCCACCTCCAGCAGCACCGCGCACCGGGCGATCCGCTGCCGGACGGTGTTGCGGTGCACCGACAGGGCCACGGCGCTGCGGTCCCAACTGCCGTGCAGCGACAGCCAGGTGCGCAGGGTGTCGGTGAGGGCGGTGTTGTCCGCCAGGGGGCCCAGGACCGCGCGGGCGTACGCCTCCGCCTCGCCGCCCGGCACGAGGTCCGCCAGCGCGGGCCGGCCGCCGTGGCGCACCAGCGCCGTGCGGGTGGCGCGGGCGCGGGCCAGCGCGCGGGCCGCCTGGGTGTCCGCGGCCGGCCACTCCCGGGGGCCCGCGGAGGCGCTGACGCCGAGGGTCCAGCCGGGTTGCGGGGCGGGTTCGCGGCCGGCGGGCAGCAGGACGCGCACGACGCCCTCGTCGAGGTCCACCAGGGGAGAGCCCAGCGCCGCGCCGAGCGCCGAGGCGGCGACCGGGTCGGGCGTGTGCGCGTCGGGCCGTGCGTGCACGACCAGCCACCGCTCGGCCCCGAGCAGTGGAGCCACCGCCTGCGGCTCGGCGCCGAGCAGCAACCGCACCAGCGCCGAGGAGCGCGCCGCGCCCGCGCCGCTGCGCTGCTCCCCGGTGAGGAGGGAGAGCAGCACGGAGGCGACGGAGGCGATGGCGTGATCGGCGGGTTCGCGGTGCGGGGCGGCGATCCCGAGCACGAACCCCTGCCCGGCGCCGAGCGCGTAGGCGGAGAGATGGAGGCCGCCCACGGCGTCGGTCGCGGAGGCGGGGGAGGGAGAGGACGAAGGGGAGGGGGAGGGGGCGGGAGGCGGGGAGGCGGGCGGAGGCGGTGACAGAGCGGACGGGGTGGATGGGGCGGACGAGGCGGAGGGGGCGGACGAGGCGGAGGGGGCGGACAAGGCGGAGGGGGCCGGCGGGGTGGGCGGGGCGGGGCTGCGGGGCCCCACCACCCCCGCCAGTTCCTCCAGGGCCCGTCGCGCCTCGTCCGAGGGTGCTCTGCCCGCGTCGGCGATCGCGGCGCCGTCGGGGCCGTACAGCACCGCCCAGCCGCTCACCCGCTGGGACAGCTGGCGCAGCACGGACGGCACCGGGTCCGGGCGGGCGGCGGCCGTGGCGAGGCTCTGCTGGGCCTCCGTCACACGGCGCAGCTCCGCGAGCCGGGCCCGGGCGATCAGCTGCCAGACGGCGCGGGCGACGCCGGCGAAGGTGGTCCGGGGCGGGACCTCCAGCAGCGGCAGGCCGTACGCCTCGCAGGCCGCCACCAGAGCGCGCGGCACCGTGTCGTGCACCGGGGCCAGCCCGAAGCCGAGGGCCGCGCCGCCCGCAGCGACGATCCGCGAGACGTAGTCGTCGAAATACGTTCCCGACCCCGCCGCCTCCGGAATGTGCACCCCGGCCGTGAGCAACAGCTCACCGCCCAGCAGATATGGGTATGGATCGGACATTTCAGAGGTATGTGCCCCGTGCAGCACGATCCCGGCTCCGGACGGCCCGGCGATCTGCCGCAGTGCGAGATCCTCCCTGGCCAGCAGGGCCGAGAGGGGGACGGCGGGAGTGGGCGGCAGGGTGGGCGTCTCGGACATGGTGTGTGCGTTTCCTTCAGTCCGCTTCGCGCGAATGGATGAAACGTACACTTCGCAGTCGCTTTCCGGCCACCTAAGGTCGGTCCAGACCGGCAGCCGCGGGTACGGGCGGATGTCCCCGCGCCGCACACCGGACGACTCCCCTCTGCACGACACGCCACCGAGAGTGCGCAAAGGAGGCCCCATGGCCGTCGACTACATCGTGATCGTCGTCTATCTGGCCGGAATGCTGGCCATGGGCTGGTGGGGCATGCGCCGCGCCAAGTCGAAGAGCGAGTTCCTGGTGGCCGGCCGCCGGCTGGGCCCGGCCATGTACTCCGGCACCATGGCGGCGATCGTCCTCGGCGGCGCCTCGACCATCGGCGGCGTGGGCCTCGGCTACCAGTACGGGCTCTCCGGTGCCTGGATGGTCTTCACCATCGGCCTCGGCCTGCTGGCCCTGTCGATCTTCTTCTCCGCCCGGATCGCCCGGCTGAAGGTCTACACCGTGTCCGAGATGCTGGACCTGCGCTACGGCGGCCGGGCCGGCGTGATCTCGGGCGTGGTCATGTGGGCGTACACCCTGATGCTCGCGGTGACGTCCACCATCGCCTACGCCACGATCTTCGACGTCCTGTTCGACATGAACCGCACCCTCGCGATCGTGCTCGGCGGCTCGATCGTCGTCGCCTACTCGACCCTGGGCGGCATGTGGTCGATCACGCTGACGGACATGGTGCAGTTCGTGGTCAAGACGATCGGCGTGCTGCTGCTCCTGCTGCCGATCGCGGTCGTCAAGGCCGGCGGCTTCAGTGAGATGAAGGCCCAGCTGCCCACGGAGTACTTCGACCCGCTGGGCATCGGCGGCGAGACGATCTTCACCTACGTCCTGATCTACACCTTCGGCATGTTGATCGGTCAGGACATCTGGCAGCGCGTCTTCACGGCCCGCGACGACCGGACGGCGAAGTGGGGCGGCACGGTCGCCGGTACCTACTGCCTGGTCTACGCGCTCGCCGGCGCCGTCATCGGCACCGCGGCCAAGGTGCTCTACCCGAACCTGGCCAGCGCGGACGACGCGTTCGCGACGATCGTCAAGGACGAACTCCCGATCGGCGTGCGGGGCCTGGTGCTCGCCGCGGCGCTCGCGGCCGTGATGTCCACGTCCTCCGGCGCCCTGATCGCCTGCGCCACCGTCGCCAACAACGACATCTGGTCACGGCTCAGGGGTCTCGTGCGCACCGCCGAGGAGGAGCACGACGAGGTCAAGGGCAATCGCGTCTTCATCCTCGTCATGGGTGTCGCCGTGATCCTCACGGCGATCGCGCTCAACGACGTGGTGCAGGCGCTCACCGTGGCCTACAACCTGCTCGTCGGCGGTCTGCTGGTGCCGATCCTCGGCGGACTGCTGTGGAAGCGCGGCACGGTCCAGGGCGCCCTCGCGGCCGTCGCGGTCGGCGGCCTCTCCGTGGTCGTCCTGATGGCCACCCACGGCATCCTCGCCAACGAGCCCGTCTACTACGGTCTGCCGGCCTCCCTCGCCGCCTACCTGATCGTCTCGCTGGCCACCCCGGCCACGGACGCCGCCGTGCTCGCCGCCTGGCGCGAGCGGCTCGCCGGGCGGGCGGCCGAACCCGAGGCGGAACCGGCCTCGGCCCACCGGTAAAGTCATACGACAAGTAGTGCAAGCGGCGCATGGCGCCCATGTGTTGCATACGCGATGAAGCGTGAGAGAGAAGGCAAACCCCGATGAGCAGCAGCGAGACGCCGACCCCCCGCGGCCCCGTCGACTCGTCCCGCGTCCCGCGGTACGCCGGCCCCGCGACCTTCGCCCGGCTGCCCCGCCTCGACGAGGTCGGCACCGCCGATGTCGCCGTCGTGGGTGTGCCGTTCGACTCGGGCGTCTCGTACCGGCCGGGCGCCCGCTTCGGTGGCAACGCGATCCGCGAGGCGTCCCGGCTGCTGCGGCCGTACAACCCGGCGCAGGACGCCTACCCCTTCGCCCTCGCCCAGGTCGCGGACGGCGGCGACATCGCCGTGAACCCGTTCGACATCAACGAGGCCGTGGAGACCGTCGAGGCGGCGGCCGACGACCTGCTCGGCACCGGCGCCCGCCTGATGACGCTGGGCGGCGACCACACCATCGCGCTGCCGCTGCTGCGTTCGGTCGCCAAGAGGCACGGCCCGGTCGCGCTCCTCCACTTCGACGCCCACCTCGACACCTGGGACACGTACTTCGGCGCCGAGTACACCCACGGCACGCCCTTCCGCCGCGCGGTCGAGGAGGGCATCCTCGACACCTCGGCGCTCTCCCACGTCGGCACCCGCGGCCCGCTGTACGGCAAGCAGGACCTGACCGACGACGAGAAGATGGGCTTCGGCATCGTCACCTCCGCGGACGTCTACCGCCGGGGCGCCGACGAGGTCGCCGACCAGCTGCGCCAGCGCATCGGTGACCGCCCGCTGTACATCTCCATCGACATCGACTGCCTCGACCCGGCGCACGCGCCCGGCACGGGCACGCCCGAGGCCGGCGGCATGACCTCCCGCGAACTGCTGGAGATCCTGCGCGGCCTGGCGTCCTGCAACCTGGTGTCGGCCGACGTCGTCGAGGTGGCCCCCGCGTACGACCACGCGGAGATCACGTCGGTGGCGGCCTCCCACACCGCGTACGAACTGACCACGATCATGTCCCGACAGATTGCCGAGGCGCGCGCGAAGTGACTCACGACCACGACCTGGTACTCCGCCCGACGGCCGCGCAGATCACGGCGGCCCTGAACCCGCCGCCCGGGCGCAACGGCGGGGACCTGGTCGTGGAGACCCTGGCCGGGCTCGGCGCGACGACGGTCTTCGGCCTGCCCGGTCAGCACGCGCTCGGCATGTTCGACGCGCTGCGCCGCTCCGACCTGCGCTACATCGGGCTGCGGGTGGAGAACAACGCCGGTTTCGCGGCGGACGCCTACGGCCGGATCACCGGCGAGGCGGCGCCGCTGCTGCTGTCGACGGGCCCCGGTGCGCTGACCTCGCTGGCCGCGCTCCAGGAGGCGGCGGCGGCCTCGGCGCCCGTGCTGGCGATCAGCAGCCAGATCCCGACGGCGGGCCTCGGTGGCGGCCGGCACGGCTATCTGCACGAGCTGCCCGACCAGGCCGCCTCGTTCCGGGGCGTGGTGAAGTCGGTCCACACCGTGCGCGCCCAGTCCCAGATCCCCTCCGCCGTCGCGGCGGCCTGGAAGTCGGCGCTGACCGCCCCGCACGGGCCGGTGTGGGTGGAGATCCCGCAGGACGTGCTGCTGGCCGAGACGTCCGTCCCGGTCGTGACGGGCGGTGACGCCTTCCCCGAGGAACTGCCCCCGCGCCCCGAACTCACCGCCGTGGCGGCCGACCTGCTCTCGAACGCGGCCCGCCCGGCCATCATCGCGGGCGGCGGTGTCGTGCGGGCCGACGCCTCGAAGAAGCTCCGTCAGCTGGCGGAGCTGCTCCAGGCGCCGGTCGTCACCACCCCCGGCGGCAAGGGCGCCTTCCCGTGGACGCACCCGCTGTCGCTCCAGTCGTGGATCGAGGACCGGCACACCACGGACTTCCTGGAGGACGCGGACGTCCTCCTCGTCGTCGGCTCGGGCCTCGGCGAAGTCTCCTCCAACTACCACACGTTCCGGCCGCGCGGCCGGGTGATCCAGGTCGAGGCCGACCTCGGCAAGCTGGAGTCCAACCATCCGGCGCTGGGCGTCCACGCGGACGCGCGCCTCGCGTTGCAGGCGCTGCTGGAGACGGTGACGGAGCGGACGGACCCGTCGGCGCCGGAGCGCGTGCGGGAGGTCCTCGCGAAGGTCGCCGACCGGATCGCCGCGCAGGAGCTCACCCTGGAGCAGGACGTGCTGGCGTCCGTCCGCAGGGCGCTGCCCGCCGACTCCCCGTCCTTCTGGGACATGACGATCCTGGCCTACTGGGCCTGGTCGGCCTTCGACCCCAAGGGCTCCAACACCATGCACTCCGCCCAGGGCGCGGGCGGCCTCGGCTACGGCTTCCCGGCGGCGCTCGGCGCGGCCGCCGCCGATCCGACCCGGCCGGTGCTGGCGGTGTCGGGGGACGGCGGCGCGCTGTACTCGATCGCCGAGCTGGCGACGGCCCGGCAGTACGGCCTGGACGTCACCTGGCTGATCGTCGACGACGGCGGTTACGGCATCCTGCGCGAGTACATGACCGACGCCTTCGGCCAGGCCACGGCGACGGAACTGACCCGCCCGGACTACGTGGCGCTCGCCGAGTCCTTCGGCGTGCCGGGAATCCGCACGACGCCGGAGACCCTGGAGGCCGACCTGAAGAAGGCGCTGGCGTCACCGGGCCCGTCGGTGGTCGTCCTCCCGGCGGTGCTGCGCATGTTCGCCCCCACGCACCTCGGCTGACGCCTGCCGAGGCACCGGTACGGCCTCGGGCCCGGCCCCGGACCAGCGGGCGCCGGGCCGACGTGGTCGTGCGGGCGGGGCGGCAGGTCGCGGTGGCCGCCGCGTGCCGTCCCCTCCCGGTGGTCACCGCCGCATCCCTCGTCGCTCCAGAAGCACACCGGCCCGTCCGGGCTCCGGCCTGGACATATGTCCTGGGGAACACACGTACAACCTTCGGTCCGCCGTGCGGGTCAGAACCGGCATGACAACCCGCAGACCCCGGGGTACGAGACTGCTCTCCGCAGCCCTCGGTGCCGGAATTCTCATATCGGTCGTCGCCGCCGCGTCACCCGCCGTGGCCGCGCCCGCGCCCACCGTCAGCTGCACGTCGGCCAAGGCCGGCCTCGCAGCCAAGCTGAAGAAGGACATCACCGCCGCCCTCGCGAACCGCAAGGGCACCGTCGCCGTCGGCCTCTACGACCGCACCACCAAGACGACCTGCACCCTGCGGTCGACCACCGCCTACGACTCGGCCAGCGTCGTCAAGGTCACCGTGCTCGCTGCGCTGCTCTGGGACGCGAAGAAGCACGGCCGCTATCTCACCGCCCGCGAGACCTCCCTCGCCACGGCCATGATCACCAAGTCGGACAACGCCGCGACCACCACGCTCTGGAAGCAGCTGGGCCTGACGAAGATCAAGGGCTTCCTGTCCGCCGCCGGCATGACGCAGACCAAGCCCGGCGCGAACGGCTACTGGGGTCTGACCCAGATCACCGTCAACGACGAGCAGAAGCTGCTCAAGCTCGTCACCGCCAAGAACACCGTGCTCAGCGACAACTCCCGCGCCTACATCCTCAAGCTGATGGGCCAGGTGGTCTCCGGGCAGCGCTGGGGCACGCCGTACGGGGTGCCGTCCGGGGTCTCCGTCGCCGTCAAGAACGGCTGGCTCCAGCGGGCCACGCACGGCTGGCGGGTGCACAGCGTCGGCACCTTCAAGGGCCGCGGCCACGACTACATGATCACCGTGCTCACCCACGGCAACAGCACCATGAACTACGGCATCGCCACCATCCAGGGCGTGGCCAAGGTCGTCCACAAGGACCTCGCCGCGTCCTGACCGGCCTGGCGATCGCCACGGCGGGATGAAATCGGCGCCCGTCCGTGTTGGTGCCTTCCGGTAGATCAGGACGATCGGAGGGCACCCGCGTGGGACCGCAACGGGGATGGGCACGGCGGCTGTGGGGCTACGCCTGGCGGTATCGGAAGGACGTGGTCCTGGCCCTCGGCTCGTCTCTCGCGGGCATGGCCGTCCTGGCCCTCGTCCCCCTGATCACCAAGGTGATCATCGACGACGTGGTCGGCGACCGCACCCGGGCCATGGCCCCGTGGGCCGCCTCGCTCATCGGCGCCGCCCTCCTCGTCTACGTCTTCACGTACATCCGCCGGTACTACGGCGGCAGGGTCGCCCTCGACGTCCAGCACGACCTGCGCACCGACATGTACGACACGATCACCCGGCTCGACGGCCGCCGTCAGGACGAGCTGTCCACCGGCCAGGTGGTCGGCCGGGCCACCAGCGACCTCCAGCTGATCCAGGGCCTGCTCTTCATGCTCCCGATGACCATCGGGAACCTCCTGCTCTTCGTGATCTCCCTCGCGATCATGGCGTGGCTGTCCCCTCCGCTCACCCTGGTCGCCCTGGCCGTCGCCCCCGCCCTGTGGTTCATCGCCAAGCGCAGCCGCGGCAAGCTCCACCCCGCCACCTGGTACGCCCAGGCCCAGGCCGCCGCCGTCGCGGGCGTCGTCGACGGCGCCGTCACCGGCGTGCGCGTGGTGAAGGGCTTCGGGCAGGAGGAGCAGGAGACCGGCAAGCTCCGCGAGGTCGGCAGGAAGCTCTACGCCGGGCGTCTGCGCACCATCCGGCTGAACAGCAAGTACACCCCCGCGCTCCAGGCCGTCCCCGCGCTCGGCCAGGTCGCGATGCTCGCCCTCGGCGGCTGGCTGGCCGTGCGCGGCCACATCACGCTCGGCACGTTCGTGGCCTTCTCCACCTACCTCGCCCAGCTCGTCGGCCCGGTCCGGATGCTCGCCGTGGTTCTCACCGTGGCCCAGCAGGCCCGCGCCGGCACCGAGCGCGTCCTGGAGCTGATCGACACCGAGCCCTCGCTGCGCGACGGCGCCCGCGACCTCCCCGCCGACGCGCCCGCGACCGTCGAGTTCGACGACGTCTCCTTCGGGTACGACGCCGGCAAGCCGGTGCTCGACGGCCTGACCTTCGAGATCCGCCCCGGCGAGACCCTCGCGGTCGTCGGCTCCTCCGGCTCCGGGAAGTCGACGGTCTCCCTGCTGCTGCCGCGCTTCTACGACGTCGACCGCGGCGCGGTCCTCGTCGGCGGCCATGACGTCCGCGAACTGACCCTCGACTCGCTGAGGGCCGCGATCGGCCTGGTCCCCGAGGACTCGTTCCTCTTCTCGGACACGGTCCGCAACAACATCGCCTACGGCCACCCGGACGCCACCGACGCCGAGGTGGAGGCCGCCGCCCGCGCCTCCCAGGCGGACCGCTTCATCCAGGAGCTCCCGCGCGGCTACGACACCACCGTCGGCGAGCACGGCCTCACCCTCTCCGGCGGCCAGCGCCAGCGCATCGCCCTGGCCCGCGCCCTGCTCACCGACCCGCGTCTGCTCGTCCTCGACGACGCCACCTCCGCCGTGGACGCCCGAGTCGAGCACGAGATCCACGAGGCGCTGAAGCACGTCATGGAGGGCCGCACCACCCTGCTGATCGCCCACCGGCGCTCCACGCTCAACCTCGCCGACCGCATCGCCGTCCTGGACGCCGGCCGGCTCGTCGACATCGGCACCCACGACGAGCTCCAGAAACGCTCGGCCCTCTACCGCCGCCTGCTCACCGACCCCGACGAACTCGGCGGCGTCTCCCCTGGCCACGCCCCGCCCGCCGTGCCCCGGGAGGACACCTCCGTCCGCGAGGAACTGGACGCCGAGTTCGACGCCGAGCGCGGGGTGACACCCCGCCTGTGGACCGGTGACCGCGAGCCCAAGGACGCCGCCCTGGCCGGCACCCCGGCCACCCCGGAGCTGCTCGCCCAGGTCGACGCCCTGCCCCCGGCCACGGACATCCCCGCCGTCGACGAGGCCCAGGCCGTGCGGCCCGAGCGGTCGTACGGGCTGAAGCGGCTGCTGCGGGGCTTCGGCGCGCCCCTGCTGGTCAGCCTCGGCCTGGTCGCCGTCGACGCCGGCATGGGCCTGCTGCTGCCCGTGCTGATCCGGCACGGCATCGACAGCGGTGTCACGAAGGCCGCCCTCGGGGCCGTCTGGGCCGCCTCGCTGCTCGCGCTGTTCGCGGTGCTCGCCCAGTGGGTGGCGCAGATCGGTGTGACCCGGATGACCGGCCGCACCGGTGAACGTGTGCTGTACTCGCTGCGGCTGAAGATCTTCGCCCAGCTCCAGCGGCTCGGACTCGACTACTACGAGCGGGAGCTGACCGGCCGGATCATGACCCGGATGACCACCGACGTGGACGCGCTGTCGACGTTCCTGCAGACGGGACTGGTCACCGCCTTCGTCTCCGTGGTCTCCTTCTTCGGGATCATGGTCGCCCTGCTGGTGATCGACGTGCAGCTCGCGCTGGTCGTCTTCGCCACGCTCCCGCCGCTGATCGTCGGCACGTACTTCTTCCGCAAGGCGAGCGTGAAGGCGTACGAACTCGCCCGTGAGCGGGTGTCCACGGTCAACGCCGACCTCCAGGAGACGGTCTCCGGGCTGCGGATCGTGCAGGCGTTCGGGCGCGAGGGGGACGGCGGGCGGCGGTTCGCCGAGCGCAGCGACAGCTACCGGCAGGCCCGGATACGCGGTCAGTGGCTGATCTCCGTCTACTTCCCCTTCGTGCAGTTGCTGGCGTCGGCCGCCGTGGCGGCCGTGCTCTGGGCCGGCGCCTGGCGGGTGGAGGCGGCCACCCTCACCACGGGTGCGCTGGTGGCATACATCCTCTACATCGATCTCTTCTTCGCCCCCGTCCAGCAGCTCTCCCAGGTCTTCGACGGCTACCAGCAGGCGTCCGTCTCGCTCGGCCGGATCCAGGAACTGCTGCGGGAGCCGGCGTCGACGAAGTCCGCCGACGAAGCCCGCGAAGTCCTCTCCCTGCGGGGCGACATCGCCTTCGAGGACGTGCACTTCGCCTACGGCGACGAGGAGGAGGCCCTCAGCGGCATCGACCTCACCGTCCCCGCCGGCCAGACCGTCGCGTTCGTCGGCGAGACCGGCGCGGGCAAGTCGACGCTGGTGAAGCTGGTGGCGCGGTACTACGACCCGACGGGCGGACGGGTCACCGTCGACGGCGCCGATCTGCGCGGCCTCGACCTCACCTCGTACCGGCACCGCCTGGGCGTCGTACCGCAGGAGGCGTACCTCTTCCCCGGCACCGTCCGGGACGCCATCGCCTACGGCCGTCCGGACGCCACCGACGCCGCGGTGGAGGCGGCGGCCCGCGCGGTCGGGGCGCACGAGATGATCGCCACACTGGAGGGCGGGTACCTCCACGAGGTCGCCGAGCGCGGCCGCAACCTCTCCGCCGGGCAACGGCAGCTGATCGCGCTGGCCCGCGCCGAACTCGTCGACCCGGACGTCCTGCTCCTCGACGAGGCGACGGCCGCGCTGGACCTGGCGACCGAGGCGCAGGTCAACCAGGCCACGGACCGGCTGGCCGGCCGTCGCACGACGCTCGTCGTCGCGCACCGCCTGACCACCGCCGCCCGCGCGGACCGGGTCGTGGTGATGGATCACGGCCGGGTGGTGGAGGACGGCACGCACGAGGAGTTGCTCGCCCGTGACGGACGGTACGCCGCCCTGTGGCGGACCTTCGTCGGCGAAGAGACCCCGGCGGTGGCCTGACGTCGGGTCCGCGGCAGGCGGGTGCAACCATCGGGCGTACGCCGTGCGTCCGTACAGCCGTACGTCGATCCGAGGGGCGCGGAGGGGACGACTGTGGACACGGGTGCGATACGACGGCGGATGGCGCTCGGCGTGGCCCTGCTGACCGTGTCCGGGCTGCTGGCGCTCGTCGTACCGGCACAGGCGCAGGCGGCGGCGGCCGGCTGCGCCGGACGCAAGGTCAGGACGCTGCCGTTCGCCACCGGCACCGTGCACGTCTACAAGCGCGGCGGGTACGTCTGCGCCGTCACGCTCCCGGACGATCCCGGTCCCAGACGGTCGATGTCGGTCAGCGTGCAGGCGCGCGGCAACCGCCCGGTCGTCGACAAGGGCCGCTACTCGCACCGCGCGGGACCGGTGACCGTGCACGCCGGGCAGCGTTGCGTGTGGGTGAAGGGCACGGTGGGCCGGGGGTCGGTCAGCTCCGGCTGGACACTGTGCTGACCTGCTGAAGCACCAACCACCCTGGTGCACAGGTGTGTTGCTCCGATAGCTTCCGGCGCACATCTGTTCTTACAGGGAGGGTGCATGCGCAAGGCGCTCAGATGGCTGCTCGCGCTCACGGTGCTCATAGGCACGCTGAGCACGGCCGGAGCGGCCACCGCCGCCCCGTCGCCGGAGGCCACCGACATCAAGGACCGGTTGCTCTCCATACCCGGCATGAGCCTGATCGAGGAGAAGCCGTACCCCGGCTACCGCTTCTTCGTCCTCAACTACGCACAGCCCGTGGACCACCGCAAGCCCTCCAAGGGCACGTTCCAGCAGCGGATCACGGTGCTCCACAAGGACGTCTCGCGTCCGACGGTCTTCCACACCAGCGGCTACAACGTCTCCACCAACCCGAGCCGCCGTGAGCCGACCCAGATCGTGGACGGCAACCAGGTCTCCATGGAGTACCGCTTCTTCACGCCGTCCCGGCCCAGCCCGGCCGACTGGACCAAGCTGGACATCTGGCAGGCCGCCAGCGACCAGCACCGCATCTTCACGGCGCTGAAGCGGATCTACGCCGAGAACTGGCTCTCCACGGGCGGTTCGAAGGGCGGCATGACCGCCACCTACTACGAGCGCTTCTACCCCCGTGACATGGACGGTGTCGTCGCCTACGTCGCCCCCAACGACGTGGTGAACCACGAGGACAGGGCGTACGACCGCTTCTTCGCCACCGTCGGCACCAAGGAGTGCCGTGACCGGCTGAACGGCGTGCAGCGCGAGGCCCTGGTGCGCAGGGAGCCGCTGGAGCAGCGCTACCAGGCGTACGCGGCCGAGAACGGCTACACGTTCACCACCGTCGGCAGCCTCGACAAGGCGTACGAGGCGACCGTCCTCGACTACGTCTGGGGCTTCTGGCAGTACAGCCTGCCGGCCGACTGCGACACGATCCCGGCGGACGCGAGGAACGCGACCGACGACGAGATCTGGAACTCCGTCGACACCATCGCCGGGTTCTCCTTCTACACCGACCAGGGCCTGGAGCCGTACACGCCGTACTACTACCAGGCGGGCACGGAGCTCGGCGCGCCCACGATCGTCTTCCCGCACATCGAGAAGAAGTACATCCGCCACGGCTACCTGCCGCCGCGGTACTTCGTGCCGCGCGCGATCCCGATGAAGTTCCGGGACGGCGCCATGAAGGACGTCGACAGCTGGGTCCGCCACAACGCGCGGCAGATGCTGTTCGTCTACGGCGAGAACGACCCGTGGGGCG
This sequence comes from Streptomyces sp. NPDC002309, assembly GCF_053593375.1. Classification (NCBI taxonomy): domain Bacteria; kingdom Bacillati; phylum Actinomycetota; class Actinomycetes; order Kitasatosporales; family Streptomycetaceae; genus Streptomyces; species Streptomyces sp. NPDC002309. The sequence goes on along the minus strand of NZ_JBSFCI010000008.1, from coordinate 9,421 downwards.
CCGAGCCGTTCCGCCTCGGCAAGGGCGCGCGTGACTCGTACGTCTTCACCGCGCCCGGCGCCAACCACGGTGCCAACGTGGCCGGTCTGCGGGAGCAGCAGAAGGCGCTGGCCACGGCCAAGATCCTGAAGTGGGCCGGCGTCGCCTCCCCGGCGGTCGCGGCCGACCCGGCGGCTGCCGAGCCGCTGGCGAAGTACGACGCACGGCTCGACAAGCGGGGCGCGGAGCGGACGCTGCGTCCGTGACGCCGGTGCTGTGCCCGCCGTTCGCACGGCGTCGGGCGGGCACAGCCGCGTGCTCCTGACGGGTGCGCCTGCGCCGAGGCGCAGGCGCACCGCATCGCGCGTCCGGTCGGCTCCTAGTACGACAACCCGTGTCCGACGGGATAGAGCACGCGCGCGGGGTCGTCCGCCCGCTGCACCGGCACCGGCAGAGTGCCGCGCGGCCGCACCTTCCCGGCGATGACCCGCGCCGCCGCCTGCATCTCCACGTCCGTCCACGCGTAGGACGCCAGGTAGCCGCGGACTCCCGGCAGATGGGCCACGTCGTACGGGTTGCGGACGGCCACCGCGACGACCGGCTTCCCGGTCGCCAGCAACCGCTCGACCAGCGTCTTCTGCGCGCTGGTCGCCGTGACGTTGTACGTCCCCACGACCACCGCGTCCACGTCCTGCGCCGCCGCCACGGCCTGGTCCATGACCGCCGCGGAGGGCGCCGTGCCGGTGGACAGCGCCGTGGCCGTGAAGCCCAGCTCGGTCAGGGCGCCCGCGAGGACCTTGGTGGGCGGGCCGGTCGTGCCGGACGGCGAGGCCGGGTCGGCGCCCACCACGAGCAGCCGGGGGTGCTCGCGCCGGGACAACGGCAGCAGGTCGCCCTCGTTGACGAGCAGGGTCGTCGTCCGCTCGGCGATCCGGTCGGCCTCCTTGAGGTGGGCCCGGGTGCCGACCGTGCGGTCGACGCCCCGCGCCGTGACGTACGGCTCCTTGAACAGCCCGAGCTTCGCCTTCAGCCGCAGAATCCGCAGGATCGATTCGTCGAGCCGTTCCTCGGTGAGCTCGCCGTCCTGAACGGCCTTCAGCACGGCGTTCCAGGCGATGTCCAGCTTCGGCGCGTTGAGCAGCTGGTCGACGCCCGCCTTCAGCGCCAGCACCGGCACCCGGTCGTCGCCGTACTTCGTGCGGACGCCCTGCATGTCGAGCGCGTCGGTGACCACGACACCGTCGTAGCCCAGCTCCTCGCGCAGGATGCCGGTGAGGATCGTGCGGGAGAGCGTGGCCGGGTCTTCGGCGGAGTCCAGCGCCGGGACCATGATGTGCGCCGTCATGATGGAGTCGATGCCGGCCGCGATCGCCGCCCGGAACGGGGGCGCGTCGATCGTCGACCACTCCTCGCGGGTGTGCTTGATGACCGGGAAGCCGTAGTGGCTGTCCACCGCGGTGTCGCCGTGGCCGGGGAAGTGCTTGGCGGTCGCGGCGACGCCCGCGCGCTGGTACCCGGTGACCTCCGCCACGACCATCTCGGACACCGCGTGCGGGTCGGAGCCGAAGGAACGCACGCCGATCACCGGGTTGGCCGGGTTGACGTTGACGTCGGCGACGGGGGAGTAGTCCTGCCGGATGCCCATCGCGCGCAGTTCCTCGCCGGAGATCCGGCCGAGGGTGCGGGCGTCGGCGCGCGACCCGCCGGCGCCGATGGCCATCGCGCCCGGGAAGAGCGTCGCGGGCTTGCCCACGCGGGTCACTATCCCGTGCTCCTGGTCCGTGGAGACCAGCATGGGCAGTCCGCGGGGGAGGCCGAGGGAGGCCTTCTGGATGCCGTTCGACAGGTCCGCGATCTGGTGCGGATTACGGGTGTTGTGGGCCCAGGCGAAGTAGATGACGCCGCCGAGGCGGTACTTGGCGATCAGTTCGGCCGCCGTACGCACCCCGAACTCGCTGAGGTTGAGGTCGATGTCGGCCTGGTCGGGCTCGGTCGCGGAGTGGCCGTAGACACGGGAGACGAAGAGCTGACCGACCTTCTCCTCCAGGGTCATCCCGGAAATGATCTTCCGAAGGCGTCTGTCGTCGTCGCCGGCGGCGGCGTGCGCCGTGCTCTGGCCGACCGTCAGGACGGCGGTGACGCCCGCGGTGGCGGCGAGAACGGCACGCCTGGACGGGGTGGCAGCCGGGTTTCCTGAGGTCGGCGTGCTGTTGTGCTGCACGTGCCCTCCTTCCGTAGAAGATTGATGAAAATAAATTCCAAAGAGCCACCAATATCCCGGAAATTTATGCCAGTCAAGGGGGGCGCAGAGCCCCGCCCCGGAGGTGCCGCCATCGGCGCACCGGGCCCGTGCGCCGATGGCGGCACCTCTCCGGCGTCGGCTCCCACGCCGGCCCGGTTGCGAACCAGTTGGTCGTGTCGTGCCGGACGAAATGCCTCGTACTGGGCGTACTCGGCATTTCCTCCGGTGCGGCGAGAGTGCGTGCCGGGCGTCGCGGGGCCGCCCTTCGGGCGACGAAGGGGCTTCCGAAACACGTCCTAGCGGTCCGACACCTCGGGCCAGTGGGTCTGCAAGGTGCGGACCGTTTCCGCGATCGCCGGGCGGCGGGACGCGCCCTCGCGCCAGAGGGCGTAGAGGTGGCGGACGGGGAGGGGGTCCAGGGGGACCTGGGCCACGTCCGGCGGGAGCGGGCCCCGGCCCAGGCGCGGGATGAGGGCCACTCCCAGGCCCGCCGCGACCAGCGCCACGAGGGTCGGGTTCTCCTCCGCCGTGTGGACGATGTCCGGCTCGTGGCCGACCGAGCGCAGGGTGCGGAGCAGCCAGTCGTGGCAGACCCGGCCGGGCGGCTGGCAGACCCAGCGCTCGCCGCCCAACTCCGAGCGGAGCACGGCCGTTCGGGACGCGAAGGGGTGGTCCGCGGGGACCAGCAGGTCGCACAGGTCGTCCCCGATCGCCGCCTGCTCCACGCCCGCGGGAGCGGGCAGCGGCGCGATGTCCCAGTCGTGGGCGACGGCGAGGTCGATCGCGCCCTTGGTGACCAGGTCGACCGACAGGTGCGGGTCGACCTCGGTCAGGCGGGCGTCCAGCGCCGGGTGGCGTTTCGCGAGGTCGGCGAGGACCGGCGGCAGCAGCCCTCGCGCCGCCGACGGGAACGCCGCCACCGTCAGACGCCCGGCCGGCAGCCCGCGCCGCTCCTCCAGATCCGTCTCCGCCCGCTCCACGATGGCCAGCAGTTCGGCGGCCGTGGCGACGAGTTGGTGCGCCTCGTCGGTCAGACGCACCCCCCGCCCCTCCCGCTCCAGCAGTACCGTCCGCGTCTCCCGCTCCAGTTTGGCGATCTGCTGGGACACGGCCGACGGGGTGTAGCCGAGCGCCACGGCCGCGGCGCCGACCGTGCCGTGCACGGAGACGGCGTGCAGGGCCCGCAGTCGCTGGAGGTCGAGCATGACACCCCTCGATCAATTAGCTTTGCTTCATCCCATCATGCAGCAAGCATCGCTGGTGCTACACGGTCGACGCGGGTGACCCTCGACGTATGCGCCCCGCCCACCTCCTGCTCGCCGTCCTCGTCGCCGCCGTCTGGGGCGTCAACTTCACCGTCATCGAGATCGGCCTCGACCACTTCCCGCCCCTCCTCTTCTCCGCCCTGCGCTTCCTGGTGGCGGCCGTCCCCGCCGTCTTCCTCGTGGGCCGCCCCAAGGTCGCCTGGAAGTGGATCGTGGCGGTGGGACTGGTCCTGGGGGTCGCGAAGTTCGGGCTGCTGTTCGTGGGGATGGACGCCGGGATGCCCGCCGGACTGTCGTCGCTGGTGCTCCAGACGCAGGCGGTGTTCACCGCGCTGATCGCCTTCGCGTTCCTGGGTGAACGCCCCACCGCGGTACGGGTGTCGGGCATGCTCGTGGCCCTCGTGGGCGTCGGTGCCGCCGCCGTCGACGAGGGCACCTCCGGCCCCCTGACCGCCTTCGCCCTCGTCATCGCGGCCGCCGCCTGCTGGGGCGCCTCCAACGTCCTCACCCGCAAGGCCGCACCCCCGGACGCCCTCAACTTCATGGTGTGGGTGAGCACCGTCCCCGTCCTGCCCCTCCTCGCCCTGTCCCTGCTCCTGGAGGGACCCACCCGGGACTACGACGCCCTGCGCGGCCTCGACTGGCAGGGCGCCGGCACCGTCGTCTACGTCGCCTGGGTCTCCACCGTGTTCGGCTTCGGGGCCTGGGGCTGGCTGCTGCGCCGTCATCCGGCCTCCACCGTCGCGCCGTTCTCGCTGCTGGTCCCGGCCTTCGGGATGACGTCCGCGGTGGTGTTCCTCGGTGAGTCGATGACCCCGCTGCGCTGGTGCGCGGCGGCACTGCTGGTGGGCGGCGTGGCCCTCACCTCGGTCACTCCCCGGCGATCCCCGGCGGTCCGTCCTGTGGACGGCGAGGTCGCGGCGGTGCGGGCCCGTCTGCCCGGCTGACTCTGCTGCCTGGCGGAGTCTGCTGGGTGCTGGGTGCTGGGTGCTGGGTGCTGTGTGCCGGGTGCGGGTGCGGGTGCCGGGTGCTGTGTGCCTTGTGCCGGCTCGGTGACCGTGGGCCGGGCAGGTGACCGCGCGGCGGCGTTCAGGCAGAGTCGTTGAGCAGGCGCGCCAGGTGGCCGCGGCCCGCGTCCAGCAGGCCGGGGAGCGGGGCGGCGTCCTCGTGCCGGCGCTTCTCGTACTCCCAGCACAGCCAGCCGTCCCAGCCCTGCCGGGAGAGCAGCTCCACGGTCTCGGTGAGCGGGAGCACCCCGGCGCCCAGCGGCAGCGGAGCGGTGTCCTCGGCGGAGGCGATGTCCTTGACCTGGACGTAGCCCAGGTAGGGGAAGAGCGCCGCGTACGTCTCCGAGGGCTGCTCGCCGCCCAGCCAGGTGTGCATCACGTCCCACAGCGCGCCGACCTGGCGGTGGCCGACCAGGCCCAGGATCCGCATCGCGTCGGCGCCCCTGGGGTGCGAGTCGTGGGTCTCGAGCAGGATGCGCACCCCGACGTCGCCCGCGTACTCGGCCGCCGTGCCCAGGCGCCCGGCGGCGACGGCGTCGGCCTCCTCGGGACTCTGCTCCGCCGTACCGCCGGGGCGGACCCGGACGTACGGCGCGCCCAGGTCGCGGGCCAGGTCGAGGAGGGCGCGCAGCTCGGCCAGCACGGGCTCGTCGTCACCGGGGGTGGCCACACGCGTGTCCCCGGCGATCCCGAGCAACGCGACCCCGGACGCCTCGAACGCTGCGGCGGCCTCCGTCCGTTCGGCCGCCCCCATGCCGGGGTGCACCGGCTCCTCGGGATGCGCCCGCAGCTCCACACCGTGGTAGCCGTGGTCGGCCGCGAGCCGGAGGACGTCCGGCAGGGGGAGGCCGGGGACACCGAGGGTGGAGAACGCCAGCTTCATGCTTCCAGCTTCGTACATCTGGCCCCTTCCCGTCACTCGGATGCCCGTCCGACGTCGAACGTGCCTGAGGTCAGGAGTGGGGGCGGCGCCCTCGTGGGCCGGCGCGGTCCGGTGGCGGGAGTCCGCCGATTGCTGCTGTCTGGAGGCGGGAGGGCGGGCGTCCTGGCGATCGGGGACGGACGTCCGCGCGACGCGGGACGGACAGAGAGCGAGGAACGGATGCGGCACAAGGACGAGGGCCTCGGGACACCCCGGGCCGCCGGGATCGCCGGGGTCCTCTTCGCGTTCCTGATGGCCGCGGCGATCATCCTGGTGCGCCTCGCCCTGCCCGGCGGGGCCGGCGGGACCGAGGTCGCCATCGACGCCGGGCAGCGCGGCGCCGTGCAGACGGCGCTGGAGCTGCTGCCGTTCGCCGGGATCGCCTTCCTGTGGTTCATGGGAGCCCTGCGTGAACAGGCGGGTGCGGGCGAGGACCGGTTCGTGTCGACCGTGTTCCTGGGCAGCGGACTGGTCTTCGTGGCCATGCTGTTCGGCAGCGGCGCGGCGGCCGGGACCGTGCTCGCCGACGACCAGGGACCCTCGCCGTTCGGCCGCCACTTCGCCTACACCCTGCTGACCACCTACGGGCTGCGCATGGCGGCCGTCTTCATCTTCACGACCTCGACCATCGGCCACCGGCTCGGCGTCATCCCGCGCCCCCTCGTCGTCCTCGGCTACCTCGTCGGCCTGGTGCTGCTCGTGGTGGGGGCGAACCTGCCCTGGTCGGAGCTGGTCTTCCCGGCCTGGGCGCTGCTGGTCAGCCTGAACATCCTGTGGGGCAGACGACCCGCGGGCTGACCCTCGCCGGTCCCGCGCGGCACGGGGGTTCACTCCGACGGCCCATCCCTCGTCGCCGGGCCCCGCCGACGCGCCGACGATGGGCGCAGGGGGCCGTGCCGCAGGAGAGGACGAATCCCTTGGTGAGGCTTGTCGTCGACCTGAACCGCTGTCAGGGATACGCGCAGTGCGCGTTCCTCGCGCCCGACGTCTTCGTCATGCACGGCGACGAGGGGCTGCTCTACCACCCGGAGGCCGACGAGGCGCAGCGCGACAGAATCGCGCAGGCCGCGGCCGCCTGCCCCGTCCAGGCCATCCTCGTCGACGAGGTCGACGTACCCGCCGGGGCGGTGCCGGATGAACGCTGACGGATCCCTGGAACGCCTCAGGCGCGACGGCCGCATCGTCGTCGTCGGCGCCTCGCTCGCGGGCCTGCGCGGAGCGGAGACCCTGCGCGCGAAGGGCTTCACCGGCTCCCTGACGATCATCGGTGACGAGCCCTACGAGCCGTACGACCGGCCCCCGCTCTCCAAGCAGGTGCTGCTGGGCCTGACCACCGCGGACCGCACCGCCCTGCCCCGGCGCGAGAACCTCGGCGCGACCTGGCGGCTCGGCGTCCCGGCCACCGGTCTCGACATGTCCGCGCGCCGGGTGCGGCTGGGCGACGGCGACGAGGTGCCGTACGACCGGCTGCTGATCGCCACCGGAGTGCGGGCGCGACCGTGGCCCCACGAGGCCGAGGCGGAACTCGACGGCGTCTTCGTGCTGCGCACCCGGGACGACGCCGCCCGGCTGCAGCGGCGGCTCGCCGAGGGGCCCAAGCGGGTCTTCGTGATCGGCGCCGGGTTCACCGGCTCGGAGATCGCCTCCGCCTGCCGGGAGCGCGGGATCGCCGTCACCGTCGCCGAACGCGGCGGGGCGCCCCTGGTCGGCGCGCTCGGCGGAGTGGTCGGCGCGGTCGCCGCCGAACTTCAGCAGGAACACGGCGTGGACCTGCGGTGCGGGGTCATGGTGACCGCCCTGGAGGGCGACGCCTCGGGACGGGTGCGGGCCGCTCACCTCTCCGACGGCTCCACCGTCGAGACCGACCTGGTGATCGTCTCCCTCGGCGCCACCCGCAACACCGAGTGGCTCGCCGGGTCCGGACTCGGGGCGGGCCCGCGCGGCATCGCCTGCGACGCCGGCTGCCGTGCCTTCGACATCCGCGGCATCGTGACCGACGACGTCTATGTCGCCGGTGACGTGGCGAGGTCCCCGCACGCCCTGTTCGGCTACCAGTTCCTGTCCCTGGAACACTGGGGCAACGCCGTCCGGCAGGCCGAGACCGCCGCGCACAACATGCTCAGCGAGAGCGCCGAGCGGCTGCCCCACCTGTGGGTGCCGGCCTTCTGGTCCTCGCAGTTCGGGGTGAACATCAAGTCGGTCGGGGTGCCGTCGCTCGGCACGGAGATCCTCATCGCGCAGGGCTCGCTCACCGACCGGCGCTTCGTGGGTGTCTACGGCTACCAGGGGCGCGTCATCGGGGCGGTCTCCTTCGACCACGCCCGATGGCTGCCGTTCTACCAGGAGCTGATCGAGACCACCGCGCCGTTCCCGCCGCCGTTCCCCACGGTGGGCCGGAGCCCGGGGCAGCGTCCGGTCGACGCGGACTTCCCCGACCCGTCGGTGCCCACGCACGGCCCCACGGTGACCCTCAGCGGATACTCGCCGGCCGACCGCCGGATCACGTTCACCCCCGCGCACTGACCCGCCGACCCGCCCGGCCACGAGGACGCACGATGACGCCAACTCCGCTGCACCAGATCCTGGACTACTCCAACCGCGCCAACCCGTACCCCCTCTACGAGGAGCTGCGGAAGACGCCGGTCCTCCACCAGGAAGACGGGCCGTACGTCGTCAGCACCTACTACGAGATCCGCAGCCTCCTGCACGACCCCCGCATCAGCTCCGACGCCCGCAACCTGGCCTCGGCGACGAACGACCCGCTGGCCGAGTCGCCGTCCGAGCCGGGCGACGGGGTGCTGCCGCCGAGCTTCCTGCGGCTCGACCCGCCCGAGCACGACCGGCTGCGGCGGATGACGAACCGGCCCTTCGGCCCGCCGCACTCCCCGCACCGGGTCGACGGCATGCGCGAGGAACTGCACGGCATCGTCTCCGGCCTCGTCGACGGCATCGCCGACCCCGGCCGGATCGATCTCGTGGAGGAGTTCTCGTACCCGTTCCCGGTGACCGTGATCTGCCGCATCCTCGGTGTGCCGCGCGAGGACGAGCCCCGCTTCCACGGGTGGGCGGACGCCATCGCCGCGAGCCTCGACCCCGATCCGGACGCGGACCCCGCCGAGCACGGCAAGTCGTCGAACGAGGCCCGTATGCAGCTCGGCATGTATCTGGCCGGTCTGATCGAGGAGCGCCGCAAGCGCCCTGAGAACGACATGATCTCCGCGCTGGCGGCGGCCGACGGCCCGGACGGAGCGATGACCACGATGGAGCTGCTCAGCACGGCGGCGCTGCTGCTGATCGCGGGGCACGAGACCACCGTCAACCTCGTCACCAACGGGATGCTGACCCTGCTGCGCAACCCGGACGTCCTGCGGCGGCTGCGGGCCGAGCCGCGGCTCGCCGTGCCGATCGTCGAGGAACTGCTGCGCTTCGAGCCGCCGGTGCAGTTGGTGCCGCAGCGCACCACCATCGCCGACATCGAGATCGGCGGGGTGAACATTCCGAAGGGGGCGTCCCTGTGGCTGGTGCTGGCGTCCGGCAACCGTGACCCGCAGCGGTTCGAGAACCCCGACCGCTTCGACCCGGACCGCGGGGACATCCAGCACCTCGGGTTCGGCAGCGGTATCCACAGCTGCTTCGGAGCGCCGCTGGCCCGGCTGGAGGCGCAGCTCGCCCTGGCCGAACTGGCGCGGCGCCTGGAGAACCCCCGCCTGCTGGAGGACCCGCCCCCCTACCGCCAGAACGCCGTCCTGCGCGGCCCGCGCCATCTGCCCATCGCCTGCGACGGGATCCGCCCCTGATCCCCCTTACGACGGGTGGGCCGCTGTCGTGTGTGGTTTCCGGCCCGCGGCGTCTGTCCGGTGGGTGGGTGGGTCCGGCCCGCGGCGTCTGTCCGGTGGGTGGGTCGGGGCCGGGCCGGGGGGTGTCCGTCCTCGGAACGGCGCGGAATCGGTCACTCACCGACTCACCCGGGTTGACGCGCCAACCAGATCGGAACAGCACACGACTG